>JBKOXW010000095.1:0-10939 GCA_046744115.1 Actinomycetota bacterium | reverse complement strand
GGGCAGGCCACCGGCGACGAGCACGCCGCCCAGCACGCCCGCGAGCAGCGGGGCCACCAGCACCAGCCGGGCGGCCGGCGGGGCGCTGTCCCCCTGCGGCAGTGCGGCCAGCAAGGGCAGCGCCGGCACCGGACCGAGCGTCACGCCGAACGGCGACACACTCGTGCCCGCGCCGACCGCGAATCCCGGACCGATCGCGTAGGCGGCCGCCCACACGATCGCGTTCGGCACCAGCAGGATGCCGACGAGCAGCAACGCGACGCCGCCGACCAGGCCCGGATCGAGGGCGCGAGTCAGCTCGTTGGCCCGGCCGGCGTGCAGGGCCAGCGCTCCCGCGAGCAGCCCCGCACCGGTGGCCACCATGGTCGCGATCGCCACGCCCGCCGCCCTCGCCACGACCGGCGCCGCGTCCGGCAGCGCCGCCCACACCGCGGAGCCCAGGTCGCCGCCGCGGATCACGCCGACCCCACCGGCGAGCAGCGCCAGTAGGCCGGCTCCGATGCCCGCCGAGATCGCGCCGACCGACGCAGCCGGGGTGGCGGCGAGCCGGGCGACGAGGGCAGCGGCGATCCCGTATGCCACGGCCATGCCGCCGGCGGCCCAGCCGGCCGCGCGCAGGTCCGCGACGCTCAGCCCGCGGGCGAGCGAGGCGCCGGCCCGGTGCAGGAGCACGGCCGGCAGCACCGTGAGCCCGAGCGGGGTCAGCCCGATGGTTCCGTCCGGCACGCTGAGCGTGCCGCGATGGGCGAGCAGCCAGGCGTCCGCCGCGGCGCGGAGCGCGTCGGCCGTCGGCGCGCCGGAGCGCGAGTCCGCCGCCCACGCCACGAGCACGACCGAGGCGATCACCGCCAGCCCGGACAGCGCCGCGGCGCCCGCCGCGACAACGACGCCGACGACCCCCGCCGCCCGCCCCTCGAACCCGGCCACCTCCAGCCGACCGTCACTGTCAGCCGGCACCGCCCGCCGACCTGCGCGGTCCGACCGGCCACCGTTGCGCGGACGTCCGGCCCTGTCCGGTGCGGGACTGGGCCTGCCATGAGAGCGCACCGCGTCTGGTGGCACCGCGATGTCCTGCCGGTCTGCGCTGCCCGCGGCGCCGGCCGCTCGGCCGGCACCGCGCGGTCGCGGCGGAGCGGCTCTGCACGAGCCATCCCACTCGTGCGGCTCCGCCCCCAGCCCGCCCGACAGCCCCGCCACGACGAATCACTCTCGCAGCCGGCTACCGGAGTGGAGTGCAGGCGCGCCGACACCGACCGCTGGCGCGCCGGGAATCGACGGGGCCGGCGCGGGAGCGCCGGTCAGGGTGTCGTGTCGCTGCCGGGGAGGGTGACCGTCACGATCAGGCCGCCACCATCGCGGGGTTCGGCATGAACATCGCCGTCGTGTGCGTGGGCTACGGCTCGGACCATCGACAAGCCGAGACCCGTGCCCGGCGAGCCGGAGGTCCGCTGAGCGGCGTACCGGTTGAACGGCTCGAAGAGGGTCGGGATGTCGTAGGACGGTATGACGGGCCCGGTGTTGCTCACCTGAAGCACTACTGAGCTGTCGGGCCGGCTGTCGCTCGTGATCGTTGCCCAGCCGTCCTCACGGACACGGCTGGGCAACGGCAGCACGCCGAAGACGCTGCTGACCGAGGTCGGTGCGGTCGACCTGGAGGTGCCGCGGGACCGGGCCGGCAGCTTCGCGCCAGTCCCGGCCGCTCGACCGGGTTGCTCAGCGGAGGATGGCGTGGAGTACCCACACGTTCGGCTCGACGTAGATGGCAACGTCCAGAAGCGTGGACACCAGGACCGGCGCCAGCGCTCCGGGCACGATGACCTCGCCATCGTGGTCAAAGGGCATCTCTGTCCACTTACGCCACTGCGACAGCGGCGCTTGTATGGTGCTGGAGCATGGTGCCACGCCAATGATCTGACCGCCGTGACGCACGTGTATGCGCAGCCACGGATCGCTGGGGAGGCCATCCTCCCGGGTCCGCGCCAGATAAGACTGCATCGGAGTGGTGGGCTCGTTGGCCTTCGCTGGCGGGCGAACCGGCGCGACAAGGCGGGTGAACCCACGAGCGCGGGTGTTGTCCTTGAGCGCACCGAGCGCGATGGCGGACAGGCCGCGCCCCCGATGATCGGGGTGTACCGCGACCTCGAGCGCACACACCGTGTCGACGGCGGCGCCGTCCAGGGCATCCTCGGCCGCCCAGATCGCGACCTGGTCCCAGCCGCCGGCCGGGTAGAGCTCCCGCTCGTCGGGGTCAGCCGCGAACGGCACGCTGACCCCACGGGCGACCGGAATGCCGTGGTCGTCGATGACGGCGATGACGTACTCGGCCCACCGGTGCGACAGGCGGCGCCTGCGGGTCAGTAGCCCGACCATGTTGCCCTGCATGAAGGCGCCGGCCTCGGGGCCATACGGGATACCGAATGTGCTCTCGGCGAGATCGGGCCGATCGGCCAGGGTCACGATGTCCACCCCTACATGCTGCTGCACGTGTCCGAACGCACTCCCGTCCGTCAACAGAACAGGAGACTGCCCACGGGCCACCTGACCTATGTGCAGCCGAGCCCGACGACCGGCGGTGCACCGGTGAGCGGGAGCATGGGCCCGACGCCTGGTCAGGGCTGGGTGCACACGGGCGCGCTGCCGGCGTCGCCCTAGTTAGGGCACAAGGTCCATGGCCGCACTCCCGCTCGCAAAATCAACGGGCAGTGAGATGTGTTCGTGCGCAATCAACCACCCGTGATTTGACCGTTGGCTGCAACTGGTCGCACGTACCCAGGATCCGACCTCGCGCCCGTTCTTCAGGGTTCCGCTTGCTCGGCTAAGCCAATATGCGACCGCGATATCCCCGCTCGCCAAAATATTCAAGTCGCGGATTTCCATGCCGATTGGGCCCTGGTAGCCATCAAACCACTGCAAGAATCTATCCCGGAGCGCAGCAGATCCGGCGTATTGGAGAGGAGGTACAACGTCGAAATAGATAATGTCTAGAGAATAGAGTGACATGAGTCGATCAATGTCCTTTATCCGAATAGCCTCGGATTGACTATCTAAAAGCGCTCTAACCTCGGACTCCGTCGAAGCCATCGCGTCCTCCATTCCGGAACCGCAACTAGGCCGCCACCCTGCCAGCTGGCGGCGGCTCCCACCAGCATAGTCTCTCGTCGGGTAAGGTCAATTGTCATGATGTGTTTCTTGACTGCGGGCTTGGATCGCACACAGTCAATCCCGTCATGCACCGCAATGTCGTGTGCCACCTGATGCCTGACGCTTCCGTGCCACCTGATGGTCGACACGTCGCCTTGGAAACTGAGGGACCATCCGTGGCCGGTCGGTGTCGATGTTAGAGCTCGCGTGGTCGAGTGTCCTCCGTCGACGGATGCGCGATTCGTCCGCCAACTGATCTGCGACAGCCGAAGCGCGCGCTACGCGGCAGATGAGTGCGTTACCGTTGAGTCAGATGATGTTCCGACGCGGCAACGTCCGCGGGGCCGTCTCCCATGTCACGGGCTGCCGGGCTGTCTCGACTCGGTGACGAGAGCCGGTACCGGATGAGGAGCGTGACGTGATGCGAGTGTTCGTGGCAGGCGGGACCGGGGTGATCGGGCGTCGTCTGGTGCCGCAGCTGGTGGCCCGTGGCCATCAGGTGACGGCGACGACGACGAGCGCGGGCAAGCTGGGGCTGCTGACGCAGTTGGGCGCCGAGGGCGTCGTGATGGACGGGCTGGACGCGGGGTCGGTGGGCGAGGCGGTGGCCGCGGCCCGGCCGGACGCGATCGTGCATCAGATGACGGGCCTTTCCGTGGCGCACGCCGGCAAGCCCAACCTGAGGAGAGCTGACCGCTTCTTCGCCACCACCAACCGGCTCCGCAGCGAAGGGATCGACCACCTCCTGGCCGCGGCCGAGGCGACCGGTGTCTCCCACGTCGTCGCGCAGGGCCACGCCAGCATGAACGGAATCCGCAAGGGCGGATGGGTCAAGACCGAGGAGGACCCGCTGGAGATGATAGAGGGGACGAAGGCGATCAACCACCTCGAGAACGTGGTCGTCAGGGCTGGCGGCGCGGTCCTGCGCTACGGCGGGTTCTACGGGCCGGGCGCCAACGACGACCAGGTCAAGCTCGTGCGGAAGCGGCTGTTCCCGCTCGTCGGTGGTGGCACCGGCTACGTCTCCTGGGTGCATCTCGACGACGCGGCGAGCGCTACCGTCCTGGCGGTGGAGCAGAAGGCGAAGGGCGTGTTCAACATCGTCGATGACGAGCCGGCACCGGCCAGCGAGTGGCTGCCCTATCTCGCGGAGTGCGCCGGGGCCAAACCGCCGCGGCGGATCCCCGCATGGCTGGCCCGGCTGCTGGCCGGCGAGATGGTCGTGGGCATGATGACCGAGGGGCGTGGCTTCTCCAACGCCAAGGCCAAGCGGGAGCTCGGCTGGGAGCTGCGCTATCCCTCGTGGCGGCAGGGTTTCAAGAAAGAACTCGCATGACCCGGGGCGAGGAGTTCGAGGAGCTGCGGCCGCTCCTGTTCGCGATCGCCTACCGGATCCTTGGCAGCGTGGCCGAGGCCGAGGACGCGGTCCAGGAAACCTGGCTGCGCTACGAGTCCTCCTCGACACAGCCCACGTCGACCAAGGCGTTCCTCTCAGCCGTGGTCACGCGGGTCTCGATCGACGTGCTGCGCTCGGCGCGCGTCCGGCGGGAGAAGTACGTCGGGCAGTGGTTCCCCGAGCCGCTGCTCACCGACCCCTATGAGGATCCGGCGAGGTCGGCGGAGCTGGCGGATTCGGTGTCGATGGCGGCCCTGTTGCTGCTCGAGCGGCTGACCCCGCTCGAACGGGCGGTCTTCGTGTTGCGGGAGGTGTTCGGTTTCGGCTTTCCGGAGGTCGCAGTCGCCGTCGGGCGTTCGGAGGCGGCGTGCCGCCAGCTCGCGGTCCGGGCGCGACGCCACATGGACGTCGGGCGCCCTCGGTTCGAGGCGGACCGCCGGGAACGCGAGGAGCTGGCGGCGCGGTTCTTCGATGCGCTCCGGGATGGCGACATCGACGGACTGAGGGAGTTGCTCGCTGCCGACGTCCAGATGGTCGGGGATGGGGGAGGCAAGGCGCCCGCGCTTGCCAGGAGCGTGATCGGTGCCGACAACGTGGCCCGCGTGCTCGCCTCGATCTTCCCGTTGCTCGCCCGGATCGACGCGAGAGTGGAGCCACGCGAGGTGAACGGCCAGCCGGGCGCGATTCTTCGCGATCGGCACGGCAAGGTGGCCGGCACGTTGACGCTCGACGTGCTCGGCGGGCGGATCCAAACGATCCGCTCGGTGGTCAACCCCGACAAGCTCGGGCACTTGGGTCCGGTGGCGGACGCGTGGGCAGTTGCACGCGAGGTGAAGCAGGCTCGCCGACCGAACGACTGAACTGTGCACTCAATTCGGCAGAAGCGGACGCTCGCGCCTTCTCGTCCGATCGCGCCGTGACGGCCCGTAGCCGGGCAGCCTGTGCACGTGTAACCCGTCAAGTGGAGTCACGGTCCGGCGGGGCGGGCGCCGCGGACCCGGGCGAGCTGGGTTGGGGTGAGTGGGAACGGCAGGCTGCTGGTCGGCGAGGGCGCTCCGCATCGTTGCCCCCGCATCGTTGCCCGCTCGAACCCCCGAACCTGAGCGGCACGCGGTACTGCCGCCACGCAAGCGCCTGCGCCTAGTTTTATGGCCGCCTCCGCCAGCGCGGCGCGGGAGCTGGCGGGGCGAACCCTCCCGGAGGGTCTAGTGGCAGTGGAAGAACGTGTTGACCGTGCCGTCGGGCCGGACGTTGAAGTGATCGATAACGTGGTTGCTGAACGTCGAACCGTCCGAGAGCGTCCCCCGGACGTTGAACGTGAACGTGCCGTTCACCGTCTGGCCGTTGGCGTTGAAGCCTCCCCAGACCGTGAACTTGGCGGTGAAGCTCGGCAGACTCGGGTCGTCCAACGGCACGCCGACGGCGGTGCCGGTCTGGGTGAAGGTGAAGTGCTCCCGGCCGTCGGCGAAGATGGTCGAGTGCTCGACCAGGTTGCTGGTGGTGGTGACGGTGTAGGGCGGTCCCTCATCTGGTGCTGAGCCTGCTCCGCGCGGTCGAGCGGGTCACACTGGGCAGCGTGGCGCTCGTCGCACCCCGCCCTTCCGGGTCACCCAGGTCACGGTGACCGGGCCGGACGGGATCACCCGGAGGCTGCTGCGACTGACCCAGTACGGAACCTGGATCGCGGACTGCCGAACCGTCGAGGAGCTGGGCCGGCACCTCGATGTCGGGTTCGGCGTCACCGCCATCGCCTCGTCGGACGTGTGGGCGGTGGATACACGGTCAGCCTCGACGACGCGTATCAGACGCTGACCATGCACCGGAACGGCGCCGTTTGGTCGATTGTGGATAGCCCGAACTATGCAGTCTTGGAACGTCGGCCTCGTCACCCGATGAACTCGTGGAGGTCGTCGCAGAAGTCGCGGCCTTCGAGGTCATTGTGACCAGTCCAGTCCCTGAGCACCACGAAGGAATCCTCGACCGCCTCATCGTCGGTGAAGTCGGTGGGTGTCCCGTTAGTGTCGACCATGAACTGAAACTTGATCTGCCCAGCCTCCATGAACAGGAGCTGGCCGTCCGGCCCGTAGACCTTGTGCGAACCGGATGCAGTAGCGACGATGGTGAGGGTGCCGTCGCCGTTGTCGGTCACTTTGAGATCCTTGTTCAGGATATTGAAGACCTCCGTGAACGTTTTGTCGTTCGCTAGATTGGTGACCGAGGTCGTGGCGTGGGTGTGCTCCAGCGCATAGCCGAGCCCGTCGGGTCCGTGCAGGTTAAACAGGAACGTCCCTTGGACGTCATCGTCGACTCGGACGGTCAGGTCACCGCAGAAGTCCTCGATCACCTCACTGCTAACCTCGTGGAAGTGCTCGTGCTCGACCGGCTCGGCCGCTGCTGGACCTACGCCAGCGCCCACACCAAGCACCGTCAATCCGCTGACCAGCGCAACCGCGTATGACCGTTTGATAGCCCCATGGTCCCCGCTCCTATCCGTCAGGTGGCGTCCGCTGATTCGCTCTCGACGGCGTCGCTCACGGTGGTCTCGGTCATGGTCTCCTCTGCATGGACTGGCCGTTGTTTAACGTGGCCAAAGCGACAGGGCGGCCAGCCAATGCCTGGATTGCCAGCACGTTCCACGTCCCGCCAAGCAGAGCATCCGGCTCCGTACGGTGACGGCGGGCATGGATACCAACTCGGCCGGCCGGCGGCTCGTCCGGACGAATCATGAACGTACGCTGCTTCTTGGGCCGGCTCGCCGCGCGAGCCAGGAGGTGTACATGTCCGAGTTGCTGCTGCGTGGTGGCAGGCCGTGGCGCGTCGCTGGGCCGTCCGATGTTCTGGTCCGCGGCGGCGTGATCGCTCGGATAGAGCCGGGCATCGACGCTCCCGGCGCCGAGGTCTTCGACATCTCGGGCCGGCTGGTGCTGCCCGGCCTGGTCGAGGCGCACTGCCACCTGGACAAGACGCTGTACGGCCGGGCGTGGGAACCGCACACGGCCGGCGACGCGCTCGCCGACCGGATCGACAACGAACGCCAGCGACGCGGCGAGCTGGGCCTGCCGAACGCCGACAACGCAGCGGCGTTGCTGGAGCGGATGGTCACCGCGGGCACCTCGTATGTTCGTACGCACACCGACGTCTATGCGGGGGCCGGACTGGACGGGGTCGAGGCCGTGCGCGAGGCCGTACGGCGGCTGGACGGGCGGATCACGGTCGAGCAGGTCGCCTTCCCGCAAAGCGGCATCCTGGGCAACCCAGGCACCGCCAAGTTGCTGGACGAAGCCCTCAAGCTTGGTGTGGAGACCATCGGCGGGATCGATCCCGCGGGCATGGATCGAGATCCGGTCCGCCATCTCGACGTCGTCTTCGGCCTCGCGGAGCGGCACGCCGCCGGCATCGACATCCACCTGCACGACGGCGGTATGCTCGGCGCCTTCGAGCTGGAGCTGATCATCGAGCGCACCCGGGCCACCGGCCTGGGCGGCAAGGTGACCGTCAGCCACGCCTACGCGTTCGGCCAGGTCGACACGGTCTATCAGGACCGGCTGGCCGCAGGGCTCGCCGAAGCCGGGATCACGTTGACCACGGCCGCGGTCTTCGACTTCCCGGTGCCGCCGATCAAGAGGCTGCGCGCCGCTGGGGTCAACATCGCCTGCGGCCATGACGACATCCGGGATCTATGGAGCCCGTATGGAACCGGCGACATGCTGGAGCGGGCCATGCACGTGGCCTACCGCAGCACCTTCCGGCGAGACGAGGACATCGAGATCGCCTTGGAGGCGGCGACTCACGGCGGGGCCCACGCGCTCGGCCTGGAGTCCTACGGGCTGGGGCCGGGCGCTCCGGCCGACTTGGTCGTCCTGGCCGCCGACACCCCCGCAGCGGCCGTGGTGACCCGGCCGGTCCGTGACCTCGTCCTCAAGGCCGGCCGAGTCGTCGCCCGGGAGGGCCGGCTGAGCTGACCGCTCATCGTTCGGCCGCCAGCTCACCGCCCGACCTTCGCCGGCACCCCCACCTTCCGACGGCTGGGTTCAGCCCATCACGGCCGGCGCGGGTGCTCTTCACGTCGCCTCGCTGGGATTGTCGGTTCTGGGTGTTGACGTGGCTGAGACGGCACCCGGTGGTGTGAGCGATCGGCAGCCTGGCACGACGCTCGACGCGCCGGCCTGCGCCGCACACCGGTAGGAAGCGCTGCGAGTCCGAGGGCGCGGTCCTAGGCTGGGGGCCAATCCGCTGAGGGGGCAGCCCGTGCCCGGTGACCTCGTTGACGAGACCGGACAGCAGGATCGCTCGTCCGAGGGCTTCACCATGCACGGGGCGGCCGAGCCGCGGGGCCTTGGCGCGGTGCCACGCTCGGCGCTCTACGAGGGCCGTTCGGGCGGATGTTCCGCAACCTGCCGTTCGTCGCTCACGATCGGAATGCCCTGATCCAGCTCGGCCTGAGGATGCAGGAGCAGCCGCGCGTGCCCGCCGACAATCCCAAGATCCCTGTCGGCTACACGTATCTGGGCCAGTTCATCGATCACGACATCACCTTCGACCCGACCTCGCAGCTGCAGCGGTTCAACGACCCGGACGCGCTGACCGACTTCCGCACGCCCCGCTACGACCTGGACTCGCTGTACGGCCGTGGGCCGGCCGACAGCCCTTATCTGTACGACTGGGCGGACGCGCAGTTCCGCGGCATTAAGCTGCTCGCCGGGCGCAACCCCGGCGCCGACCAGGACGGCACCCCGCTCACCCGGCAGGACCTGCCCCGCAACGAGCAGGGCCGGGCACTCATCGGCGATCCCCGCAACGACGAGAACATCATCGTCTCCCAGCTGCAGCTGGCCTTCATCAAGCTGCACGACCGGGTGGTCGACCGAGTCAAGATGGCCCGCGGACTGACCGGCCGCGCCCTGTTCGAGGAGGCGCAGCGCCGGGTGCGATGGCACTACCAGTGGATGGTGGTACACGACTTCCTGCCCCGGATATGTGGTGCGGACGTCGTCGGCAGCATCCTGAAGGACGAGGGCTCGGCGGGCGGCCCGACCATCGAACTCGAGTTCTACAGCTGGGAGAACGAGCCGTTCATGCCGGTGGAGTTCTCCGTCGCGGCGTTCCGCTTCGGCCACTCGATGATCCGCCCGACCTACGACCTCAACCTCGGCGTGCAGGACGTGCCGATCTTCGTCGACGACCCCAACCCCGACCCGTTCAGCCATCTCGGTGGATTCCGCCGGCTGCCCGCGGCGTGGACCATCGATTGGGGCCTGTTCGTCTCGATCGACGGCTCCACACCGCAACCGAGCCGACGCATCAACACCCGGCTGGCCACCCCGCTGTTTCGGCTTCCACCCGGCCTGGACGCCGGCCGCAATGCCCTGGCGGTGCTCAACCTGCGCCGAGGCAAGGCGCTGCAGCTGCCGACCGGGCAGGCGGTGGCCGAACGGATGGGCGTCGCGCCGCTCACCACGCAGGAGCTCGGGCTCGACCAGCTAGGCCTGTCCCCCGAGCACGTGGCGGCGCTGACCCCGGACACCCCGCTCTGGTACTACATCCTGCGCGAGGCCGAGGTACGCCACAACGGCGAGCGGCTGGGCGCGGTGGGCGGCCGGATCGTGGCCGAGGTGCTCCTCGGACTCCTCATCGGCGACCCGTCGTCCTACCTGCGGACGCAGCCCACGTGGAAGCCCGACGGCGGCATCCCGGCCGCCACGCCGGGCCAGTTCACCCTGGCCGACCTGCTGAAATTCGCCACCAGATAGCCGGCCGCAACTCCGCAACCGCAGCCGCACCAAGTCGATGCCGACCGAGGTCGGGCCGGTGCAGATAGCACCACCGTGGCTTGGGTGCGGCGAACTGTCGGCAGGACCAGGCGGGAAATTCGGCGCGTGGGCTCTCGCCGCGGACAGATCGAGCCCGCCGTGGCGCGGCCCTGGGGTGACCGCGCGGCAGGCGGGCCCGGCTGTCGGGCCCTTAGCGGTTGCCGCCCTGGTATCCGCCCTGCGGCGGGTAGTCCTCCTGCGACCGGTCCGGGTAGGCGCCCGAGGACTGGCCCTGGCCGTAGCCGGACTGGCCGTAGCCGCGCTCGCCGTACTGGCCGGGTTCCGCGGTCTGACCCTGCTCGGTGGGCTGGCGGTACTGGCCGGGCTGGCCGTACTGGCCGGGCTGGGCCTGGCCGGGATAGCCGTACTGGCCGGGCTGGCCGGCCTGCCCGGGCTGGGCCTGGCCGGGATAGCCGTACTGGCCGGGCTGCCCGGCCTGGCCGGGCTGGCCGTACTGCCCGGGCTGGCCGTACTGGCCTGGCTGGCCGTACTGGCCGGGCTGGCCGGGCTGGCCGGGCTGCCCCCAGCTGGGGGCGGCACCCGGCTGGCCCGGGCCGGCGGCGGCGGGTCGGGGCGTCGCGCGCCCCAGCGC
>JBKOXW010000120.1:0-8166 GCA_046744115.1 Actinomycetota bacterium | reverse complement strand
TCGCGCTTGTCGGGACCGCCGGCGACCCGCAGGGCCTCGACCGCCAGGCGGCCGCGCTGCAGACCGCAGGCGCGGCCGTCTTCCTGTCCAACGCGCAGGCCGCCCGGCACGCCGTCGCGCTGCTCTCCGGAGCACGGTCGTGACGGCGGGCGGCGGGCTGGCCGGGCTGCTCGACGGACCACCGCGGGTCGTCTCCGCGGGACTGAAGTTGCTTGCGGACGAGGTCGGCGCGCAGGGCTGCCCGGTCACCGAGGTCGACTGGCGCCCGCCGCTGCCCGGCACGGAGGACACCATCGCCACGGTTGCCGCCGACCCGCGCCGGGCCGGCGCGAACGCGACCGCGGTCGGCCGGATGCTCGCAGCCGGCGCCGAGCTGGTCGACGTCTTGCCGGCCGGCACCGCGCTGGGCCTGGAGCCGGGGCAGTTCCTGCACGCCGGCCCGCCCATCCGGTGGGCGGAGGCGTCCGGACCGCTGCGCGGCGCGCTGGTCGGAGCGATGCTGCTGGAGGGGCTCGCCACCACCCCGGACGAGGCCGAGCACCGCCTCGCGGCCGGCGCCGGCATCGAGCTCGACCCGTGCCACCACCACCGCGCGGTCGGCCCGATGGCGGGGGTGATCTCGCCGTCCATGTCGGTGTACGAGCTGCGCGACCCGACCCACGGCGGCACCGCGTACTGCTCGCTCAACGAGGGCCTCGGCAAGGTCCTGCGCTACGGCGCCTACGACGCCGAGGTGATCGAGCGGCTGCGCTGGATGTCCGCCGTCCTCGGCCCCGCGCTACGGGCGGCGCTGCGGCGGCACGGGCCGGTCGACGTGACCGCGATCGTCGCGCAGATGCTGCAGATGGGCGACGAGGGGCACAACCGCAACCGGGCCGGCACCCTGCTGCTGCTTCGCGAGCTGCTGCCGGACCTGGTCGAGTCGGGGCTGCCGGCGACCAACGCCGCCGCGGTCGCCCGGTTCGTCGGCGGCAACGACCACTTCGCCCTCAACCTCGTCATGCCGGCCGCCAAGCTGGCCACCGACGCCGCCCGCGGCGTGCCGGGGTCGACGGTGGTCGTGGCGATGGCCCGCAACGGCACCGAGTTCGGCATCCAGACGGCCGGCACCGGCGACGCGTGGTTCACCGGGCCGGCACCGGTGCCGGACGGGCTGTTCCTCGGCGGCTACGGCCCGGCCGACGCCAACCCCGACATCGGCGACTCGGCCATCACCGAGACCTGGGGGCTGGGCGGGTTCAGCATGGCCGCCGCGCCGGCGATCGTCGCGTTCGTCGGGGGCGACGTCCCGACCGCGCTCGCCACCACCCGCCGGATGTACGAGATCACGCTCGCCGAGAACCCCCGCCTCGCGCTGCCCGTGCTTGGCTTCCGCGGCGCACCCACCGGCATCGACGTGCTCGCCGTCGCCCGGACCGGCATCCTGCCGCAGATCAACACCGGGATCGCGGGCCGGGCCGCCGGCACCGGGCAGGTCGGTGCCGGCCTGGTCACCCCGCCGGTCGAGTGCTTCACCGCCGCGCTCGCCGCGCTCGCCGAGCGCGTGCCCAGCGCACCTGGGGTGCCTAGTTGACGATCTTGCTGATCGGCAGCTCGAGGATGTCGAACGCCCCCGCCGACTTCAGCGCCGGGATCAGCGTGTTGACCACCGCCTTCGGCACTACCGCCTCCACCGCCGAGTGCTCGCCGGTGGCCAGCGGCATCAGCGTCGGCGAGGTGGCGGCGGGCATGACGGCGAGCACGGGGTCCAGGTCGGCGGTCGCCACGTTCAGCTTGACCAGGACGTGCTGGCGGGCCCGGATCGCGCCGCGGAGCAGCAGCCCCACGTCCTCCATCGCGGCCCGCTTCGCCGCATCCTCGTACGCCTCCCGGTGCGCCACCAACTCCGTGTAGCTGGTCAGCAGCGTGTCGAGGATGCGCAGCCCGTTCTTGCGCAGCGACGAGCCGGTCTCGGTGAGGTCGACGATCGCGTCGACGATGTCGGGCACCTTCGCCTCGGTCGCCCCGTACGAGGGCACCACGACGGCCTTGACCCCGTGCTGGTCCAGGAAGCGGCGGGTCAGGGCCGGGAACTCGGTCGAGATCCGGACGCCCTCGGGCAGGTCGGCGACCGTCGCCCAGGGCGCGTCCTTCGGCACCGCGAGCACCACCCGCACCGGGCTGCTGGTGGCCTTGCTGTAGTGCAGCTCGCCGAGGGAGACCACGTCGGCGCCGGTCTCGGTGATCCAGTCCCGGCCGGTGATGCCGAGGTCGAACAGGCCCTGCTCGACGTACTGCGGGATCTCCTGCGGGCGCAGGAACCGCACCCGGTCGATCCGCGGGTCGTCGACGGAGGCGTGGTAGTCCCGCTCGGAGCCGCGCCGCACGGCCAGGTCGGCGGCGTCGAAGAGGTCGAGGGTCGCCTTCTCCAGCGATCCCTTCGGCAGGACGAGGGTGAGCATGGCGGGGTTTGCCCTTTCGCGGCGGCGGACGGTCGGCGGGGTCACGCCGGCGGATGTCGCAGTCCGCGCAGCACGAGCGCGCTGTCCAGCGCCGCCACCGTCGCCTCCCACCCCTTGTCCTCGCGGCTGCCCGGGCCGCCGGCCCGATCGAGAGCCTGCTCCACGGTGTCACAGGTCAGCACGCCGTTGCCGACCGGGGTGCGCTCGTCCAGCGCGACCCGGGTGAGGCCGGCGGTGACCGCGTCGCAGACGTACTCGAAGTGCGGCGTGCCGCCGCGGATCACCACGCCGAGGGCGACGACTGCGTCGGTACGGCGAGCCAGCTCCTGCACGACGACGGGCAGCTCGACGGCGCCGGCCACGCGGACCACGACGGGGTCGGCCACTGCGCACTCCTTCGCCGCGGTGACGGCCCGGTCGAGCAGGGCGTCGGCGATGTCCGCGTGCCATCGGGTGGCCACGATGCCGAGGCGCACGCCGCCCGCGTCGACGGTGCTGAGGGCGGGCCGGCCCTGTCCGCTCACCGGACGGCCTCCGACGCCGGCGCAGAGTCGCCCACAAGCGGGCCGTCCGTGAGCGGCAGGTCGTGGCCGAGCCGGTCGCGCTTGGTGGCGAGGTAGCGGAGGTTCTCCGGGTTGGCGTGCACCGGCAGCGGGACCCGGCCCACGATCTGCAGCCCGTACCCCTCCAGGCCGGCGCGCTTGGCCGGGTTGTTCGTCAGCAGCCGCATCGTGCGCACGCCCAGGTCGACCAGGATCTGCGCGCCGGTGCCGTAGTCGCGGGCGTCGGCCGGCAGGCCGAGGCTCAGGTTCGCCTCCACGGTGTCCTCGCCGCCGTCCTGCAGCTGGTAGGCCTGCAGCTTGTGCAGCAGGCCGATGCCGCGGCCCTCGTGCCCGCGCACGTACAGCACCACGCCGCGGCCCTCCCGGCCGACCGCCTCCAGCGCGGCGTCCAGCTGCGGGCCGCAGTCGCAGCGCAGGGAGCCGAACACGTCGCCGGTGAGGCACTCGGAGTGCACCCGGACGAGCACGTCGGCGCCGTCGCCGAGGTCCCCGGCGACCAGCGCGATGTGCTCGCGACGGTCCATGGTGGACCTATACCCGACCGCGCGGAACTCGCCGTGCCGGGTCGGGATGCGCGCCTCGGCGACCTTCTCCACCTGCTTCTCCCGCCGTCGGCGGTACGCGATCAGGTCCGCGATCGAGATCAGGGTCAGCCCGTGCTCGGCGGCGAACTCGGCGAGCTGCGGAAGCCGCTTCATGGTGCCGTCGTCGTTGACGATCTCGCAGATCGCCCCGGCCGGCCGCAGGCCGGCCATCCTGGCCAGGTCGACGCTGGCCTCGGTGTGCCCGGTCCGCCGCAGCACGCCGCCCTCGACGTAGCGCAGCGGGAAGACGTGCCCGGGCCGGGTCAGATCGTGCGCCGTGGTCTGCGGGTCGGCCAGCATCCTGATCGTGCGGGCGCGGTCGGCGGCGCTGATGCCGGTGCTGATGCCGTCCCTGGCGTCCACGCTCACCGTGTACGCGGTGCGCATCCGCTCGGTGTTGTGCTGGGTCATCATCGGAAGCTGCAGCCGGTCCAGGGCCGCGCCCTCCATCGGCACGCAGATGACCCCGCTCGTGTACCGGATCATGAACGCGAGCAGCTCGGGCGTGGCCATCTCGGCGGCGAAGATGAGGTCGCCCTCGTTCTCCCGGTCGGCGTCGTCGACGACGATCACCGGGCGACCGGCCGCGATCTCGGCGACGGCCTGCTCGATCGAGTCGAACCGCGGATCTCCGGCCTGGTACGGCGTGCTCATCCGGTGCGCCCCTCTCGTAGCCCCGCGCGCCGGGCGGGACGACAGGGGTGCAGGGACGGCCGGGCCGACCCGCGCGCTGCCTCCCATCCGGACTGTCACCGTCGGTCCCGGAGTTCCACCGGGTCCACCGCACGCTGGCTGCGAGCGGGTCGCGGACTGTCACCGCCGGCTCGGAGTTTCACCGACCCCGGAGCGCGTGTAGGTGTTGCGCGTCCAGTCTGACATGGCGATCGGCCGGTGGGCACGTCCGTGTCCGGCGTCACCGGGTCAGCAGCTTCTCCACGTACTTCGCCAGCACGTCGACCTCGAGGTTGACCGGGTCGCCCACCGCCCGGCGGCCGAGCGTGGTGTGGGCGAGCGTGGTCGGGATCAGCGCCACCGTGAACTCCGTGGCCGTCACCTCGACGACGGTTAGGCTGACCCCGTCCACCGTGATCGACCCCTTCGCCACGATGTACCGGGACAGTCCGGCCGGCAGCGCGATGCGGACCCGGTCCCAGTGCTCGTCGGGCGACCGGTCGACGATGCGGCCGACGCCGTCGACGTGGCCCTGCACCAGATGCCCGCCGAGGCGGGTGGCCAGCGTGACGGGGCGCTCCAGGTTCACCGGATCGCCCGGCCGCAGCGCCCCGAGCGAGGACCGGTCGAGCGTCTCCTTCATCACGTCGACGCCGATCGCGCCGGTCGCCGGGTCGGCGGAGACGACGGTCAGGCAGACGCCGTTCACCGCGATGGAGTCGCCGGACCCGGCGTCGGCGACCACCGTGGGGCCGCGCACGGTCACCCGCGCCGCGCTGCCCAGGTCCTCGACGTCGGTGACCTCGCCGAGCTCCTCCACGATGCCGGTGAACACGCTGGCCCTACCCCTCGCTCGCGGCCGGACGGGCCGTGATCCGGACGTCCGCGCCGATCGTCGTCACCTCGTCGATCCGCAGCCGGACCGCCTCGCTCATGGTGCCGGCGCCGAACGCGGCCAGCACGGGCGGCCCAGCACCGAGCAGCGCCGGCGCGACGTAGCCGATCACCCGGTCGATGCAGCCGGCCGCGACGAACGCCGCGGCGACCGTGGGGCCGCCCTCCAGCAGCACGTGTCGCGCGCCGCGAGCGTGCAGGCGGGCGAGGGCGGCGGGCGGCTCTGGGTCGGTGAGGACGAGGGTCTCGGCGATGTGGTCTCGGACCCTGGCAGTGGCCGGTGTTCGGCCGGACCGGTCGAGCACGACGCGCAGCGGCTGGCGTTCGGCCAGAGTGTCGCCTGGGCCGCGCACGGTCAGCCGCGGGTCGTCGGCGAGGACCGTCCCGGAGCCGACGACGACCGCGTCCACGGTCGCACGCAGCCGGTGCACGTCGGCGCGCGCCTCGGGCCCGGTGATCCACCGGCTGGTACGGTCCGCGGCCGCCACCCGGCCGTCGAGGGTGGCGGCGTACTTCCAGGTGACGAACGGACGGCCGTGCCGCTGCGCGAACAGCCACGGCTCCAGCGCGCCGCGGGCCGCCTCGCCAGCGAGCAGGCCAGCCGTGACGTCCACGCCGGCGGCGCGCAGCCGGTCGGCGCCACCGGCGGCGGCCGGGTCGGGATCGGCGACCGCGTACACCACCCGGGCCACGCCGGCGGCGCGCAACGCGTCCACGCACGGCGGGGTCCGGCCGGTGTGGTTGCACGGCTCCAGGGTGACGACGGCGGTGCCGTGCCTGGCGCGATCTCCGGCCGCTGTCAGGGCCACCACCTCGGCGTGTGCCTGCCCAGCCGGCAGGCTGTGGCCCTCTCCGACCACGGTGCCGGCCCGGTCCAGGACGACCGCGCCCACCGGCGGGTTGGGGCTGGTCGAACCGGCCGCCTGCGCGCCGAGGGCGAGCGCGCGCCGCATCGCGGCCGTCTCCACCGCGGCGCGGTCCACTCGCCTCCCTCGGGCCGGGAGCAGAGCTCCGTCGGCCTCGAGCCTATGACGCCGGACCGGTGCCCGCGGCGTAGGCGGTCTGGTCGATCCGACCGCGCTGGCAGACCAGGTCGAACGGCCAGCGCACGGTGATCGACCGCGTCTCGTCCGGCGGGGTGACGAGCAGGTAGCGGGCCTGCGGCTGGCAGGGGCCGGTCTGGTTGTCGCCGATGGCCGGGACGGCGCCCCAGTGCAGCCGGGAGTACACGCTCGCGCCCGGGGCCAGCGTGATCAACCGCGGTGGCGCGGCCGGGTCGCGGACCTGCCGGGTCGGCACCGGCCGCCGGTTCGCGTCCAGCAGCCCGATGCCGCCGTAGCCGTAGATCCGGCAGGTCCGGGTGGACCGGTTCGTGAGCACGATCGCCGCGTACCGGTTGCCTGCGGCGGAGTCCAGGCCACGCAACCGGGCCGCGAGGTCGGCGGTGTGGCAGCGACCTAGCGCGGCCTGTGCCGGGCGGGTCGCGGTGTCGGTCGGCGCGGTGGGTGACGGCTCGGTCGTGGCGGGCGCGGTGGTGGCCGGTCCCGTGTCGGGCCGTGCGGCACCGCTGCCGCCGGACGAACGGTCGGAGCACCCGGCCGCCATCGACGCGATCATCAGCGCCGCCAGGACAGTCTCGGCGAACCTTCCCTTCGGTGCCATGCCGGCCTCCCATCGCCGCCCCGCAACGGCGCTCCGACAGGGAAGACGCCCGCGGCATGGGACCGGTTGGCCGGTCAGCGCATGTCCGGGCGCGGTCCCGACATCAACCGGCGGGCCTGCGCGCGCAGCGCGTTCACCGCCCGAGCCGGGTCGTCGGCCGCGTACACCGCCGAGCCGGCCACGAACACGTCCGCGCCCGCCTGCGCCGCGGCCACGATGGTCTCGGCGTTGATGCCGCCGTCCACCTCGACGAACAGCCGCAGGTGCCCGGACTCGACGCGGTTGCGCGCCAGCCGCACCTTGGGCAGCACTTCGGCGATGAACTCCTGGCCGCCGAAGCCCGGCTCGACCGTCATCACGAGCAGCGTGTCGTACTCCCGGAGCACGTCGAGGTACGGCTCCACCGGCGTGCCCGGCTTGACCGCGAGGCCCGCCAGCGAGCCCGCCGAGCGCAGCGTCCGGGCCAGCCTCACCGGGTCCTGCGCCGCCTCGACGTGCACGGTGACGTTGCGGGCGCCGGCCTCGGCGTACGGCGGTGCCCACCGGTCCGGGTCGTCGATCATCAGGTGGCAGTCCAGCGGCAGGTCGGTGGCCGCGCGCAGCGCCTCCACCACGGGCAGACCGATCGTGAGGTTCGGCACGAAGTGGTTGTCCATGACGTCGACGTGCAGCCAGTCCGCGTTCGGTACGGCGGCCGCCTCGTCAGCGAGCCGGGCGAAGTCGGCCGCCAGCAGGCTCGGTGCGATCAGCGGCGTCGGCCCGCCGGCCGGTCCTTCCACGACCGGGCAGTCTAGGTCCCGCAGCACTCCCCTGCGGCCGGTCGGAGGTCCTGCGGCCACATCCGGGTCAGCGAATGCGGCGGAGCAGCGCGGCGAACATCGCGTCGGTGCCGTGCCGGTGCGGCCAGAGCTGCACGTGTGGGCCGGCGCCCAGGTCCGGAACGCCGGCGAACAGCGGCCGCGCGTCGAGCTGCTCGACGGGCTCCCGGCGGACCGCCTCGGCGACCACCGCCAGGGTCTCCGCCGGGTGCGGCGAGCAGGTCACGTACGCCACCACGGCACCGGGCCGCGCGGACTCGACCGCGGTGTGCAGCAGCGCCCGCTGCAGCCGGGTCAGCGCCGGGAGATCCTCCGGCCGCCGTCGCCAGCGCGCCTCCGGCCGGCGCCGGAGCGCACCAAGGCCGCTGCACGGCGCGTCGACCAGCACCCGATCGAACGACGCCGCCGCCCACGCCGGCGCGGTGCCATCCGCGACCACCACATCGACCGGCAGGCCGGCCGTCGCCGCCGCCACCAGCCCAGCCCGGTGCGGCTGCACATCCACCGCCAGCACCCGCGCACCGCCCGCCGC
>JBKOXW010000338.1:0-31815 GCA_046744115.1 Actinomycetota bacterium | reverse complement strand
CGACGACGAGAACGCCGCCGGTCGGCGTCTGGACGCGGCTAGTCGCCGCGGTAGTGGCGGAGCTTGGCCAGCGCCTCTTCCAGGATGGCGTCGCCGTCCTCGTCGCTGCGCCGCTCTCGCACGTAGGCCAGATGGGTCTTGTACGGCTCGTTCCGCGGCGGCGCCGGCGGGCGCTCCCGCTCCCTGCCGGCCGGGAAGCCGCAACGCGGGCAGTCCCAGCTGTCCGGCACGGACGCCTCCTCGGCGAATGCCGGCCGCGTCTCGTGCCCGTTGGCACACCAGAACGAAATGCGCCGGCGCGGCACCGATTCGCCCCGCTCGGCCTCCCCCATGGGGCCAGCTCCGACTCTGCTGCCCCGGATGGCGCTGCCACCTGCCACTGTGCCTGCTCTCCTCCGACGGTGGGCCGAACGTAGTCTACGAACCCGCGCCGCCCGCAGCGGGTAGATCTGGCCAGCGTCCCACCGGGTTTAGCCGGCCTTCAGTAGTAGGCCCAGGCCGACAATGCAGACCGTCCACACCAGGCCGGTGAGGATGGTGAGCCGGTCGAGGTTCTTCTCCACCACCGACGACCCCGACAGCGACGACGACATCGACCCGCCGAACATCGACGACAGTCCCCCGCCCTTTCCGCGGTGCAGCAGGACGAGCACGACGAGCACGGTGCTCGTCAGGATGAGCAGGATGGACAGGAACAGGATCATCGTCGCCGGGCGCCTTCTCTCGTCGGACGCCTCAGGCTACCCCGAGCGAGATGACGTCATAGCCGCGGTAGGCGGAGTGCACGTACGCGTTGCGTACCCGCTGGGAGCAGACGAGCAGCGCGCGGTCCTCCACCAGCGGGGCGTAGGAGGCGTCGGCCATGGCCAGGCGCTCCACCTCGCGCCAGGCCGCGGTGGCCTGGACCGGGTCCCGGGTGCCCGCCGCGTCGTCGATGGCGCGCTCGACGGCGTCGCTGGAGACGCCCGCCACGTTCGGGCTGCCCTTGGCGCGGATCGACCGGCCGTCCACGAGCGGCACCAGGAACGCGTACGGGGACGGGAAGTCGGCCGCCCACTCCGAGACCACCAGGCCCAGCCGGTCCCGCTTCACCGCGGCCGGCGATCCGGCCACTGTGGACAGGAACGCGCGGCGGGGGTGCCGGGCCACGGCGGCCCGGATGCCCACCCGGGCCAGCGAGCGGGCGACCGCCTCGGCGGCGACGAGGCCGCGCCCGTCGTCGACGGCGGCCAGGGTGGTCGCGAAGCCGGCCGGCCGGCCGCAGCGGCCCAGCTCGATGCGAGCCGCGTCGACGTCGCCCCGGTTGCCCTCCCCGCCGGGGTACGGTGCCGACGCCGGGTATCCGGGCAGCCCGCGCGGCCAGATCGTGGTGGCCAGCGAGGCTGCGAAGCCGCCGCCGAGCGCTTCCTTCACCGCCACCTTGTCCAGCGCGTACTGCACCGCCCGCCGGCAGTGCACGTTGTCCAGCGGCGGCACGCTCGCCGGCATCGCGACGAACCGGAGGGTGCCGGTGCTCGGGTTGTCGGCGCGCTCTGCAAGCGCCGGGTCGGCGAGCACCCGAGCCGCGGCATCCGGCTGCAGCCCGCTGCCGCTGACGTCGGCGTCCGCCTGGCCGGCGAGCACCCGCCGGTCCCGCTCGGCCGGCAGGATCCCGGTGGCCAGCTCGATCCGGTCGGGCAGGGCACGCCGGACCGGGTCGGCCGACCGGCGCCAGTGCTTGTTGCGGGTGAACACGATCACGCCGCGCCGGGTCGTCTCCACGATGCGGTACGGGCCGCTGGACACCGGGCGGCTGGCGTACCTCGGCCCGCGGTCCCGGACCGGCGACACCGGGCTGCTGGCCGGCAGCGCCATCACCCGGTCCCAGTCCGCGAACGGGCGCACCAGCCGGAACACGATCGTCCGGTCGTCCGGCGTGCGGATGCTGCGTAGCCCCATCTGGTCCGGTGTGCGGTCCCGGTACGGGCCGTCGTACGGCGCCGACCGGTCGTCCAGCAGGCCGACGGCCCAGGTCGGCCCGCCGGTGATCACGTCGGAGGCGAACAGCCGCTCGATGCCGTACTTGATCTGCTTGGAGGTGACCGCGCGGCCGTCCTCCCAGCGCAGCCCGGCGCGTAGCCGGTAGGTCCAGGTCCGGCCGCCGTCGGCGGTCTTGCCGAGGCCGGTCGCGAGGTCGGGCACCAGCCGGGTGCCCGCCTCGCCCGGCGCCGGCGCGAACGTCACCAGCTGCCGGGTGTAGAGCCGCATGATGTTCCAGACACCCGGCGCGTAGGACCGCTGCGGGTCGAGGCTGTCCACCCCGCCGGTGACCAGCCGGAGCGTGCCACCCTCCATCGTGGACGGATTGCGCACGGACGACGAGCCCATGTCCAGGCCCGGCACGCCCGCCGGGTCGACGGTCTGCGGCGCCTCCGTGCACCCGGCCAGCGCCACCGCGACCAGCGCGGCGACGACACCCGTCCGCGCCTTCACCTCGAGGGGACGGCTGATCTGCAGATCTGGGCGAACTCGTCCCCGTCCAGGCTCGCGCCGCCGACCAGCGCCCCGTCGATGTCCGGCCTTGCGAAGATGCCTTCGGCGCTGCTCGCCTTCACCGAGCCGCCGTACAGGATGCGGACCCCGTCGGCGAGGTCACCCGAATACAGCTCGGCCAGCCGGGTGCGCAGCTCGCCGCACACCTCCTGCGCGTCCTCGGGGGTCGCCACCTGCCCGGTGCCGATCGCCCACACCGGCTCGTAGGCGATCACCAGCGTCCGCGCCCGCGCGGCGGTGACCCCGTCCAGGGCCGCGTCGAGCTGGGACCGGCAGTGCGGCCAGTGCTCGCCGGCCTCCCGCACGGGCAGCGTCTCGCCGAGGCAGAGGATCGGCGTCAGCTCGTGTTCGAACGCCGCCGTGACCTTCGCGTTGACCAGCGCGTCGTCCTCGTGGTGGTACTGGCGCCGCTCCGAGTGCCCGACCACCACGTACGTGCAGCCGAGCCTGGCGAGCATGTTCCCGCTGACGTCGCCGGTGTAGGCGCCGGACGGGTACGGGGACAGATCCTGGGCGCCGTAGCCGAGCAGCAGCCGGTCGCCGTCGATCAGGGTCTGGACGCTGCGCAGCGCGACGTACGCGGGCAGCACGACGACCTCGGCCGCCTCCAGCTCCGGTTCCTTGAGGCTGAACGCGATCTTCTGCACGAGCGCGATCGCCTCGAGGTGGGTGAGGTTCATCTTCCAGTTGCCCGCGACCAGCGGGCGACGGGTGCCGCTCACGCGTCCTCCAACACCGCAATGCCGGGAAGCGTACGGCCCTCCAGGTACTCCAGCGACGCCCCGCCGCCCGTGGAGATGTGCGAGAACGCGGCCTCATCCAGGCCGAGCTGGCCGATGGCCGCGGCCGAGTCGCCGCCGCCGACGACCGTGAACCCCGAACACGCCGCGACCGCCTCGGCCACCCGCCGGGTGCCGGCGGCGAACGGCGCGACCTCGAACACGCCCATCGGCCCGTTCCAGAACACGGTCCGGGCGCCAGCCAGCGCCGCGCCGAACGCGGCGACGGTCGCCGGGCCGACATCGAGCCCCTTCATCCCGTCCGGGATCGCGCCGGCGGGCACGACCTCGGTCCGCGCCTGCTCGGTGACCTCGTCGGCGACCACGATGTCGGCCGGCAGCAGGATCTTCTCGCCACCGTCGGCCAGCAGCCGCCGGCACGTCTCGACCTGGTCCTCCTCCAGCAGCGAGTCGCCGACCTCCAGTCCCTGGGCGGCCAGGAACGTGAAGCACATCCCGCCGCCGACGAGCAGCCGGTCCACGGCCGGCAGCAGCGCGGAGATGACGCCCAGCTTGTCCGAGACCTTGCTGCCGCCGAGCAGCACCACGTACGGCCGCTCGGGCTGCCCGGTCAGCCGGCGCAGCACGGTCAGCTCCTCGACCACGAGCGTGCCGGCGTAGGCCGGCAGCCGCAGCGCGACGTCGTACACGCTGGCGTGCTTGCGGTGCACCGCGCCGAACGCGTCGTCGACGTAGGCGTCGGCGAGCCCGGCCAGCCGGTCGGCGAGCTCGCCCCGCGCGGCGTCGTCCTTGCTTGTCTCCCGCGGGTCGAACCGGACGTTCTCGAGCAGCGCGAGCTCCCCGTCGCCGAGCGCGTCCACAGTGGACGAGGCGGCCTCGCCGACCACGTCGGTGGCGAACGCGACCGGCCGGCCGAGCACCTCGCCCAGCCGCTCGGCCACCGGCCGCAGCGAGTACGTCGGGTCGGGCGCGCCCTTCGGCCGGCCGAGGTGGGCGCACACGACGACCCGGGCGCCGGCCTTCGCCAGTTCGTCCAGCACCGGCGCGGAGGCACGAACCCGGCCGGCGTGGGTGATTCGCGGCGCGCCGTCCGACCAGTCCAGCGGCACGTTCAGGTCCGACCGGACCAGCACCCGCCGCCCGGCGACCCCTTCTCCCAGCAGGTCCGCCAGCGTCTTCACGGCAGCACTGTCCTCACGGCAGAACTGTCCTCACGGAAGCACTGTCCTCACGGCAGGGAGGCGCCGACCATCGCGACGAGGTCGGCGAGGCGGCAGGAGTAGCCCCACTCGTTGTCGTACCAGCCGACCGCCTTGACCTGGCTGCCGCCCATCACCATCGTGAGCGAGGCGTCGAACGTGCAGGAGGCCGGCGAGCCGAGGATGTCGGCGGAGACGATCTGGTCCTCGGTGTAGACGAGGTAGCCCTTCAGCGAGCCGTCGGCCGCCTCCTTGAAGGCCGCGTTGACCTCCTCCTTCGTCACCTCGCGGTCGAGGTCCACGGTGAGGTCGATGATCGAGCCGTTGGCCACCGGGACGCGCAGCGCGTACCCGTGCAGCTTGCCCTGCAGCGCGGGCAGCACCAGGCCGGTGGCCTTCGCCGCGCCCGTCGTGGTCGGGATGATGTTGACCGCGGCGGCCCGTGCCCGGCGCAGGTCCTTGTGCACGGTGTCGAGGATGACCTGGTCGTTCGTGTACGCGTGCACGGTGGTCATCAGCCCGCGCTGGATGCCGAACGCCTCGTGCAGCACCTTCGCCATCGGCGCCACGCAGTTCGTGGTGCAGGACGCGTTGCTGATGATGTGGTGCGCGGCCGGGTCGTACGCGCCGTCGTTGACGCCGAGGACCAGCGTGATGTCCTCGTCCGTGGCCGGCGCGGAGATGACCACCTTCTTGGCGCCGGCGGCGAGGTGCTTGCCGGCGTCGGTGGCCTTGGTGAACCGCCCGGTCGACTCGATCACGACGTCCACGCCGAGGTCGGCCCAGGGCAGCGCGGCCGGGTCGCGCTCGGAGAAGATGCGGATCCGCTTGCCCCCGACCACGATGCCGTCCGCGTCGTGGCTCACCTCGTGCGGCAGCGTCCGCAGCAGGGTGTCGTACTTCAGCAGGTGCGCATTGGTGGCGTTGTCGGTGAGGTCGTTGGCGGCGACGACGTCGATGTCATGCCCCAGCGCGTCCACCGCGCGCCAGAAGTTGCGGCCGATGCGGCCGAAACCGTTCACGCCTACGCGGACCGTCACGGGGAACTCCCTTGCAAAAGATGGCGGAGCGGGATCGCGGGCCTGTGCATGCAGCGCGACCCTATCGCGCGACCCGTCCCGGTCCGGCGGTCAGGGCGCGAGCATGTCCGCGGTGACGCTCGCCTCGGTGTCCGGTACGCCAAGCTCTGCGGCGCGCTTGTCGGCCAGCGCGAGCAGCCGACGGATGCGCCCGGCCACCGCGTCCTTGGTCATCGGCGGGTCGGCGAGCTGGCCGAGCTCCTCCAGCGACGCCTGCTTGTGATCCAGCCGCAGCCGGCCGGCGTCGACCAGATGCCCTGGTGCCTGCTCGCCGAGGATCTCCAGGGCCCGCTGCACCCGCGCGCCGGCCGCCACCGCGGCCCGCGCGGAGCGCCGCAGGTTCGCGTCGTCGAAGTTGGCCAGCCGGTTGGCGGTCGCCCTGACCTCCCGCCGCATCCGGCGTTCCTCCCACGCCAGCACGCTCTCGTGCGCGCCGAGCCGGGTGAGCAGCGCGCCGATGGCGTCGCCGTCGCGGACCACCACCCGGTCGACCCCGCGGACCTCCCGCGCCTTGGCCGAGATGCCGAGCCGGCGGGCCGCGCCGACGAGCGCCAGCGCTGCCTCCGGGCCGGGGCAGGTGACCTCCAGCGAGGAGGAGCGGCCCGGCTCGGTGAGCGAGCCGTGCGCGAGGAACGCTCCCCGCCAGGCCGCCTCGGCATCGCACACGCCGCCGGAGACCACCTGCGGTGGCAGCCCGCGGACCGGCCGGCCGCGCTGGTCGAGCAGCCCGGTCTGCCGGGCCAGGCCCTCGCCGTCCTTGACCACGCGCACGATGTAGCGGTTGCCCTTGCGCAGCCCGCCGCCCGCGAGCACCTGCACCTCGCTGGCGTGCCCGTACACCTCCGCGATATCGCGGCGCAACCGCCGGGCGACCGACCCGGTATCAAGCTCCGCCTCGACCACGACCCGGCCGCCGACGATGTGCAGCCCGCCGGCGAAGCGCAGCAACGCCGAGATCTCCGCCCTGCGGTCGCAGGTCTTGGTCACGGTGAGGCGGCTGAGCTCGTCCTTCACCGCCGCGGTCATCGCCATCCGTCCGCCACCCCGTTCCTATCCCCCGTTGGCCCGGGCGATCACCTCGCCGTAGGCAGCGGCGAGGCGCGCCGGGTCATGCCGCGGCGTGCCATCCCCGGCGGCGACCGGAGCCAGCACGAGCCGGGCGCCCAACGCAGCGGCTGCCGCCATCAGACCACGGCTGTCCACCACCGCGTCGACATCCGCGACGACCGCGTCGAGAGTGAGGCCCGGCGCGTGCGCGCACAGCGCGTCGAGATGCTCCTGCGGGGAGAAGCCGTCGGTCTCGCCCGGCTGCGGCGCGAGGTTCAGCGCCACCACCCGCTGCGCCGGTGTGTCCACCAGCGCGGCGAGCAGGTCCGGCACCAGCACGTGCGGGATCACGCTGGTGAACCAGGACCCGGGTCCGAACACGACCGCGTCCGCGGCTCGAATCGCAGCCACCGCCTCCGCGCAGGCCGGCGGGCTCTTCGGCACCAGCGACACCGACACCACCCGGCCGCACGTGGTGGCGACCGCGACCTGGCCGCGAATGCGCCGCATCCGGTCCGGGTCGTCGGCGTCGATGCCGACCACGTCGGCCGCGATCTCCAGCGGGATCGGGCTCAGCGGCAGCACCCGGCCCACCGCGCCGATCAGCTGCGCCGTGCGGTCCAGCGCGGCGACCGGGTCGCCGAGCAGCTCGGCGAGGCCGGTGATGACGAGGTTGCCGACGGGGTGGCCGGCGAGTGCGCCGCTGCCACCGAACCGGTGCTGCAGCAGGCCGGCCCAGGTACGCCCCCACTCGTCGTCGCCGGCCAGCGTGGCCAGCGCCATCCGTAGGTCGCCCGGCGGCACCGCGCCGAGCTCGCGCCGCAGCCGGCCGCTGGAGCCGCCGTCGTCGGCGACCGTGACGACGGCGGTCAGGTGCGGTGTCAGCCGGCGCAGCGCGGCGAGCGACGCGGCCAAGCCGTGCCCGCCGCCGAGCGCGACCACCCGCGGACCGTCCGGCGGCGGGCGGCTCATTCGCGCCCCAGGTCGCGGTGCACGACGCTGGTCTGCACACCGTCGCCGGCCAGCCGCTTGGCCAGCTCGTCGGCGATCACCACCGAGCGGTGCTTGCCGCCGGTGCAGCCGACCGCGAGCGTCAGGTAGCGCTTGCCCTCGCGCTGGTAGCCGGCGCCGACCACGCGCAGCAGCGCGGCGTAGGTGTCGAGGAACTCGTCCGCGCCGGCCTGGGACAGCACGTAGTCGCGGACCTCGGGCTCGGAGCCGGTGTGGTCGCGCAGCTCCGGGATCCAATGCGGGTTGGGCAGGAACCGGACGTCGGCCACCATGTCGGCGTCCAGCGGCAGGCCGTACTTGAAGCCGAACGACAGCACGGTCGCGCGCAGCGGGGGCGGTGTCTCGCCGCCGAACTCCCGCTCGATCTCGCGGCGCAGGTCGTGCACGGTGAGCCGGCCGGTGTCGATGACCACGTCCGCCTCGCCGCGCAGGCCCTCCAGCAGCTCGCGCTCGGCGGCGATGCCGTCCACCAGGCGCCGGCCGGCCTGCAGCGGGTGGGCCCGGCGGACGTTCTCGAACCGGCGGACCAGCACGTCGTCGGCCGCCTCCAGGAACAGCACCCGCGGCCGGTAGCCGCGGCGGTCGAGGTCGACGATCACGTCGCGCAGGTCCGCGGAGAACGCCCGGCTGCGCACGTCCACCACGACCGCGATCCGGGCCACCGCCTGCACCGAGCGGCTGCCCAGATCCACCATGGTCGCGATCAGCTCGGGCGGCAGGTTGTCGACCACGAAGTAGCCCAGGTCCTCCAGGCACTTCGCGGCGGTGCTGCGCCCGGCGCCCGACAGCCCGGTCACGATCACGACCTCCAGGCCATGCGGCGCCACCGCGGGTTCGGCCGGCTGACTCATGGCTGTGCTGTCCCGCCGACCCGCACCACTGCGCTCCGGCGGCGTGCTCGTGGTGCGCGCCGGCTCATGGGGGATCCTCCAGCACCTCGCCGGTCGCCGGATCGACCGCGGGGCCCGGCTCGGCGTCCGGCCGGTGCAGCGCCGCGACGACCGCCTCCGCGGTGCGGCGGCCGAACCCGGGGACCGACATGACGTCCTCCACCGTGGCAGCGCGGAGCCGCTTGAGCGAGCCGAACCGGGTGAGTAGCGTCCTCCGGCGGCTCTCGCCGAGTCCAGGCACCCCGTCCAGCACGCTTGCGGTCATCGACCGGGACCGCTTCTGCCGGTGGTAGGTGATCGCGAACCGGTGCGCCTCGTCGCGCACCCGCTGCAGCAGGTACAGACCCTCCGACGTGCGCGGCAGGATGACCGGGGCGTCCTCGCCGGGCAGCCAGACCTCCTCCAGCCGCTTCGCGAGCCCGCACAACGCCACGTTGTCGATGCCGAGCTCGTCCAGGGCGCGAGCGGCCGCGGCGACCTGCGGCGCGCCGCCGTCGACGACGAGCAGGTTCGGCGGGTAGGCGAACTTGCGCGGCCGGCCGGTCTGCGGGTCGATCGGTCCGGCGACGCCCTCGGCGTCCTCGCCCTCCTCGCCGGTGTCCATCCGCTCGTCCAGGTACCGGCTCATCCGCCGGCGCACCGCCTCGTGGATCCAGGCGGTGTCGTCGCCCCCGTGTCCGTCGGGGCCGTGAGCGTCGGCCTCCTCGCTGCCGGTGGGAGCGGGCTTCCCGTTCCCCCGGATCGCGAAGCGCCGGTACTCCGACTTGCGCGGCAGGCCGTCTTCGAAGACGACCATGCTGGCCACCACGTTCGTACCCTGCACGTGCGAGACGTCGAAGCACTCGATCCGCAGCGGCGCCTCGTCCAGCCCGAGCGCGTCCTGGATCTCGGCGAGCGCCCGGGAGCGGGCGGTGAGGTCGCTGGCCCGCTTCAGCTTGTGCTGGGCGAACGCCTGGGCCGCGTTGCGGGCGACCGTCTCCATCAGGGCCCGCTTGTCGCCGCGCTGCGGCACCCGCAGCGACACCCGCGCGCCGCGCCGCCGGGACAGCCACTCGCCGAGCGCGTCCACCTCCGGCGGCAGCACCGGCACCAGCACCTCGCGCGGGACCTCCTCGGCGTAGGAGTCGAGGTCGTCGCCGCCGTAGACCTGGGTGACGAACTGCTCGACCAGGTCGGCGGTCGTGACGTCCTCCACCTTGTCGACGACCCAGCCGCGCTGGCCGCGTACCCGCCCGCCGCGCACGTGGAACACCTGCACCGCGGCCTCCAGCGCATCCTCGGCGAACGCGACCACGTCGGCGTCCGTGCCGTCGCCGAGCACGACCGCCTGCTTCTCCATCGCACGGCGGAGCGCGCCGATGTCGTCCCTGATACGCGCCGCCCGCTCGAACTCCTGCGCCGCCGACGCGACCGCCATCTCCCGCTCCAGCCGGCGGATCATCTGGTCGGTCTTGCCGGCCATGAAGTCGCAGAAGTCGTCGACGATCCGCCGGTGCTCCTCGGCGGTGACCCGGCCCACGCAGGGGGCCGAGCACTTGTCGATGTAGCCGAGCAGGCACGGCCGGCCGACCTGGCCGGCCCGCTTGAACACGCCCGCGCTGCAGGTGCGCGCCGGGAACACGCGCAGCAGCAGGTCGAGCGTCTCCCGGATGGCCCAGGCGTGCGCGTACGGCCCGAAGTACCGCACGCCCTTCCGCTTCGCCCCGCGCATGACCTGCAGCCGCGGGAACTCCTCGAACAGCGTCACGGCCAGGCTCGGGTAGCTCTTGTCGTCCCGGTACCGGACGTTGAACCGCGGGTCGAACTCCTTGATCCAGTTGTACTCGAGCTGCAGCGCCTCGACCTCGGTGCTGACGACCGTCCACTCGACGCTGGCCGCCGAGGTGACCATCTGGCGGGTCCGTGGGTGCAGGTCGGCGGCGACGCCGAAGTAGCTGTTCAGCCGCTGCCGGAGGCTCTTGGCCTTGCCGACGTAGATGACTCGGCGCCGCTCGTCGCGGAACTTGTAGACGCCCGGCTCGTCGGGGATCGTGCCCGGTGCGGGGCGGTACGTGGACGGGTCGGGCACGTTGTGAGAGGGTACGCGGGCCGCACCCCCCGCAGGGACACGGACGCCGATGGCCGAGACCGTCACATCCGAGATCGCGCTGGACGACGACCCCGCGTCCCGGCTCGGATATCAGACCGTGGTGCGGCTGTCCTGGTCGGCGGCCGACCCGCTGGCCGTCGCGGTCGTGGTCGCCGCAAGGCCCGATCACCCGTCGCTGCTGCGCGGCCGCTGGGTGCTGCTGCGGGACACGCTGCGCGCCCTCGTCGGCCCGGCCGCCCTCGTCGGCCCGGCCGGCGAGCAGGCGGCCGGCAGCCGGTCGGCGCACGCGCACGTGCGGCTGAGCCGGGACGGCGATCGCGTCACGTTCACCCTACGCTCCGCGACGCTGCCGATCGTGGTCACCGTGCCGGTGGAGCGGCTCCGCTCGTTCCTGGCCGAGACCGAGGCGGTGGTGCCGGCCGGCGAGGAGCGGTGGGCCGCGGCGCTGGACGCCGAGATCGACCGCTTCCTCGATCGGTCCTGAGCGACCGCTCGAGAGCCACCCCCGCGGGCGGCGGTCGCCTACGCCGTCGCGCGCGCCCGCGCGCGGGGGCGCCGGCGTGACGGCACCTCGGCGGGATCGCGCCGGCCGAGGATCTCGCGCAGGAACCGCCCGGTGTGGCTGCCCGGGTGCGCGGCGACCTCCTCCGGGGTGCCCTCGGCCACGATCCGGCCGCCCCCGTTGCCGCCCTCCGGTCCCATGTCGACGATCCAGTCCGCGGTCTTGATTACATCGAGGTTGTGCTCGATGACGATCACCGTGTTGCCCTGGTCGGCGAGGCGGCCGAGCACGCCGAGCAGCTTGCGCACGTCCTCGAAGTGCAGCCCGGTCGTCGGCTCGTCGAGCACGTACACCGTGTTGCCGGTGGACCGCTTCTGCAGCTCGGAGGCGAGCTTGACCCGCTGCGCCTCGCCGCCGGACAGCGTCGGCGCCGGCTGGCCGAGCCGGACGTACCCGAGCCCGACGTCGACCAGCGTGGTGAGGTGGCGCGAGATCCCCGGGACCGCCGCGAAGAAGTCCGCCGCCTGCTCGATCGGCATGTCCAGGACCTCGGCGATCGTCTTGCCCTTGAAGTGGACCTCCAGTGTCTCCCGGTTGTACCGGGCGCCCTTGCACACCTCGCACGGGACGTAGACATCGGGCAGGAAGTTCATCTCGATCTTGATCGTGCCGTCGCCGGCGCACGCCTCGCACCGGCCGCCCTTGACGTTGAACGAGAACCGGCCCGGCTGGTAGCCGCGGATCTTCGCCTCGGTGGTCTCCGCGAACAGCCGGCGGATCTGGTCGAACACGCCGGTGTACGTCGCCGGGTTCGACCGGGGGGTGCGCCCGATCGGCGACTGGTCGACGCCGACCACCTTGTCGACGCTCTCGATGCCGCGCACCCGTCGGTGCCGGCCGGGCACCATCCGGGCACCGTTGATCTTGTTCGCCAGCGTGGTGTAGAGGATGTCGTTCACCAGCGTGGACTTCCCCGAGCCGGACACGCCGGTGACCGCGATGAAGCAGCCGAGCGGGAACGCCACGTCGATGTTCTTCAGGTTGTGCTCGCGCGCGCCCTCGACCACGAGCCGGCGGCCGTTCACCCGCGGCCGCCGCACCGCGGGCACGGCGAGGCTCCGGCGCCCGGACAGGTACGCGCCGGTCACCGAGTCGGCTGAGGCCAGCAGGTCCTCGACGGTGCCGGCGACGACGATCTGCCCGCCGTGCTCGCCGGCCCCCGGCCCGATGTCCACGACCCAGTCGGCGGTGCGGATCGTGTCCTCGTCGTGCTCGACGACGATCAGCGTGTTGCCCAGGTCGCGCAGCCGCAGCAACGTGTCGATCAGCCGGTGGTTGTCCCGCTGGTGCAGGCCGATGGACGGCTCGTCCAGCACATACAGCACGCCGACCAGGCCGGAGCCGATCTGGGTGGCCAGCCGGATCCGCTGCGCCTCGCCGCCGGCCAGCGTCGCCGCCGGCCGGTCCAGCGACAGGTAGTCCAGCCCGACGTCGACGAGGAAGCCCAGCCGGGCGTGCACCTCCTTGAACACCCGCTCGGCGATCATCCGCTCCCGATCGGTCAGCCTGACCTCGCGGAGGAACTCCCCGGCCTCGCCGATCGACTGCGCGCACAGCTCGGCGATCGACTTGCCGCCGAGGGTCACCGCGAGCACCTCGGGCTTCAGCCGGGCGCCGCCGCAGGCCGGGCAGGGCACCTCGCGCATGTAGCCCTCGTACTTCTCCCGGCTGTACTCGCTGTCGCTCTCCGCGTGCCGCCGCTCCAGGAACGGCACGACCCCCTCGTACGCCGCGTAGTAGGCGCGCTCCCGGCCGTACCGGTTCCGGTACCGGACGTGCACCTGCTGCTCGTGCCCGTACAGCACCGCCTTCTGCGCCCGGGCCGGCAGCCGCTCCCAGGGCGTGTCGACCCGGAAGCCCACCGCCTCGCCGAGCGCGGTCAGCAGGCGCAGGAAGTACTCGCTCGTGTGGCCGGCCGACCAGGGCGCGATCGCGCCCTCCTCCAGCGTCCGCTCCGGGTCCGGCACGACCAGCTCGGGGTCGACCTCCTTGCGGGTGCCCAGCCCGGTGCAGTCCGGGCAGGCGCCGTACGGCGAGTTGAACGAGAACGACCGCGGCTCCAGCGCCTCGAACGAGATGTCGTCGTAGTGGCAGGCCAGGTGTTCGGAGAAGGTCCGCTCCCGGTGCGGGTCGTCCTCGGGCAGGTCGACGAAGTCGAGCAGGACGAGGCCGCCGGCCAGGCCCAGCGCCGTCTCGATCGAGTCGGTCAGCCGCCGCTTCGCCGAGCCCTTGACGGTCAGCCGGTCGACGACGACCTCGATCGTGTGCTTCTCCTGCTTCTTCAGCTTCGGCGCCTCGGTGAGCGGATGCACCACGCCGTCGACCCGGACCCGCGAGTAGCCCTTGGCCTGCAGCTCGGTGAACAGGTCGACGTATTCCCCCTTGCGACCGCGCACCACCGGGGCGAGCACCTGGAACCGGGTGCCCTCCTCCATCTCGAGCACCCGGTCCACGATCTGCTGCGGGGTCTGCCGGCTGATCGGCCGGCCACACTTCGGACAGTGCGGTCGCCCGATCCGCGCGTACAGCAGGCGGAGGTAGTCGTACACCTCCGTGATCGTGCCGACCGTCGACCGCGGGTTGCGGCTGGTGGACTTCTGGTCGATCGAGACCGCCGGGGACAGGCCCTCGATGAAGTCCACGTCGGGCTTGTCCATCTGGCCGAGGAACTGCCGGGCGTACGCGGACAGCGACTCCACGTAGCGCCGCTGGCCCTCGGCGAAGATCGTGTCGAACGCGAGGCTCGACTTGCCGGACCCGGACAGGCCGGTGAACACGATCAAGCTGTCGCGGGGCAGCTCGACGTGGACGTCCTTGAGGTTGTGCTCGCGGGCGCCGCGCACGATCAGGTGGTCAGCCACAGGCGTTCTTTCCGGCACGGGGGAAGGCCGATGATGTCAGGCCCTACGGTAGCGACGCGCCCCGACAGTTTCTTCCCCTCGGGTCAGTCGTTCTCCCCGCGGCTCGCCGCCTCCCCCGGCCCGGTGTCGGCCGACCAGACAAGGACCGGCACGCGGCCCGGTGCCGCCTCCCGCGCCGCCCGGACGGCCACGCCGGCGGAGTGTCCGGATGCCACCGGCCTGCCGCCGACGACCGCGACATACCGGCCGGCCGGGCCGCCGGGACTCGGGTCGGTGGGCAGCCAGTCCAGCGCGGCGGCGAGGTCAGTGGCCGGCCGCTGCGGTGGGACGGGGGCGGCCGGCAGGCCGAGGTACTCGCCGGCGGTCCTCTCCCGGCCGCGCCGGCGCGCCAGCACCGCGTACTCGACGACGATCAGTGGCCCGAGCACCACCATCGCGGGAACCGGGGTGTTCAGCCAGTCCAGCCAAAACGCCAGGAACAGGGCGTAGACCGCACCGACCCCTGTCGCCGCGGCGAGCAGCCCGGCGCCGCGACCGAACGCCTTCTCCGCGACCAGCGTCCACAACACGACCATGAGCAGGTCGCCCAGCCCGGCCCCGACGACCCCGGCGCCGCTGCCCCACAGGATGGCCGGGGTGAGCGGGAGCTCCGTCACCCGGGCGAAGAACTCGACCATCACCGGGAACGCGACCGTGGCGAGCACGTCGTACACCGCCAGCACCACCGCGAACACGGCCACGTCGCGCGCCTTGATGCCGCTCTGCACGTAGAGCGCGCCGACCCCGATCGCGAGCAGCGTCATCAGCGCGTTGTTCACGATGAGGAACGCCGGGTGCTGTGCCCCGCCGGACCCCAGCCACGACAGCGCGATGTCGGCCACGACGAGCCCGACCGCCAGCACCAGCCCGATGCGGCCGACCACCGGGGTGAGCGTGAAGTAGGCGATGCCGGTCGCGACCAGCGCGAGGACGGCGACGATCAGGAACGACGGGATGTGCAGGTACAGCGGCGGCAGCACGACCACCACGATCGAGATCACCACGATGTCCCGCAGGTTGAAGACGCCGATCGGTGGGCGGTCCATCCGCACCCGCCGCGCATAGACCACCGCCCCGACGACGGCGAGCAGGACGAACGCGGAGACGACGGCGATCGAGCTCAGCGCAGGCTCCACCGGCCGCTCCCCTCGTCGCGCACCACGGTCATCTCGCGCAGGAATGCCCGCATGAACTCGATCGGCGGCATCCCGGCGAGGTCGGTATGCAGCACCAGCTTGCGCAGCGGCAGCCCACGGTCGGCCGCGCCTGCCTCCAGCCGTGCGCGCAGCGCCGGGGCCTCCCGCTCGACCAGCAGGTGCAGGTCGGCGCCGTCGGCGGCCGGCTCGAGCGCGTACCGGCAGGGCAGCGGCACGGCGCGCTCGGCCTCGAGCAGGTCGAGCACGTCCCGGGTGTAGACGACCGGCCCGTCCGGCCCGGCCGCCGCCCGGCCCAGCACTCGTGACGTGGCCGGCAACCCGGCCAGGTCACAGGACAGCGGTTCGTCGGGCAGCCGCCGGACCAGGTCGCCGGTGGCCAGCCGGAGCACGAGGGTGGTCTCCCGGTACGGCGCGTACGGGGTGACGACCAGCATCCCGACATCGCCCGGTCGGGCCGGGGCGAACGTGACCGGGTCGAGCACCTCGACCAGCCCCTGCTCGACGGTCAGGTGCAGGTGCCGCTGCTCGCAGGCGAGACCGGCGACGGGCGCCGTCTCCGTCATCGCGTAGTTGTCGGTGACCTCGGCGCCGAACACCTCTTCCGCCCTGGCCCGGAGCGGGTCGCTGAGCAACTCGCCGGCGCTGATGATCCGTTCCAGTCCGAAGTCGGCGGGCCGGTAGCCCTCCCGCTCGGCCGTCTGCACCAGCGCGGCGAGGTAGCTGGGCATGACGCTGATCATGCTGGTTCGTGGATTCTTGCCCGGCAGGTGCACCGGCGTCGCCAGCCGGGCGAGCGTCTCGGCCGGCTCGACGAGCCCGGTCAGGAACGCCGCCGCCCCGATCATGCGGCAGGCCTGCATCGTCGTGTCGATGCCGAGCAGCGCCCGGGAGCTGACGCACATCTGCACGACGTCCTCCGGGCCGATGCCGACGGACATCATCAGCGACAGCGCGCTCAGCCCGGCGGCCAGCTGCAGCTCGTACCGGGAGAACCAGACCGCCGTCGGAACGCCGGTGGTCCCGGTGGTCCAGGCCTGGAACACCGGCGTCGACCGGTCGCTGACGAACGCCTCGGGCATCGCCCGGATGGCGGCCTTCGGCGTGGGCGGCAGCTCGGCGGCCCGATCGAGGACCAGATCGTCGGGGGTGATCCCGAGTTCGTCGAGACGCCGCCGGTAGTAGCGGGTCTCCGCGTATGCCTTGCGGACCATCCGCTGCCATCGGCGCTGGTCAAGGGTCCTCCGCGTGTCGGCATCCAGCGCGGAGCCCTGCAGCAGCCGCCGCTGCTCGCTGCCGACCTCGCCGAACTCGGCGCGGGTCGCGAGCACGTCCCGAACCATGCCCTCGACCGCCCGCAGCGGGATGCGCCTGCCGGCCAGTAGCGCCCCGCCGTAGCGCAGCTGCCGAGTCGCGGTGTCGAGCACGAACGCCTCCCTCCGTCGAGGTCGTCGTCGGTGCAGACGGCGCGAGGCGGCGGGAACCGCCGAGTGGTACCCGACGCTGCCCGCCGCCTCGCCGCCGGCCCGGCCGCTAGCAAGCGACCATGAACACCACTGAGGCGAACGCGCTCAGGCCGTACTTCACGTACGAGCAGGCAGCCTTGAGCATGACGACCCTCCTCTCCGGTCGGCCGCGGCACCTCACAACGGGGATGCCAACTTGACATCTACCCCTCCGGCGCGGATAGCCCAAGAGCGTCGCCCATCTGTACCGAAACAGGCAGCATCACCTCGATGGCGCCGCGAGGCGCCGCGCCGGTGCTGTTGCACGTGCGGGCCGCTGGGCAAGATGGCCAGCATGACGACGTACACCGGCGACGTGACGGTGGGCGGGCCCGCCGACGTGCGCGAGCTGCCCGCCCTGACCATCAGCAAGCTGGCCGTCGGCCCGATGGACAACAACGTCTACCTGATGCGCAGCACGGCCACCGGCGATGCGGTGCTGGTGGACGCGGCGAACGAGCCGGACCGGCTGCTCGAGCTGGTCGGCGACGCTCCGCTGCGCGCGGTGGTCACCACCCACCGGCACGCCGACCACTGGCAGGGCCTGCGGGCGGTCGTCGTGGCGACCGGCGCGCAGACGATCGCCCACCCGGCCGACGCGCGCGAGCTGCCGGTGCCGGTGGACCGCCCGGTCGAGCACGGCGACACCGTCACCGTCGCCGACGTGCCGCTGCGGGTGATCCACCTGCGCGGGCACACCCCGGGCAGCATCGCGCTGCTGTACGAGGACCCGGCCGGCCCGCCGCACCTGTTCACCGGCGACTCGCTGTTCCCCGGCGGGCCCGGGAACACGTTCGGCAACCCGGACAACTTCACCAGCCTGATGAACGATCTGACCGACCGCGTGTTCAACCCGCTGCCCGACGACACCTGGTTCTATCCCGGCCACGGCAAGGACAGCACGCTCGGCACCGAGCGCCCCGCCATCCCGGACTGGTGGGCCCGCGGCTGGTGACGCCTCGGCGGGACGTTAGGGCACCCGGCAGTAGACGAATATCTGCCGCTCCGGCGGCGCCTCCGGGCCGGCCGGCTCGAAGTCCTCGACGTCGACGGCGCGCACCTCCAGGCCCTCGCCGGTGAGCAATGCCTCCAGCTCCTGCTGCGGGTAGGCGGTCACGGACACCGGCTGGCCGAGGAACTCCAGCGGCGCGTAGTCCAGGTCCGCCTCCACCATGGACAGCGCGAGGTACCCGCCCGGTCGCAAGAGCCCACGGATCCGGCGCAGCACCACCGGGATGTCCGACCGGCGCAGCATCAGCAGCGAGAAGAAGGCGACCGCGGCGTCGAAGTCGCCCAGCGACGCGTCCAGCTGCAGCACGTCCATCAGCACGAACCGGGCGCCCGGCACGTTGCGGCGGGCCAGCCGGAGCATCTCCGGCGACACGTCGATGCCGACGACGTCCAGCCCGGACTCGGTCAGCATGCCCGCCGTCGGCACCCCGGTGCCGCAGCCGATGTCGAGCACCCGCGCCCCCGGGCCAAGCCGGTCGATCACCCACTGCGTCGCGATGATCTGGGCCGACTTGTGCGGGAACGCGTCGTCGTACCGCTCGCCGATGGCGTCGAACGCGGCAGCCTGGCGCTGCGTTTCCACCGAGAACATGTGGACAGCCCCCTTCGTCGCGACCACTCGGCGCGGGCTGAAACCGGCTGAGACGAGCACCATCGTGACATGACGCCGCAGGCCGGGTCAGCGGTGACAGCCCGGGGTGCCGGTCAGTTGCCGGCCGATCGCCGCCGCGCGGTCAGCCCGTACCCGGTCAGCCGGTACCGTCGGTACCGAGGTGCCGGCTCCACCAGTCGAGGATCGCCTCGAACCGGGCACGGCGATGCTTCGGCCGGCCCGACCGGGACAGCTCGTGCCCCTCACCCGGGAAGAGCAGCAGCTCGGCGTCGGCGCCCCGGCCGCGCAGCGCGACGAACAGCCGCTGTGCCTGCTCGACGGGGCACCGCCAGTCGTGCTCGGAGTGGATCAGCAGCATCGGGATCCGGATGCGGTCGGCGAACGACAGCGGGTCCTGCGCGGCCACCCGGTCCGGGTCGGTGCCGGCGTAGCCCTCGGTGAAGAAGTACCCGATGTCGCTGGAGCCGGTGAAGCTGTCCCAGGCGTTCAGGGCCCGCTCGCTGATCGCCGCGCGGAACCGGTCGCCGGCGTGCGCGGCGAGCCAGGTCGTCAGGTAGCCGCCATACGAGCCGCCCATCACGCCGACCCGGTCTCCGTCCAGGTCCGGCTCCGCGACCGCGGCGTCGAGCAGGGCCAGGATGTCGTCGGCGTCGACGGTGCCCATCGCATGCCGGATGACCCGCCCGTGCCGCTGGCCGTACCCGCCGGACCCGCGCGGGTTGCCCATCACGACCGCGTAGCCCGCGCCGGCGTACACCTGCGCCTCGTCGAACAGCGTCCAGCCGTACTGCCGGAACGGGCCGCCGTGGATGTTCAGCAGCACCGGATGCGGCCCGTCGCCGGCAGGTCGGATGATCCAGCCGTGCACCGGGTAGCCGTCCGGAGCGCGCGCGGTGATCTCCTCCATCGGCCGCAGGCCGCCGTCGCGGGTCAGCTCGGCGCCGAAGGACGTGAGCACCTTCTCATCGCCGTCGCGCACCGCGACCAGCTCGCCGGCGCTGGTCGGGTCGGCGATCGTGGCGACCAGGACGCCCGCCGCGGCGGCGTACGCGACGGCCTGCCGGGCACCCTCGACGACGGCGACCGGCTCGCCGCCGGACGCCGGCACGCTGATCAGCCGGACGGAGCCCCGGTGCTGCAGGCCGGCGAGCACCCCGCCGTCGACCGGCACCAGCCCGCTGCCCTCCGCGGTGAGGTCCATCGTCTCGGCGTCGGTGAGCGGCCGCGGCGTGCCGCCGCCCGCCGGCACCGCCCACAGCGCCGTGTTGCGGGCGACGAAGTCCCGACCGTCGCCCCCCAGCTCCTGGCCGAGGAAGAGGATCGAGGCGCCGTCCGCGCTGTACGCGGGCTGCGCCGCGAACAACGTCGTGGGCGTGACGCGGCGGGTGTCCTCGCCGGCGGACGCACACGAGTACACGTCGCGGTACAACGTGGTGTCCCGGTCCTCGTGCCGCGCCGAGACGAACACGAGCCGGTCACCGTCCGGGCTCCAGGCGACCTCGTCGTCGTCCCAGTCGCCGTCGGTCACCTGCGCCGGCGCCGGCTCATCGGCGAACGGGTCGACGACGAAGACGTGCTTCCGTCGGTCGATGACGAAGCCGATGTCGTCCTCGCGGTACTTCAGCGTGGTGATCCGCCGCGGCGGCTCCTTCTCCGGCCCCACGTCCTCGGCCGTCCCGTACCGTCCCTCCTCCGGCACCCGGGCGGCGTACGCGATCCGGGTCGAGTCCGGGCTCCACACGGGCGCGCCGGCGCCGAGCGGATGCTGCTCGTCGTCGGTGACCCGGCGTGGCTCGCCGCACTCGGCCGGCAGCACGTGCAGCTGGGGCTTGCCGCCGGCGGGGGCGCGCAGGAACGCCAGCCAATTTCCGTCCGGCGACCACCGCGGCGCGCTGTCGCGCCGGCCGTGCGTGATCGCCCGGGGCGGGGTCGCGCCCTCGGTGTCGACCAGCCAGAGCTGGCTGCGGTACTCGTCCGCATCCAGGTCGAGCCGGGTGACGGCGACGACCGCGCGCCGCCCGTCCGGCGAGACGGTCGGCACGCCGGGCGTGCGGAGCAGCGAGAGGTCCGTGGGCTTCATGCCACAACACGTTAGCGTGCCTAACGAGCCACGTCGCGCACCCCTTAGGGTGCGTCCATGACGAGGACTCTCTTCTCCGGTGGTCGCCTCTTCGACGGCACCGGCGCCGCGCCCGCGGACGCCGACGTCGTCGTCGAGGACGGCAGGTTCGTCGAGGTGGGCTCGGGCCTCGACGGCGACGAGGTGGTCGACTGCATGGGCGCGACCCTGCTGCCGGGCCTGTTCGACTGCCACGTGCACGTGATGTTCTCCGAGGTGAACGTGCTCCGGATGATCCAGACGCCGTTCTCGTACCCCTTCTACCAGGCGATCGGCAACCTGCGGGCGACCCTGGACACCGGGATCACCACGGTGCGCGACGCCGGCGGCGCGGACCTGGGCGTGCAGCAGGCGGTGGCGGATGGCCTGATCCCCGGCCCGCGGATGCAGATCTCGATCAACATGCTCAGCCAGACCGGCGGGCACGGCGACGGCTGGATGCCGGCTGGCTGCGAGGTGAGTCTGTTCGCCACCCATCCCGGCCGCCCGTCCGGGCTCGTCGACGGGCCGGAGGAGGTCCGCCGCGCGGTCCGCGAGATGATCCGCGCCGGCGCGAACGTGATCAAGGTGGCCACCAGCGGCGGCGTGCTCTCCCCCCGGGACGACCCGCGGCACGGGCACTTCCGCGACGACGAGGTCGCGGTCATCGTGCGCGAGGCGAACGCGGCGGGGATCTTCGTGATGGCGCACGCGCAGGCCACCGACGGGATCAAGGTGGCCATCCGCAACGGCATCCGGTCCATCGAGCACGGCATCTACCTCGACGACGAGGCGATCGGCATGATGCTCGACCGCGGGACCTGGCTGGTGCCGACCCTGGTGGCGCCGCGCGCGGTGCTGGAGCTGGCCGACGCGGGCGTGCCGTTCCCGGACGCCGCGCTGGCGAAGGCGCGGATGGTGCTCGCCGAGCACACGGAGTCGGCGCGCCGGGCGATCGCCGCTGGCGTCAAGGTGGCGATGGGCACCGACAGCGGCGTCGGTGCGCACGGCAACAACCTGCGCGAACTCGAGCTGATGGTCGACTGCGGGATGACCGCGGCGCAGGCGCTGCACGCGACCACCCGCTCGGCGGCGGAGCTACTCGGCGTGGCCGAGGATCTCGGCACCGTCGAGCCGGGCAAGCGCGCCGACCTGGTCGTCGTCGAGGGGGAACTCGACCTCGGCGGGCTACGCGACCGGATCCGGGCGGTCTACCAGGACGGCCGGCTCGTCGCCGGTCCTGCCAGCGTTGGGGCGGTCAGCGCCGGCTGACACGGTCCGGGACGGGCTCGGGCGCCTCGGCGTTCTCCGAGCTCGCGGTGTCGTCCGCGTCGGCCTCGGCCGCCCCGGCAGTGCCGCGCGCCGCGGCCGGCAGCGACTTGACCGCGGACGGATCACGCCGCACCTTGATCAGGCTCGCCACCGTCGTCACGGCCAGCACGCCGACGATGACCGCCAGCGAGATCTGAATGCCGATCTCCGGCGCCCACTCGAGGCCGCTGCCGTGCATCGCCTCGAAAATCAGCTTCACGCCGATGAAGCCGAGGATGACGGAGAGTCCGAGGTCGAGGTAGACGAGGCGGTTGAGCAGGCCGCCGAGCAGGAAGTACAGCTGCCGCAGGCCCATCAGGGCGAACGCGTTCGCGGTGAAGACCAGGAACGGCTCGCGGGTCAGCCCGAAGATCGCCGGGATCGAGTCGAGCGCGAACAGGATGTCGGTGGTCCCGATGGCCAGCATCACGATGAGCATCGGGGTGACAAATCGCTTTCCGTCGATGCGGACCACGACCTTGGTGCCGTGGTACTCGTCGGTGACCGGGAGCACCCGCCGGACCAGCCGGAGCGCCAGGTTGTCCGGCTGCTCCTCCTCCTGGTCCCTGTCGGAGAACGCGAGGTTCCACGCGGTGTAGATGAGGAACGCGCCGAACAGGTAGAAGACCCACTCGAACCGGCCGATGATCGCGGCGCCGGCGGCGATGAACAGGCCGCGCAGGACGAGCGCGGCGAGGATGCCGAACAGCAGGACGCGGTGCTGGTGGATGGCGGGCACCGCGAACGTCGCCATGATGATCACGAAGACGAACAGGTTGTCGACGCTCAGGCTGTACTCGGTGATGTAGCCGGCGAAGAACTCGCCCGCGTACCGCCCGCCATAGAACATCCAGATGCCGATGCCGAACAGCACGGCGAGCGCGACGTAGAAGAGCACCCAGCGGGCCGCCTCGCCGACCCGGATCCGGTGGGGACGGCGGTCGACGATGAACAGGTCCACCGCGATCAGCAGGAGCAGGCCGGCGATCGTAGCGAACCATGCCCAGGTCGGGATGTTCACTGGCGACCTCCGGTCGGACGGCGACTGTCATCCACCGGAGGTCTCTCCCGCCGCGATGACGCGACCAGCGGCCCCGGATCCGCCCGGTGACGCCTGCGGGTCGGATCGTGATGACGATGCCGCCGTGTCGGGATACTCCCCTCCACGCTTCCGGCTCATTCTTGCCTAGCACCGGGCCTGAGGCCAGTCCTGGCGCCCGCGTGCCCCGGTGACTCGCGCCACAGGAAACGTCGGTACCCAGTTGTAGCGTGCCGCCGCAGCGGGCTCACCAGGAGGAGGCGTCATGGCCGCCGGCATCCAGATCGTCCTCGACTGCGCCGACCCGGACCGGCTGACCCGGTTCTGGTCGACCGCCCTCGGCTACGTTGCCGAACCGCCGCCGCCCGGGTACGACAGCTGGGAGGCCTTCGCCACCGAGGTGGGCATCCCGCCGGATCGGTGGAACGACTACGGCGCCGTGGTCGACCCGGACAGGGCCGGGCCTCGGCTGTTCTTCCAGCGCGTCCCGGAGCCGAAGACGGTGAAGAACCGGATGCACGTGGACGTGAACGTCAGCGGAGGCCCGGGCACCTCGATCGGGGAACGCCGGCGTCGGGTGGACGCCGAGGTCGAGCGGCTGACGGCGGCCGGTGCGACCGTCCTCGAGCCCGCCCCGCGAGGCGACGGTGAGCGGGAGTACTGGGTGACGCTCGCCGACCCGGAGGGCAACGAGTTCTGCGTCCAGTAGCTAGCGCACGCCCGCGGCGTCCATCCCCCGGAGCTCCTTCTTCAGCTCGGCGATCTCGTCCCGGAGCCGGGCCGCCAGCTCGAACTGCAGCTCGCGGGCAGCCTGCAGCATCTGCTCGTTGAGCTGCTGGATGAGGTCGGCCAGCTCGGCCCTCGGCATGCCGGCCAGGTCGCGCGCGTGCGCGCCGACCCCGACGACCCCGGCCGACTTCGAGGACAGGCCTGGCACCGGCGCCTTGCCGCGGGACTGCTGCCGCCCGGACCCGCCGACGAGCTTGCCGCCCGGCCGGGCACCGGCCAGCTCGGTGTCCTCCGCCTCCCGGTAGATCCCGTCGAGGATGTCGACGATCCGCTTCCGCAGCGGCTGCGGGTCGAGGCCGCGCTCGGCGTTGTAGGCGATCTGCTTGGCCCGGCGCCGGTTGGTCTCGTCGATCGCGTTGCTCATCGACTGCGTGACCTGGTCCGCGTACATATGAACCTGCCCCGAGACGTGCCGGGCGGCGCGGCCGATCGTCTGGATCAGCGAGGTGCCCGACCGCAGGAAGCCCTCCTTGTCGGCGTCCAGAATGGACACCAGCGACACCTCGGGCAGGTCGAGACCCTCGCGCAGCAGGTTGATCCCGACGAGCACGTCGTACTCGCCCATCCGCAACTCGCGCAGCAGCTCGACCCGGCGCAGCGTGTCGACCTCGGAGTGCAGGTAGCGCACCCGGATGCCGAGCTCGAGCAGGTAGTCGGTGAGGTCCTCGGCCATCTTCTTGGTCAGCGTGGTGACCAGCACCCGCTCGTCCCGCTCGGCGCGGGTCCGGATCTCGTGCACGAGGTCGTCGATCTGGCCCTTGGTCGGCTTGACCACGACCTCGGGGTCCACCAGCCCGGTCGGCCGGATCACCTGCTCGACAAACGAGCCCTTCGTCCGACCAAGCTCGTACGGCCCCGGGGTCGCCGACAGGTACACCGTCTGGCAGATCCGGTCGACGAACTCCTCCCACTTCAGCGGCCGGTTGTCCATCGCGCTCGGCAGCCGGAAGCCGTGCTCGACGAGGGTCCGCTTGCGCGACATGTCGCCCTCGTACATGCCGCCGATCTGCGGCACGGTGACATGCGACTCGTCGATGACGAGCAGGAAGTCCTCCGGGAAGTAGTCGAGCAGGCAGTGCGGCGGGGAGCCGGGCGCGCGGCCGTCGATGTGGCGGGAGTAGTTCTCGATGCCGGAGCAGAAGCCGACCTGGCGCATCATCTCCACGTCGTACGTGGTGCGCATGCGCAGCCGCTGCGCCTCCAGCAGCTTGCCCTGCCGCTCCAGCTCGGCGAGCCGGTCCTCCAGCTCGATCTCGATGCCGCGGATCGCCCGCTCCATCCGCTCCGGCCCGGCCACGTAGTGCGAGGCGGGGAAGACGAAGACCTCCTTCGCCTCCCGGATGACCTCGCCCGTGAGCGGGTGCAGGTAGTAGAGCCGCTCGATCTCGTCGCCGAACATCTCCACCCGGACCGCGAGCTCCTCGTAGACCGGGAAGATCTCGATCGTGTCCCCGCGGACCCGGAACGTGCCGCGGGTGAAGGACAGGTCGTTGCGCGAGTACTGCTCGTGCACCAGCTCGCGAAGGATCGCGTCCCGCTCCATCTCCTGGCCGACCCGCAGCCGCACGCACCGGTCGACGTACTCCTGCGGGGTGCCCAGGCCGTAGATGCAGGACACGGTGGCGACGACGACCACGTCGCGGCGGGTGAGCAGCGACATCGTGGCCGAGTGCCGCAGCCGCTCCACCTCCTCGTTGATCGAGGAATCCTTCTCGATGTAGGTGTCGGTCTGCGGAACGTACGCCTCGGGCTGGTAGTAGTCGTAGTACGAGACGAAGTACTCCACCGCGTTGTGCGGGAGCAGCTCGCGGAACTCGTTGGCCAGTTGGGCGGCGAGCGTCTTGTTCGGCGCGATCACGAGCGTCGGTCGCTGCAGCCGCTCGACCAGCCACGCGGTGGTCGCGGACTTCCCGGTGCCGGTCGCGCCGAGCAGCACGACATTGCGCTCACCCGCCCGGACCCGGCCCTCCAGGTCGTCGATCGCCTGCGGCTGGTCGCCGGACGGGGCGAACTCGCTGACGACCTCGAAGCGCCCCTCCGTGGGCACGATGTCGGTGACTGCTCGCATAGCGACGACGATAAGCCGGTCGTCCGACGATTTCTTCCGCCCGCCGGGCCGCAGGGCGGCCGGGTCAGGGCACGAGCACGTACATCACGGCGACGACCGCCGTCAGCGCGCCGCTCGCGGCCAGCACCAGCGTCGCCACCCGCCGCCTGCCGGCTCGATCCTGGACGAACAGCGCGACCAGCACGGACATGCCCAGTGCCTCGTAGGCGGCGCGGAGGAACTGCACGTCGTAGGCCCACCCGGTGAGCCAGACCGCGAGCGCGACGGTGAGCCCCCACCCGATCCGCTCCCCCGGCGTCACCCGGCTCCACCCGCGGAGCAGCGCCACCGCGGCGAACCCGAACGCGAGCAGCAGTGCCAGCCGCTCGACCGCGAACAGCGCGCCGACGGCGGGATTGTCGGCGTGCGGGCCGGTGAGCCGGACGAGCCCGCCGGCCACCGAGTCCAGCACGCCGAGGACGGGCAGCCCGCCGAGGTTGTTGCGCGGGCCCGCGCGAACCGGCAGCTCGCCCCAGACGTGCCAGAGCCAGAGTTGCCAGCCGGCCGCGACGAGAAGGGGTAGGGCCAGCCAGCCGGCGGCCGGCCACCAGCCACGGGCGGCGCGACGGCCGACTGGATCGGCGGCCGGCGCATCGTCGGGCGGTGTCCGCGGCGCCGGCACGGCAATCGGCGCCCTCGCCCGGGCATGGCGGGCGGCGAGCAGCTCACCAGCGAGCAGGCCGGCGACGATGAGCAGCGACGTCTCCCTCGCGAGCACCGCGATGGTCAGCGCGACTGCCGCCGCGAGCCATTGACGCCGCCGGACGTACAGCAGCCCGGCGAGCACGCCGGCCCAGGCGACCGGCTCGGTCAGGTCGCGGGCGAGCGAGATCGGCATGCACGCCGGGAAGGCGAGCACGAGCCCCCACCCGGGATGCCGACCGGCCTCGACTGCGAGCCGGCTGCCGTACGCCGCGGCCACCACCAGCGCGACCGCGTTGACGAGGATGAGCGCCAGCGCCGTGGAGATTCCGGGCGGGCCGGCCAGCGCCCAGGCGAGCGCGGCGGTGGCGATCCGCTGCTGCCGGTACGCGGGCAGGTCCAGCATGATCCCGTACCCGCGCTGCTCGGTCGTCCACGGGTCGAGCGCCAGCCGGTACACGAACTGGCCGTCGTACCCGCCGCCGGGCTGCACGCCGAGCCCGGCCGGCACCGCGGCCGGGTCCGCGAACCGGTCGCCCGCCAGCACGAAGCCGCCGACGGAGGTGGTGAGCGCGAGCCGCGCCAGCACGAACGCCGTGACCAGCAGCGCCGCCGCGCCGACGACCGCCCACACGCGGCGGGACGCGACGCGGGCGGCGGCGACGGAGGGCGGTGTCACAACCAGCCGTTCGCCTCGGCGATGTGCAACGCCTCGACCCGGTTGCGCGAGCCGGTCTTGGTGATCGCCGCGGACAGGTAGTTCCGCACCGTGCCCTCGGACAACACGAGCCGGGCGGCGATGTCGGCGATTGTGGCGCCGTCGCGGGATGCCACCAGGACCTCCCGCTCGCGCGTGGTCAGCGGGCTCGGTCCGCGGGCGAGCGTGGCCGCGGCCAGTGCCGGGTCGACCACCCGCCCGCCCGCGGCGACCCGGCGCACCGCATCGGCCAGCTCCTTGGCCGGCGCGTCCTTGACGACGAACCCGTGCGCGCCGGCCTCCATGGCTCGCCGCAGGTACCCCGGGCGGCCGAATGTCGTCAGCATCAGCACCCGGCACGCCGGCATCGCCGCGCGCAGCGCGCCGGCCGCCGCGATCCCGTCGAGACCGGGCATCTCGATGTCGAGGAGCGCCACGTCCGGGTGGGTGCGGGTCGCCGCCTCGACCACCTCGTCACCGCGGCCCACCTCGGCCACCACCTCGATGTCCCCCTCCAGCGCGAGCAGGGCGGCCAGGGCACCGCGGACCAGGTGCTGGTCGTCGGCCAGCAAGACCCGGATCATCGCGCGTCCGGACGAGCGCCGGACCCGGCTTCCGGTGCGTCCGGCACCTCGACGCGCAACCGGAAGCCGCGCCCGTCGAGCGGACCCGCCTGCACCCGGGCGCCGAGCCTGGCCGCCCGCTCGGCCAGGCCAGCCAGCCCAAGCCCAGACAGCCTTGCGCGGTCGGCTGAGCCCACCGCGGCGGCACCGTCATCGACGATCTCGACGGCGCTGCGGCACACGCTGACCCGGACCCGGTGCGCCCCGCTGTGCCGTACGGCGTTCGTCACTCCCTCGCGGACCGCCCAGCCGAACAGCTCCCGCAGCTCGGCCGGCACATCGTCCACAGAGGACGGCAGCTCGGCGGCCATCCCGGCGGCGCCCAGCACCTCCCGCGCGGTGGCCAGCTCCGCGGCGAGGCTCACGTCCCGGTACCCGGCAACGGTGGCCCGGACGTCGCTCAGGCTCTGCCGGGCGAGCCGCTCGACATCGGCGATCTCGGTCCGGGCCCGGTCCGGGTCGCGACCGACCAGCCTGCCGGCCAGCTCCGCCTTCACCGTGATCGTGGTGAGCGAGTGGCCCAGCAGGTCGTGCAGGTCGCGGGCGATCCGCAGCCGTTCCTCCCCGGCGGCCAGCTGCGCCACCGCGTCGCGGGCCGCGCGCAGCGCCACGTTGCTGCGGACGAGGGTGATGAACGCGAACCCGATGAACGCGGCGGCCAGCACCGACAGGCCATGCGCCCACTGCACCCCGCCCGGCCAGCCGGGCAGTACGGCGGGGAGGAACGTCGTGGCGGCGGCGAGCGCGAGCACGAGCGGAAGGGCGGCGCGGCCGGGCAGCAGCACGACCGCCGCGGCCGCGACGTAGACGAGCGTGGCCAGCCCTTCCGGGCCTATCAGCAGCGCCAGGGCAGCGGCCGTCGCGAGCATCGCGGCGAGCAGCAGGTACCGGCCGGTCTCCCGGCCGGCGCGCACCGCGGCGGGCACGCCGAGCAGGTAGGCGGCGGCGAACGCGGCGAGCAGCACCACTGCTGCGACCCGCGGCGCGCCGCGCAGCTCCTGCCAGGCGACGGCGAGCGGGTAGCCGAGGTAGACGAGCCACGGACCGGCGAAGTACACCCACCGCCGCGCCCGCCACGCACCGGTCTCGGGCCGCGCATGCACAGCAGCACCGTACGACCGTCAGGCTCGCGCGGTGTCCCGGCGGTAGCACCGGGCCGCCGCCAGCGCGAAGGCCACCGTCCACAGGGCGAGCATCAATACCCCGTGGATCCCGATCGTGTGGCCGGATAGCGGCTCCCGGCCGGCGTCGGCGAGCCAGTACGACGGGGTCGCCCTGGCGACCGAGGCGAGCGCGTCCGGCATCTGGTCCACCGGGAACCAGATCCCGCCGAGCAGCGCGAGCACGGTGAACAGGGCGCCCGCTACGGCGCCGAGCGTCTCGCCGGTCAGCGCGTGTCCGAGCAGGATGCCGAGCGCGACGAACGGCACCAATCCGACCAGCGTCCACCCGAACACCGCCCCCCAGGTGCCCACCGGCAGCGACACGCCCTTGATGAGCCAGCCCGCCGTGTACAGCAGCAGCAGCGACGGCACCGCCACCACGAGCGAGGTGGCCGCCTTGCCGGCCAGGTATGACCGCCCGGTCAGCGGCGTGAGCCGCAGCTGGCGGGTCCAGCCGCTCTCCCGTTCGGCGGCGATGCGCCCGCCGACGGCCGTCGCCGCGCCCATCGCGCCGAACACGGACATGTTGACCATGAACCACGTCGTGGTGGTGGTCCCGTCGACCGTGCCGCCGTAGATGGACGAGAAGAGCAGGTACAGCACGAGCGGCATGGCCAGGGAGAAGACGTAGAACCGGGGCACCCGGAACGTGCGGCGGACCTCGGTGGTCAGGTAGCGCGGGTTCATCGCGCGGTCTCCTTCGGGCTGGTGGCCGTGAGGGCGAGGAAGGCGTCCTCCAGGTCGGCGCCGGCGACCTCGAAGTCACGGGCCGCGGGATGGCTGGTGACCAGCTCCCGGAGGGCGCGGTCGGCGTCGGTGCTGCGCAGCGTGACCGCATCGCCGTGTACCTCGACGGCGGTCACCCCCGGCAGCGCCCCGAGCTCGGCGGCGTCCGCGCCGGGCAGCGTGGCCCGGATGGTCCTTCCACCGACGACCGACTTGATCGCCGTGGCCGGCCCGTCGGCGATGATGCGGCCCCGCCCGATGAGCACGATCCGGTCCGCGAACGCGTCGGCCTCCTCCAGGTAGTGGGTCGCGAACAGGACAGTCCGCCCGGCCGCGGCGTACTCGCGCATCGAGGCCCAGAACGCGCGCCGGCTCTCCACGTCCATCCCGACCGTCGGCTCGTCCAGCACCAGCAGGTCGGGATCGGGCACCAGGGCTAGGGCGAACCGCACCCGCTGGGCCTGCCCGCCGGAGAGCTTGTCGGTCCGGCGGCGGGCCAGGTCGGTGAGCCCGGCGCGGTCGAGCACGTCGTCGACCGGCATCGCGGCCGGGTACAGCGACACGGCCAGCGCGACCAGCTCGGCCACCGTGACGTCGCTGAGCAGGGTGCCCGTCTGCAGCATCGCGCCGACCAGCCCGGCCCTGGTGGCTGCCTCCGGCGGCCGGCCGAACACCTGGATCTCGCCGGCGTCCGGCCTGGTGAGCCCGAGCAGCATGTCGATCGTGGTCGACTTCCCGGCGCCGTTCGGCCCGAGCAGGGCGACCGTCTCGCCGGCCACGATGTCGAGGTCGATGCCGTCCACGGCCCGCACCGGGCCGTACGACTTGGTCAGCCCGCGGGCCGAGACGCCCGCGGTGAGCAGTGCTGTCGTCATGCCCACCACGGTCCGCGTCGATGCCGGCGGCGGGTAGTGAAGCGAATCCTGACCTTCCCGTGACATCCGTCAGAGGCGGTCGCGGCGGACCGCGTACGGGCTGCCGGCCCGGCTTGCGTTAGGTTCGCCAGGTTCGCACCCGGTGCACCGGCCGGGACAGGTGACGAAGGGAGCCGCATGCAGGTCTGGCCCGGTTCGGCCTACCCGCTCGGCGCCACGTACGACGGCATGGGAACGAACTTCTCGCTCTTCTCCGAGGTGACCGAGCGGGTCGAGCTCTGTCTGTTCGACGAGGCCGGGGTGGAGGTCCGGGTCGACCTGCCGGAGGTGGAGGGCTTCGTCTGGCACGGGTACCTGCCCGGCGTCGGCCCCGGCCAGCGGTACGGCTACCGGGTGCACGGTCCGTACGAGCCACGCGCCGGGCTGCGCTGCCACCCGGCCAAGCTGCTGCTCGACCCGTACGCGAAGGCGATCGCCGGCCAGATCGACTGGCACGAGTCGCTGTTCTCCTACCGCTTCGACTCCCCGGGCGACCGCAACGACGAGGACTCCGCGCCGCACGTGCCGAAGTGCGTGGTGATCAACCCGTACTTCGACTGGGGAACGGACCGGGCACCGAGGCGGCCGTACAACGAGAGCGTGATCTACGAGGCGCACGTCAAGGGGATGACCATCGCGCACCCGAAGGTGCCGGCCGAGATGCGCGGCACCTACGCGGGGCTGGCGCACCCGGCGATGATCGAGCACCTGCTCCGGCTCGGCGTGACCGCGGTCGAGCTGATGCCGGTGCACCACTTCGTCAACGACCACGTGCTGGTCCGCAGGGGGCTGCGCAACTACTGGGGCTACAACACGATCGGCTTCCTCGCCCCGGACTCGGGTTACAGCTTCAGCGGCGTCGGCGGGCAGCAGGTGCAGGAGTTCAAGGCGATGGTGCGGGCCCTGCACGAGGCCGGCATCGAGGTCATCCTCGACGTCGTCTACAACCACACGGCCGAAGGCAACCACCTCGGCCCGACGCTGTCGTTCCGCGGCATCGACAACCGGGCCTACTACCGCGTCGTCGACAACGACCCGCAGTACTACCTGGACTACACCGGCACCGGCAACACGCTGAACGTCCGGCACCCGCACACCCTGCAGCTGATCATGGACTCGCTGCGGTACTGGGTGCTGGACATGCACGTGGACGGCTTCCGGTTCGACCTCGCCGCCGCGCTCGCCCGCGAGTTCTACGACGTGGAGCGGCTGAGCGCGTTCTTCGACCTGGTCCAGCAGGACCCGACGGTGTCCCAGGTGAAGCTGATCGCCGAGCCGTGGGACGTCGGCCCCGGCGGCTACCAGGTGGGCAACTTTCCTCCACTGTGGACGGAGTGGAACGGCCAGTACCGGGACGTGGTGCGCGACTTCTGG
>JBKOXW010000152.1:0-7672 GCA_046744115.1 Actinomycetota bacterium | reverse complement strand
CAGCGGGCACGAGCCGGCCATCCGGGCGCTCGCCCGGCTCGACCCGGCCGGCGGCGGGTTCGCGCCGACCGCCGCTGTGGCGGTGCGCGGCGTCAGCGTCGAGGTCGATCTGTCCGGCGCCATCGACCTGGCCGCGGAGCGGGCCCGGCTGGGCAAGGACCTCGCCGCCGCGCGCAAGGAGGCCGCCGCGGCGTCGGCCAAGCTCCGCAACGCCGACTTCGTGGCGAAAGCGCCGGAGGCCGTGGTGACCAGGGTGCGCGCCCGGCTGGCCGCCGCCGAGGCCGACATCGCCCGGATCACGGTCCAGCTCGACACGCTCCCGCCGATGTGAACGGACCGGCATGACCGGCGCCGCTGACCTGGCCCGGGTCGAGGCCGAGCTGCGCACCCGGTGGCCGGAGTCGCACCTCGAGCCCTCGCTCGACCGGATCCGGGCGCTGGTCGACATCCTCGGCGCGCCGCAGGCGGGCTACCCGGTCATCCACCTGACTGGCACGAACGGAAAGACCTCGACCGCCCGGATGGCCGACGCCCTGCTGCGCGAGTTCGGCCTCCGGGTGGGCCGGTTCACCAGCCCGCACCTGGCCTCGGTGACCGAGCGGATCTCGCTCGACGGCGAGCCGATCGCCGCGGAGCGGTTCGTCGCCGCGTACGACGAGATTGCGCCGTATCTCGAACTCGTCGACTCGAAGCAGCCGATCCGGCTGTCGTACTTCGAGGTGCTCACCGCGATCGGCTTCGTCGCGTTCGCCGACGCGCCGGTCGATGTGGCCGTCGTCGAGGTGGGCATGGGCGGCGCCTGGGACTCGACGAACGTGGCCGACGGGCGGGTCGCGGTCGTCACCCCGATCGCGCTCGACCACGTCCAGTACCTGGGCCCGACGATCGCCGCCATCGCCGGCGAGAAGGCCGGGATCATCAAGCCCGGCTCGATCGCGGTGCTGGCCGCGCAACCGCCGGAGGCGGCGGAGCCGCTGCTGCACCGGGCGGCCGAGGTGGACGCGACCGTGGCCCGCGAGGGGCTGGAGTTCGGGGTGCTGCGCCGGTCCGTCGCCGTCGGCGGCCAGCAGCTCGCGCTGCAGGGCCTCGGCGGGGTGTACGACGAGCTTTTCCTCCCGCTCTACGGCGGGCACCAGGCGGAGAACGCGGTGACCGCGCTCGCCGCGGTCGAGGCGTTCTTCGGGGCCGGCGCGGCCGGGTCGCTGGACCTCGACACGGTGCGGGCCGGGTTCGCCCGGGCGAGCTCGCCGGGTCGGCTGGAGCCGGTGCGAAGCGCCCCCACGATCCTGGTCGACGCCGCGCACAACCCGCATGGCATGGCGGCGAGCGTGGCGGCGCTCGGCGAGTCGTTCGACTTCCGGCGCCTGGTCGGCGTCGTCGCGGTGCTCGCCGACAAGGACGTCCGCGGCATGCTGACCGTGCTGGAGCCCGTGCTCGACGAGATCGTGGTCAGCGAGAACTCCTCGCCGCGTCGCATGCCGGCCGACGAGCTGGCGGCGCTGGCGGTGGAGGCCTTCGGCGCCGAGCGGGTCACCGTCGAGCCGCGGTTGGACGATGCGATCGAGACCGCGGTGGCGCTCGCCGAGCAGGACGCGGAGCAGCTCGGCGGCGTAGGGGTGCTGGTCACCGGGTCGGTGGTGACGGCGGGGGAGGCGCGCACCCTGCTCACTGGGGCCGGCACGTGACCGAGCCGCCGAGCACGCCGGCGGGCCCGCCGGGGGGCGAGCAGCGGGTGGCGCGGGCGGTGCGGGGCGCGCTCGCCGCGACCCTGTTGCTCGAGGCGGTCACCGTGCTGTTCGTCCCGCGGGCCATCGCGCAGGTCGGCGACGGCCTCACCGCGGGCCGGCTGGCCCTGCTGCTCACCCTCGCCGGGCTGCTGCTGGTGGCCGCGGGCCTGCAGCGCCGCCGCGCCGGGCTGATCCTCGGGTCGGTGCTGCAGCTCGCGCTGATCGCGACGGGCCTGCTGACCCCGGTGATGTATGCCCTCGGCGCGCTCTTCACGCTGGTGTGGATCTACATGCTACGGCTCCGACGCCACCTGCTCGGACCCGCCGGGTAGGCTCTCGCCGGCCCAGCCCATACGGCGCTGGCTGAGGTGCTGCACTGGCCCAGACACAGAAGGAGTCGCGTGGACGTCGAGCGCACGCTCGTCCTGGTCAAGCCCGACGGCGTCGCCCGTGGGTTGGTCGGCGAGGTCATCGCCCGGATCGAGCGAAAGGGGCTGTGGCTGGTCGCGCTCGACCTGCGCACGCTGACTCCGGACACGGCGCGGACGCACTACGCCGAGCACGCGGAGAAGCCGTTCTTCGGCCCGCTGGTCGAGTTCATCACCTCGGGGCCGCTGGTGGCGGCGGTTGTCGAGGGGCCGCGCGCGATCGACGCCTTCCGCCAGCTGGCGGGGGCCACCGACCCGCTCGCCGCCACGACCGGCAGCATCCGCGGCGACCACGCGCTCGAGGTGCAGAACAACATCGTGCACGGGTCGGACTCAGCCGCCTCCGCGAAACGCGAGATCGCGCTGTTCTTCCCCGAGCTGGGCTGAGTCGGCTGCCCGCGGCGCTCGCCGCCCCGGCCGCGGCGCGGTCCAGATCGCGGCCGCCACCATGACGAGGCCGGTGACGTAGCAGAGCAACAGCAGCACGAGCACAGCCGTCGGGAACGGCACGTCGGCCAGCTCCAGCGCGTCCGGCAGCCCGTCCCGCCGGGGTCCGCCGGTCCACCGCGCCGCCGTCCCAGAGAGGACGACGAGCGTGAGCACCGCCTGGATCGCGATGACGCCGACCAGGACGGCCCGCCCGAGCCGGCCGGGGAAGGCCAGCAGCGCCGCCGCCATGCCGATGAGCAGCACCGGCAGCGCCGGGAACAGGTACCGCGGGTGGATGCCGCCGCCGTCCTTGATGTGCGTGCCCACCTGGAGGAGAACCGCGAGCACGTGCAGCACCAGGAGCGCGCCGACCGCGACGACGACCGCCATCGCGATGCGTCCCGTCGCCGCCGGCCGCCCGTCCGGTACAGGCCCGTACGGCGCTGGCCCGTACGGCGCCGGCCCGTGCGGCGCCGGCTCGCTCGGGAACGGCTCGTCGCCGACGAGGCGGGCGCGCGACGAGGCCCGCAGGCTCCGCGCCACCAGCAGAACCGTGCCCAGTGCCACCGCGACGAGGATGCCCGCAAGCAGCGCCGTCCTGGCGCCAGCCGTGAACGGGTCCAGGCCGAACATCCTGGCCCAGAGCTGGTTCATGGTCTCCGGCTGCAGCGCGTGGTAGACGATCGAGCCGGGCCGGGTGGTCAGCCCCAGCAGCCGCTCCACCTCGTCGCCGCCGGTAACGTCGCCGTACGTGCGCAGGTTGTGCAGGTAGAACCAGCCGGACGTGGCGGCGCAGGCGAGCACAAGCGCGAGCGCCGCGAGGGTGCCGCGCACGGCGCCCCGGAGCCGGTCACCGCCGGGGTGCAGCAGGCCCGCGGCCAGCAGCGCGGCGGCCGAGAGCGCGACCAGGCTCACCGCTGAGACGCGGGTGAGCAGGCCCAGCGACCCCGTCAGGACGACCGCGAGCACCAGTGGCGGGCGCAGCCCGCGCACGAGCACCAGCACCGTCGCGACGAGCTGCCCGGCGACCAGCGTGGTGGCCAGGCCGTCGTTGTGGATGATCGCGGCGTGCAGCACGTACGACGAGGTGGTGGCCAGCAGAGCGGCGGCACCGACCGCGACCTCCGGCCGGCGGCCGCGGGTCAGCACGCCGGCCAGCACGGCGGTCAGCACGATCGCGCCGGCCGAGAGCAGCGTGGTCTCCAGCCTCGCCAGCGTCACGCCCAGTTGCGGCTGGTCCGCCTCGACCGCGAACCGCAGGCCCGGCGAGACCAGCGCGTAGTACAGCGGCGGATGGTTGGCCACGTAGTTCAGCGGCATCCTGCGCTGGTCGGGCAGGTCGTGCCGGATCGGCGCGTCCACGCGGGGCAGCTCGCCGCGCGCGACCGACAGCGAGTACGCGACGTTGTTGCTCTCGTCGGCCGGCAGGAACGGCTTGATGACCAGCGCCCCGAGGGCCGCGAGCGCGACGAAGGCGAGCAGCGCGCCGGCCACCCCGAGACGCATCGTGCGGCGCCGCGCGTCGGAGCTGTCCACGGGCACCGCAGGAGCATAGGCGACCGGGAGCCACGCCCGGCCCCTGCGCCGCTGGCGAAACTCTGTTTATTGCTGTCACACCCGGTCTGTACCGTCCGGGTCGTGCCCCTCACCGACGAGCCGATGATCTACGCCGAAGGCCTGACCAAGCGCTTCGGGCGCATCACCGCGGTCGACGGGATCGACGTCGAGGTCGCCCGCGGCGAGTCCTTCGGCTTCCTCGGACCGAACGGGGCGGGCAAGAGCTCCACGATGCGCATGATCGGCTGCGTGTCGCCGGTGACCGAGGGGAAGCTGCGCATCCTGGGCATGGACCCGGCGACGGACGGCCCGCGGATCAGGGCGCGGCTCGGCGTGGTGCCGCAGGAGGACCAGCTCGACCTCGAGCTGACCGTCCGGGAAAACCTGATCATCTACGGGCGCTACTTCGGGCTGGCCCGGTCGGTGATCCGGCAGCGGGCCGAGGGGCTGCTCGACTTCGTGCAGCTGTCCGAGCGTGCCGACGACCAGGTCGAGAAGCTGTCCGGGGGCATGAAGCGGCGGCTGACAATCGCCCGGTCGCTGGTCAGCGAGCCGGACCTGATGCTGCTCGACGAGCCGACCACCGGGCTCGACCCGCAGGCCCGGCACGTGCTCTGGGACCGGCTCTTCCGTCTCAAGCAGCAGGGCGTCACCCTCGTCCTGACCACCCACTACATGGACGAGGCCGAGCAGCTGTGCGACCGGCTCGTGGTGATGGACAAGGGCCGTATCGCCGCCGAGGGCTCACCCCTGCAGCTCATCGCGCGGTACTCGACGCGCGAGGTGCTGGAGCTGCGGTTCGGCCCGGACGAACACGACGAGGACATGGCCGGCAAGCTGGAAGGGCTGGCCGAGCGGGTGGAGGTGCTGCCGGATCGGCTGCTGCTCTACACCGACGACGGCGACGCGTCCGCCGCCGGAGTGCACCGGCGCGGGCTGGTTCCGGTGAGCACGCTGGTCCGTCGCTCGACACTGGAGGACGTCTTCCTCCGGCTGACCGGCCGGAGCCTGGTGGACTGATGGCCGCGATCGACGCACCCCTTGCGCTGCGGTCCCTGGAGTACTGGCTCTACCAGTACAAGCGGACCTGGCGGGGCAGTGTCATCTCCACGATCGTCACGCCGGTGCTGTTCCTGGCCGCGATGGGGGTCGGCCTCGGCACCCTCGTGGACAGCTCCCGTCCCGCCGGCATCGAGGGCGTGGACTACCTGGTCTTCATCGCGCCGGGCCTGCTCGCGGCGACCGCGATGCAGACCGCGGTGCAGGAGTCGACCTACCCGGTGATGGCCTCGATCAAGTGGATCAAGACGTATCTCGCCATGCTGGCCACCCCGCTCGGCGTCATGGACGTCCTTGTCGGCCACCTCGTCTGGATCCTGCTCCGGGTGTTCAGCGCGAGCGTGGTCTTCCTCGGGGTGATGGCCCTGTTCGGCGCCACCCAGTCGCTGCTGGCGCCGCTGGCGGTGTTCGCCGCCGTGCTGACCGGGACCGCGTTCGCGACGCCGATCGTCGCGTTCGCCGCGATGCACGAAAACGACTCCGGCTTCGCCGCGCTCATGCGGTTCGTGATCATGCCGATGTTCCTGTTCTCCGGCACGTTCTTCCCGGTCGAGCAGCTGCCGCCGGTGATGGAGCAGCTGGCGTACCTCACGCCGCTGTGGCACGGGGTCGAGCTGAGCCGCGGGCTCGCGCTCGGTACGGCGAGCCTCGCACCGTCGCTGCTGCACGCCGCGTACCTCGCGGTGTGGACGATCGCCGGGTTCGTGCTGTCCGCCCTGGCGTTCCGGCGCCGGCTGGTCGTCTGAGGAGCGACGTCGTGCCCACCCTCGCGCTCCGGACCACCCCACTGCCGCCAGTGACGAGCCGCTCCTGGCTGCTGATCGAGCGGAACCTGATGGTCTACCGGCGGCTGTGGCTCCTCATCTTCTCCGGCTTCTTCGAGCCGGTGTTCTACCTGTTCTCGATCGGCGTCGGCATCGGCGCGCTGGTGGGCACGGTCACCACGCCCAGCGGGCAGGCGATCGACTACACGGTCTTCGTCGCGCCCGCGCTGCTCGCCGCGTCGGCGATGAACGGCGCGATCTACGACGCGACGTTCAACATCTACTTCAAGCTCAAGTACGCCAAGCTGTACGACGCGGTGCTCGCCACCCCGCTCGGCCCCGGCGACGTGGCGCTGGGCGAGATCGCCTGGGCGCAGCTGCGCGGCACCATCTACTCGGCGGCGTTCCTGGTCGTCATGCTCGCGATGGGGCTGGTGGAGTCGCTGTGGGCGCTGCTTGCCCTGCCCGCGACGGTGCTCATCGGCTTCGCATTCGCGGCCGTGGGGATGGCCACGACCACGTTCATGCGCAGCTGGCAGGACTTCGAGTACGTGCAGCTGGCGATCCTGCCGATGTTCCTGTTCTCCACGACGTTCTACCCGCTGGACGTCTACCCGGCGGGGCTGCAGGTGGTCGTCCAGCTCACCCCGCTCTACCACGGCATCGAGCTGCTCCGCGCGCTGACGACCGGGATCGGGGTCGGCTGGGGGCTGCTCGGCCACGCCGCCTATTTCGTGGCGATGGCCGCGGTCGGGGTTGTCGTGTCGGCTCGCCGGCTGGAGCGCCTGCTGCTGAAGTAACCGCTGCTCAGGCCGTGCGTCGCCGGTCCGCCACACGCGCACCACGGGTACCATCTTGGGCGCCAGGTCCGGCCGGCGCGTACGGAGGGTCCCACCATGTCCCGCACCTCGCTGTCGTTCCTCGGCCGGGACATGGCCATCGATCTCGGCACCGCCAACACGCTGGTCTACGTCCGCGGTCGCGGCATCGTGCTGAACGAGCCGTCGGTGGTCGCGATCAACACCAACACCGGCGAGATCCTCGCCGTCGGCGTGGAGGCAAAGCGGATGATCGGCCGCACCCCGGCCAACATCGTGGCGATCCGGCCGCTGAAGGACGGGGTGATCGCCGACTTCGAGACGACCGAGCGGATGCTGCGGTACTTCATCCGCAAGGTCCACCGCCGGCGGTACCTGGTCCGGGGCCCGCGGGTGGTGGTGTGCGTGCCGTCCGGCATCACCGGGGTCGAGCAGCGCGCGGTCAAGGAGTCGACCTACGCGGCCGGTGCCAGCAAGGTCTACATCATCGAGGAGCCGATGGCCGCGGCGATCGGCTCGGGCCTGCCGGTGAGCGAGCCGACCGGGAACATGGTCGTCGACATCGGCGGCGGCACCACCGAGGTGGCGGTGATCTCGCTCGGCGGCGTCGTCACCAACACCAGCATCCGCACCGCCGGCGACGAGATCGACCAGGCGATCGTCTCCTACGTCAAGAAGGAGTACTCGCTGATGCTCGGGGAGCGGACCTCCGAGGAGATCAAGATGGCGATCGGGTCGGCGTTCCCGATGCCCGACGACGACCAGGCCGAGATCCGCGGCCGCGACCTGGTGACCGGGCTGCCGAAGACGATCGTGGTCTCGGGCGAGGAGATCCGCCGGGCGATCGAGGAGCCGGTCAACCAGATCATCGACGCCGTCAAGGCCACCCT
>JBKOXW010000263.1:0-6332 GCA_046744115.1 Actinomycetota bacterium | reverse complement strand
GGCTGGAGACCTCCGGCCGGGTCGGCGCCGCCGAGCGGCTGGCCGCGAAGCGGGCCCGCCGCCCCTCGACCGCCGACCCCGACGGTGAGGGCGCCGGCAGTCCGGCGGACCGGTGATGGCGGGCGCGAGCGAGCGGCGGAGCGAGCCCGACCCCGGCCGCGCGGTGTTCGGCACGGCGGGCCGGCTGGTCGTCAAGGTCGGCTCGTCGTCGCTGACCACCGCCGCGGGTGGGCTCGACCCCGCCCGGCTCGACGTGCTGGTCGACGCGCTGGCCGCCCGCCGCGCCGCCGGCGGGCAGGTCGTGCTCGTCTCCTCCGGCGCGATCGCCGCCGGCCTCGCGCCGCTGCGGCTGCGCCGCCGCCCGCGTGACCTCGCCACCCAGCAGGCGGCCGCCAGCGTCGGACAGATGCTGCTGGTGGAGCGGTACGCGACCGCGTTCGCCCGGCACCGCCTCGTCGTCGCCCAGGTGCTGCTCACCGCGGACGACCTGGTCCGGCGCGCGCACTACCGGAACGCGCACCGCACCCTGGAGCGGCTGCTCTCGCTCGGCGTCGTCCCCGTGATCAACGAGAACGACGCGGTGGCCACCGAGGAGATCCGCTTCGGTGACAACGACCGGCTGGCCGCGCTCGTCGCCCACCTGGTGCAGGCCGAGGGGCTGCTCCTGCTGTCCGATGTGGACGGCCTGTACGACGGCGACCCGCGCCGGGACGGGGCGCGGCTGCTGCCCGAGGTGCGCGACGCGGCCGACCTGGCCGAGGTACGGCTCGGCCGGACCGGCGCGGCCGGGGTCGGCACCGGCGGCATGGCCAGCAAGATCGATGCCGCCCGGATCGCGGCCGGGGCCGGCGTTCCGGTGCTGCTCGCCAACGCCCTGTCCGTGCGCGGCGCGCTCGCCGGCGACCGGGTGGGCACGTACTTCCCGCCGACCGCCCGGCGTACCGCCTCCCGGCTGTTCTGGCTGCGGCACGCCACCACGCCGCGCGGCCGGCTGGTGCTCGACGCCGGCGCGGTGGACGCGGTCGTCCGGCGCCGGACGTCGCTGCTGCCGGCCGGGGTCACCGGCGTGCACGGCGAGTTCGGCGCGGGCGATCCGGTCGAGCTGGTCGACCCGGCGGGCGTCGCCGTCGCCCGCGGGCTGGTCGGCTACGACGCGGACGAGCTGCCGGCGCTCCTCGGCCGGTCCACCCGCGAGCTGGCCCCCGAGCACCGGCGGGAGGTCGTCCACCGGGACGACCTCGTACTGCTGCGGACCCACCACCACTCGTAGCCGCCTGGCCGCGCTGCGCGCACGGAGGTAGCCGCCTTTGATGTACTCGTGACACCCTGCCACAATCCGCGGGGTCCGAGTCCGGTCCGCCCAGGGGGGCATGAATGCCCGACCACCAGTCCGCCCACTTCGATATCGCCCTTCGCGGGTACGACCGCGACCAGGTCGAATCCCATCTCTCCTCGATAGACACCGAGTTCGGCAGCGTCCTCGCCGAGCGGGACGAGCTGGCCGAGCGGGTCAAGCAGCTCGAGAAGCGCGTCGAGGAGCTGCACCTGCAGCCCGACGCGGAAGACGACGGCAAGCCGGTCACCTCGCTGACCGGGTTCGGCGGCCGGGTGGAGAAGATCCTCCGGCTGGCCGAGGAGGAGGCCGGCGCGCTCCGCGATGAGACCCGTGGCGAGATCGAGAAGGAGCGGGCTGAGGCGGCCAAGCAGGTCGGCGCGATCCGGCAGGTCGCCGAGAAGGAGGCGGCCGCGCACCGGCGCAAGGTCGAGCAGGAGGCCGCCCAGGTCCTGGACAAGGCGCGGCAGGAGGCGGCCCGGGTTCGCGCCGAGGCCGAGGCGCATGCCGCCGCGACCCGGGAGGAGGCCAGCGGCCACCTCGAGGCCGTCCGGGCCAAGGCCGCCCAGGCGGCCGCGGACTTCGAGACCGCGCTCGCCAAGCGCCGTCGCAAGGCCGAGGCCGACCACGCCTCGCGGACCGATGCCGCCGAGCGCGAGCTGGCCGAGACGGTGGCCCGCACCGACCAGCTCCGTGCCGACGCAGAGAAGATGCGCGCCGACGCCGAGCGCCGGTCCGCCGAGATGCTGCAGGCCGCGCAGCGCGAGTCCGGCGAGCTCGTCGCCGAGGCCAGGGCGCACGCCGACCGCACCCGGCGGGAGAGCGAGCGGGACCTGGCCGCGCTGGCCAAGCGTCGCGACGCCATCACCGAGCAGCTGCGCAACGTGCGGGAGATGCTCAGCACGCTCACCGGTGGCGTCGTGCCGGCAACGCCGCCCGAGCTGGAGGCGGCCCCGGAGCCGCCCGAGTCGAGCGAGGACGCGGTGCCGCGGCCGCGGGCCGTGCGCGCCGGGGCGGACACCACGAAGTAGGCACCGGCCCCCGCCCGTACGCTGGGTGGCATGGCAGACGCGGACGGGAGCGCGGCGGTGCTCGACGCCGCTCGGCGGGCCCGGGACGCCGCGGCCGAGCTGGCGCCGTTCCCGCGTGGCGTCAAGGACGCCGCGCTGCTCGCGATGGCCGAGGCGGTCACCGACCGGACCGCGGAGGTGCTCGCGGCGAACTCCCGCGACCTCGACGCGGGCCGGGACGCCGGGCTGCCGCAGGCGCTGCTCGACCGGCTGGCGCTGACCGACGCCCGCGTCGCCGCGATGGCCGACGGGTTGCGCGAGGTCGCCGCGCTGCCGGATCCGGTCGGCGCGGTGGTGCGCGGATACACGCTGCCCAACGGGCTGGAGGTCCGCCAGGTCCGCGTTCCGCTCGGCGTCGTCGCGATCGTCTACGAGGCGCGGCCGAACGTCACCGTGGACGCAGCCGGCCTCTGCCTGAAGAGCGGCAACGCCGTGCTGCTGCGCGGCTCCGCCTCCGCGACGCACTCCAACGCCGCGCTGGCCGAGCTGCTCTCCGCCGCCGCGGAGAAGGCCGGGCTGCCGGCGCACGCGGTGCAGCTCGTCCCCGGCCAGGACCGCTCCGCCGTCGACCACCTGCTCCGGGCTCGCGGCCTGGTCGACGTGGTCATCCCGCGCGGCGGCGCCGGCCTCATCGCGCACGTGGTGGAGAACGCGACGGTCCCGGTGATCGAGACCGGGGTCGGCAACTGCCACGTGTACGTCGACGCCGACGCCGACCTCGACATGGCGCTCGCGATCACGCTGAACGCCAAGGTCTCCCGGCCCTCGGTCTGCAACGCGGCCGAGACGCTGCTCGTGCACCGTGCCGTCGCCGGCGCGTTCCTGCCGCGGGTGCTGCCCGCGCTGTTCGCGGCCGGGGTGACCGTGCACGGCGATCCGGACGTCACCGCCGCCGACGATCGCGTGGTGCCGGCGACCGACGAGGACTGGGCCGCCGAGTACCTCTCCCTCGACCTGGCGGTCGGTGTGGTCGACTCGCTCGACGACGCCGTCGCGCACATCCGTCGCTGGGGCAGCGGGCACACCGAGGCGATCGTCACCGGCTCGCTGCCGGCCGCCCGCCGGTTCGTGTCCAGGATGGACAGTGCCGCGGTGATGGTGAACGCGTCCACCCGGTTCACCGACGGCGGCGAGTTCGGCTTCGGCGCGGAGATCGGCATCTCCACGCAGAAGCTGCACGCCCGCGGCCCGATGGGCCTGCCGGAGCTGACCAGCACCACGTACGTGGTGACCGGCACCGGTCACGTGCGGTAGGCGGGCCCGGGATGGACGCGCTGTTCGGCTCGGCCGGGGAGGTGGCCGAGCGGCTCGCCGCGGTGGGCTACCTGGCCGACGACGCGATCGCCACGACCACGTACCTGGCTGACCGGCTGGGCAAGCCGCTGCTGGTCGAGGGGCCTGCCGGGGTCGGCAAGACCGAGCTGGCCAAGGCAGTCGCCGCGGCCACCGGCGCCACCCTGATCCGGCTGCAGTGCTATGAGGGCATCGACGAGGCCCGGGCCCTCTACGAGTGGAACTACAAGAAGCAGCTGCTGCGCATCCAGGCGTCCCGGGACGACGCGCCCTGGGACGAGGTGCACGACGACGTGTTCAGCGAGGAGTTCCTGCTCGCCCGGCCGCTGCTGACGGCGATCCGGCAGTCCACGCCGACCGTGCTGCTGGTGGACGAGACCGACAAGGCCGACGTCGAGGTCGAGGGGCTGCTGCTCGAGGTGCTGTCCGACTTCCAGGTCACCATCCCCGAGCTGGGCACGATCGTCGCCGCGCGCCGCCCGTTCGTGCTGCTCACCAGCAACGCGACCCGGGAGCTGTCCGAGGCGCTCAAGCGCCGCTGCCTGTACCTGCACCTGGACTACCCGGCGCCGGAGCGGGAGCGGGCCATCGTGCTGGCCCGGGTGCCGGACGTCGGCGACCGGCTGGCCGAGCAGGTGGTGCGGACGGTGCGGGCGTTGCGCGCGATGGAGCTGAAGAAGGCGCCCTCGATCGCGGAGACGATCGACTGGGCCCGCACCCTCGTCGCGCTCGGCCTGGACTCGCTCGACGCCGGCGCGGTCGGCAGGACGCTGGGCGTGGTGCTCAAGCACGCCAGCGACCAGGCCCGCGCCACGTCCGGGCTGAAGCTCAGCTGAGCCATGCCGGCGGCGGGCCTGCTGGGTAACTTGGAGGGCTTCGTCGCCGCGCTGCGCGGCGCGGGCGTGCCGGCCGGCACGAGCGAGGTGCTGGACGCCAGCCGGGCGCTCGGCGCGGTCGAGATCGTCGAGCGCGAGCAACTGCGGGCGGGGCTGGCTGCCACGCTGGTCAAGCGGCCGGTCTACAGGCGCACCTTCGACACGCTCTTCGACCTGTGGTGGCCGCCGGCGGTGGGCGAGCCGGAGTCCACTGTGGACGACGAAGGCAGCGCTACGGTCCGCGGCGACGCCGCGGCCGAGGTCGACGCCGACGCGCTCCGCGCCGAGCTGCGCGACCTGCTGGCTGGCGGCGACGACGAGGCGCTGCGCCGCTTCGCCCGGCGGGCCGTGGCGCGGCTCGGCCGCGCGGACGCCCAGCCCGGCCGGCAGTCCTGGTTCGCCTACCGCGTCCTCCGCGCGCTCGACCCGGACACGCTCGTCGCCTCGCTGCTGGACGCACTGCTCGCCGGGGCGGACCGCGGCGGGCTGGCCGAGCAGGTGGCCCGGCAGGCGGTCCGGGACCGGATCGCGCGGCTACGCGCGTACGTCGAGGCCGAGGTCCGCCGCCGGGTCGCCGAGGAGCGCGGGCTGGACGCGGTGACCAGGTCGGCGATCCGACCGCTGGTCGACCAGGTCGAGTTCCTCCGCGCCCAGCAGGACGACCTCGCCGAGATGCGCCGTGCGGTCTATCCGCTGGCGCGCCGGCTCGCCGCACGGCTCGCCGCCCGGCGCCGCCTCGGGCGGGCCGGCCGGCTCGACTTCCGCCGTACGATGCGCGCGTCGCTGGGCACCGGCGGAGTCCCACTGGTCACCCACCACCGGCCGCACCGCCCGCACAAGCCGGAGCTGGTCGTGCTGTGCGACGTCAGCGGCTCGGTGGCCGGCTTCGCGCACTTCACGCTGATGCTCACCGCGGCGCTGCGGGAGCAGTTCACCCGGGTTCGGGCGTTCGCGTTCATCGACACGTGCGACGAGGTGACCCGGCTGTTCGCGCCCGGCGCCGACCTGCCGGCCGCGGTGCAGCGGCTGTCCCGGGACGCCGACCTGGTCGCCTTCGACGGGCACAGCGACTACGGGCACGCGTTCGAGGTGTTCGCCGAGCGGTGGCCGGAGGCGATCGGGCCGAAGACCTCGCTGCTCGTCCTCGGCGACGCCCGCACCAACTACCGCGACCCTGGCCTGCCCACGCTCAAGCGGCTGGTGGCGCGGACCCGGCGCGCGTACTGGCTCAACCCCGAGCCGCGCCGGCTGTGGGGCAGCGGCGACTCGGCCACGCCCGTGTACGCCGACGTGGTCGAGATGGTGGAGTGCCGCAACGTCGCCCAGCTTGCGACGTTCGTGACCCGGTTGGTGTAGACATCGCGCGTGGCGGGACTCCGGCTCGGCGTCATGGGCGGCACGTTCGACCCGATCCACCACGGGCACCTCGTGGCCGCCAGCGAGGTGCAAAGCCGGTTCGGGCTGGACGAGGTCGCGTTCGTGCCGAGCGGGCACCCGTGGCAGAAGGCCGGGCGGCGGGTCAGCGAGGCCGAGCACCGGTACCTGATGACGGTGATCGCGACCGCGTCGAACCCACACTTCTGGGTCAGCCGGGTCGACATCGACCGGCCGGGCCCGACGTACGCCATCGACACGCTCCGCGACCTGCACGCCCAGCGGCCGGACGCGGAGCTGTTCTTCATCACCGGCGCCGACGCGCTGGAGCAGATCCTGTCCTGGAAGGACGCCGACGAGCTGTTCGCCCTCGCCCACTTCGTCGGC
>JBKOXW010000239.1:0-11677 GCA_046744115.1 Actinomycetota bacterium | reverse complement strand
CGCGGGAGTTGGGGCCGCCGGCGACTCGCCCGTGGTGTCACTCGTCGGCTCGGTGACGTCGGCGGGTCCCGTTCCCGGCGGGAGATGCTCGGTCGGGGCGGACGCGCGATCCCGGCCGGCGTCGTCGCCGGTGGCCGGCGGACCGGTGCCGGCGGTGGGGTCGGTCGGGTTCGACGCGTCGTCCGCGCCGTGTCTGTGCTCGCCGTCTCTGGGCTCGGTCATGGGCGGAGGATAGGCGCACCGCGAGGCTTCCGCGCGCAGACCCGCGATCATTGCCGAGACCACCCGTCCGGGTTGACGGTGGCGGGCGGCCTCGCGCGCGCCGCGCGCCGCCGTACACTTGGCACTCGGCAGCGCAGAGTGCCAGGGGCGTCGGGACCCGCCGACACGCTGGGCTGGAGAAAGCTGGGCTGGAGAAGCTGGGCTGGGCAAGCTGGGCTGGGGGAAGCCCTGGACCGGGGAAGCTGGGGTGTCGTGGCGACCGACTACTACGCGGTGCTCGGGGTGCGGCGGGACGCGACCAGCGAGGAGATCAAGCGGGCCTACCGCCGGCTGGCCCGCGACCTGCATCCGGACGTGAACCCGGACCCCTCCGCGCAGGAGCGGTTCAAGGAGGTCACCGCGGCGTACGAGGTGCTGTCCGACCCGCAGAAGCGCGAGATCGTCGACCTCGGCGGCGACCCGCTCGCTCCGGCCGGCGCGGGCGGGGCCGGCAGCCCGTTCGGCGGCTTCGGCGGGCTGGGCGACATCATGGACGCCTTCTTCGGTACCGGGACCGCGCGCGGGCCGCGCAGCCGGGTGCGGCAGGGCGCGGACGCGCTGATCAGGCTGGACCTCGACCTGACCGAGACCGCGTTCGGCACCACCAAGGACCTCACCGTCGACACCGCGATCGTGTGCGAGACCTGCACCGGCGCGGGGACGGCGCCGGGCACCCACCCGGCGACGTGCGACACCTGCGGCGGGCGCGGCGAGGTGCAGACCGTGCAGCGCTCGTTCCTGGGCCAGGTGATGACGACCCGGCCGTGCCCGACCTGCGCCGGCACCGGCACCGTGATCCCGCATCCGTGCCCGACCTGCGGCGGCGACGGGCGGGTCCGGGCCCGGCGCACGATCTCGGTCAAGATCCCGGCCGGCGTCGAGGACGGCATGCGCATCCGGCTGTCCGGCCAGGGCGAGGTCGGGCCGGGTGGCGGGCCGGCCGGCGACCTGTACGTCGAGGTCAACGAGCTGCCGCACGACGTCTTCTCGCGCGAGGGGGACGACCTGCACTGCCGGGTCTCGCTGCCGATGACCTCGGCGGCGCTCGGCGCGTCGCTCACCCTCGTCACCCTGGACGGCGACGAGCAGGTGGAGATCAGGGCGGGCACGCAGCCCGGCACGGTGCTGACGCTGCGCGGACGGGGCGTGCCGCACCTGCGCGGCGTCGGCCGGGGGGACCTGCACGTGCACGTGGAGGTGAAGACGCCGACCCGGCTCGACGTGGAGCAGGAGCGGCTGCTCCGCGAGCTCGCCGCGCTGCGCGGCGAGGAGCAGCCGGTGTCGACGAAGGCCTCCGGCGGCGGGCTCTTCTCCCGGATGCGGGACGCCTTCAACGGCCGCTGAGGGAGCTCCGGGTGTGCGACACGGGCGCAGGCGCCGGGGGAGCCGGGTGACCAGCGCTCCGCTGTTCCTGGTGGACGCCCTGCCGGACGGCGAGCGGGCCGTGCTGGACGGGGCCGAGGGCCGGCACGCGGCGACGGTCCGCCGGCTGCGGCCCGGCGAGCGGCTGGTCCTCGGCGACGGCGCCGGCGGCCTCGCCGACTGCACGGTTGCAGAGGTAGGCACGGACCGGCTGACCGTCACGGTGCACCGGCGGTGGCACGAGCCGCCGCCCCAGCCGCGTTTCGTGGTCGCGCAGGCGCCCCCCAAGGGCGATCGCGCCGAGCTCGCGGTCGAGCTGATGACGGAGGTCGGCGTCGACGAGGTGGTGCCGTGGACGGCCGAGCGCGCGGTCGTCCGGTGGCACGGGGAGCGGGCCGGCCGCGCGATGGCGCGGTGGCGCTCGACCGCCCGGGAGGCGGCAAAGCAGAGCCGGCGGGCCTGGCTGCCGGTCGTCGCCGAGCCGCACGGCACGCCCGAGGTCGCCGCGCGGATCGCCGCCGCGTCCGGCGCGGTCGTGCTCAACGCCTCGGCGGACACCGCGCTCGCCGCCGTGCCGCTACCGAACCGCGGCGACCTGGTCGTCGTGGTCGGCCCGGAGGGCGGATTCACCGACGACGAGGTGGGCGCGTTCACTGCGGCCGGGGCGCGACCGGTCCGGCTCGGGCCCACCGTGCTCCGGACGTCGACGGCCGGTGCGGCCGCGCTCGCCGTTCTCGCCGTCCGCACCGGCCGCTGGAGCTGACGGCATCAGCCGGCGGGCGCGCCTCAGCCGGTGGGCGTGGCGACGAACTCGACGACCTTGCCGGCGTCGTCGAGCGTCCAGGCGGCGACCACGCCTGTCGAGGGCAGCATCGTCAGCGGCGTCAGGGTCGCCGACCAGTGCCGCAAAGGCGGCGGGCCGGCCGTGATCTCGGCCGTGTCCTGGGCGAGCACCTCGTCCACGCCGGGCAGTCGCAGCTGAACGTGGACCGTCGGGTCCGGTGACTCCTCGGGACGGCGGAGGTTCCCCTGCACGGGCAGCGGATCGGTGTCCACAACGGACGGCACCTTGAAGATCGACATCGAGGCGAGCGTGTCGATGTCCTCCATGCTGGCGCCGGCCACGACGTACGGCGCGTCGTCCCCGTACCGCACCCGCAGCAGGAAGACCGTGCTCACCGGTACCGGCGTCCCGTCGTCCAGCGGTCGCTGGACCAGCATCCGGATCCCGGGGTCGAACCGGCCGAGCGAGGTGGCGAACAGCTCCTGCTCGCCGACGAAGGATTCGACGAAGTCGATCGCGGTCTGGGCGGGGTCGCGCAGCTGCGGGAACCGGCCGGACTCGACATCGGCGTCCGCCTGCTGGCGACCCTCGAACCGGCTCGGGTATGGCCACACCGTCAGCCGGTCCTGCAGCGGCGCCTCGCTGGGCGCGGCGGACGTGTTCGAGTCGTACGGCGACGGGCTGCCGGTGTCGCCGGGCGCCGGCGAGCCCGACTCGCCGGGTGGCGGCGCGGACTCGGTGGGCGGCGCGGGCGAGCCCGACCCGGTCGCCTGCTCGCTCAGCGGCACCCGACTGCCGCCGGCGTTGACGACGGTGACGTCGCGCTGGATGCCGGTGAAGACGGTCGGCGCGGCCAGCACCGCGCCGACCACGGCGGCGCTGCCGGCCAGCGCCAGCGCGGGGCGCATCCAGGCCCACCGCCGGCGCCGGGCGCCGACCCGCTCCCGGATGAGCATGAGCCCGTCGCCGCGCGGATGGTGCCGCTCGGCCTCCGCCCGCAGGGCCCGGCGCAGCCGGTCCTCGAGGTTGCGGTCGTCGGGGCGGGTCATGGGTTCGTCTCCAGGCAGGTACGCAGCGCGGCCATCCCGCGCGAGGCGTGGCTCTTCACCGCGCCGGGGCTGATGCCCATCATCTCGGCGATCTGAGCCTCGGACAGGTCGGCGTAGTAGCGCAGCACGAGCGTCTCGCGCTGTCGCGGCGGCAGCTGGCGCAGCGCGCGGATCACCCGGTCTCGCTCGAGCTGCTCCATGGCGCCGTGCTCGGCCGACGGCGCGTCCGGCATCGGCTTGGGCGCGTGCTTCTGCGCCACCAGCCGGCGACGCAGCCGCGACCGGGCCAGGTTCACCACGGTGGTGCGCAGGTAGCCCACCGCGGCGTCGGGGTCCCGGATCCGCCGCCAGGAGCCGTGCATCTTCACGTACGCGTCCTGCACGACCTCCTCGCTCGTGCCGATGTCGTCGAGCAGCAGCGCGGCCAGCCGGACGAGCTGCCGGTAGTGCGCGGTGTAGAGCGCGGTGAGCGCGGCGTCGGCGTCGAGTTGCTCCTGCTCCGTCACCACCGGCACGAGCCCAGTGTCCGCCAGGGCGGGTCCACGGAGCGCCAATGTGCCGGTCACGGTTTGGGGACGCCCAGCCGGCCGAGGGGGTTTACGCTGGCCCCCCGCCCGTCCGGCCGGCGCACTAGGATCGCGCAGTGGCCGACTGCCTGTTCTGCCAGATCGTGGCCGGCGCGGTGCCGGCGACCGTGGTCCACGACGACGCGCACACGCTCGCCTTCCGGGACATCAACCCGCAGGCGCCCACGCACGTGCTGGTGCTGCCGAAGGCGCACCATCGCGACGTCGGCAGCCTGGCCGCGGCGGATCCGGAGGCGCTCGCCGCGGTGCACCGCGCGGCGGCGGCGATCGCCGAGGCCGAGGGCGTCGCCGACGGCGGCTGGCGGCTCGTGTTCAACACCGGCGCCGGGGCCGGGCAGAGCGTCTTCCACGTGCACGGCCACCTGCTGGGCGGCCGGCCGATGCGCTGGCCGCCGGGCTAGCCGCCACGGCGTAGGCCGAGCCGTGTTCACCCGGCGGCGTAGGCCCTCCCGCGGGTAGACTGGCCCGCGACCCGTCGCCGTACGAAGGAAGCAGGGCCGCCGCCCCCCGTGCCCGATACCACCACTGGCGCAGCCGGTTCCACCGACGAGCATCCGGGCGCCACCCAGACCAAGATCGTCGTTCCCGGCTCCCAGGCCATGGTGAGCCTGCTGGGATCCCGCGACGAGCTGCTGCGGATCATCGAGGGAGCGCTGCGCAGCGACATCCACGTCCGCGGCAACGAGATCACGATCACCGGTGAGCCCGCGGAGAACGCGCTGGCCGTCCGGCTGTTCGAGGAGCTGCTCGAGCTGGTCGCCGCCGACCAGACGCTCACCGCGGACTCGATCACGCACGCGCTAGGCATGCTGCAGAGCGGAGAGGCGGAGCGGCCGGCGGACGTGCTCAGCCTCAACATCCTGTCTCGCCGCGGCCGCACCATCCGGCCGAAGACGCTGAACCAGAAGCGGTACGTCGACGCGATCGACAAGCACACGATCGTGTTCGCGATCGGCCCGGCCGGCACCGGCAAGACGTACCTGGCGGTGGCCAAGGCGGTGCAGGCGCTGCAGTCGAAGCAGGTCAACCGGATCATCCTGACCCGGCCCGCGGTGGAGGCGGGGGAACGGCTGGGATACCTGCCCGGCACGCTGTTCGAGAAGATCGACCCGTACCTGCGGCCGCTGTTCGACGCGCTGCACGACATGGTCGACCCGGACTCGATCCCGCGGCTCATGCAGGGCGGCACGATCGAGATCGCGCCGCTGGCGTACATGCGTGGGCGCTCGCTCAACGACGCGTTCATCATTCTCGACGAGGCGCAGAACACCACGCCGGAGCAGATGAAGATGTTCCTCACCCGGCTTGGTTTCGGCTCCCGCATGGTCGTCACCGGCGACATCACCCAGGCGGACCTACCGGCCGGCCAGCGCAGCGGCCTGCGGGTGGTGCGGGAGATCCTCGACGGCGTGGAGGACGTCCACTTCTCGACGCTGACCAGCAACGACGTGGTCCGGCACCGGCTGGTCGGCGACATCGTGGACGCGTACGCCCGGTGGGACGCCGAGCAGGCCGGCCAGCAGGCCACCGGGCCGCACCGGACCGGTCCTCAGCGGTCGGGCCCCCAGCGCTCAGCGCGCGAGCAGCGTCGCCGCCGGTGAGTGAGCCCGGCATGAGCGTCGAGATCGCCAACGAGTCCGGGTCCGAGGTCGACGAGGTGGCCCTGGTCAGCGTCGCCCGGCACGTGCTGGACGAGCTCGGCGTCGACCGGCTCGCCGAGCTGTCCGTGCTGCTCGTCGACGCCGCGGCCATGTCCACGCTGCACGAGCGGTGGATGGGCGAGCCCGGCCCGACCGATGTGCTCGCGTTCCCGATGGACGAGCTGGACACCGCGCGCGGGCCGGAGGAGCGCGAGCCCGGTCCGGCGCTGCTCGGCGACGTCGTGCTCTGCCCGGACGTGGCCCGGGAGAACGCCCGCCGGGCCGGCCACTCGGTGGCCGACGAGCTGCACCTGCTGACCGCGCACGGCGTGCTGCACCTGCTCGGCTACGACCACGCCGAGCCGGAGGAGGAGCGGGCGATGTTCGAGCTGCAGACGCGGCTGCTCGACTCGTGGCGGCGGCACCGGTCCACCGCCCGCGCGGCCGCGGACGAGTAGCGGAGCGCCCCGGCGATGACCGGCACCGACGTGGCCCTCCTCGTGGTGGCCGCGCTGCTGGTGCCGCTGGCGGGCCTGCTCGCCGCGGTGGACTCGGCGCTGGCCCGGGTCTCGGCGGCCCGGGTCGAGGAGCTGCAGCGCGACGGCGTGCGCCGGGCCGCCCGCCTGGCCACCATCCTCGCCGACCGGCCCCGGCACACCAACCTGCTGCTGCTGCTCCGACTGACCGCCGAACTGCTGGCCACGGTGCTCGCCGCTGCGGTGGCCTTCCACGTGCTGGGCACCGGGTGGCAGGCGGTCACCCTCACCACCGCGGTGATGGTCGTGGTCAGCTACGTCCTGGTCGGCGTGGGGCCGCGCACGGTCGGCCGGCAACACCCGTACCGGGTCGCGCTGGCCACCTCGGGCATCACGGTCGCGCTCGCCCGAGTCTTCGGCCCGCTCGCCTCGCTGCTGATCCTGGTCGGAAACGCGATCACGCCGGGGCGCGGCTTCCGCGAGGGCCCGTTCGCGAGCGAGGTCGAGCTGCGGGAGCTGGTCGATCTCGCCGAGGCCGGCGGCGTGGTCGAGCACGGCGAGCGGAACATGATCCACTCGGTCTTTGAGCTGGGCGACACGATCGCCCGCGAGGTGATGGTGCCCCGGACGGAGGTGGTCTGGATCGAGCGCACGAAGACGGTCCGGCAGGCGCTGGCGCTCGCCCTGCGCTCGGGCTTCTCCCGAATCCCGGTGATCGGGGAGAACGTCGATGACGTGGTCGGCGTCGTCTACCTCAAGGACCTGGCCGCCCGCGCGCAGGACCCCCAGGGCCGGACGACAAGGGTGGACGAGCTCATGCGGCCGGCGTACTTCGTGCCCGAGTCCAAGCCGGTGGACGAGCTGCTGCGGGAGATGCAGGCCCGGCGCACCCACATCGCCATCGTCATCGACGAGTACGGCGGTACGGCCGGGCTGGTCACGATCGAGGACATCCTGGAGGAGATCGTGGGCGAGATCGCCGACGAGTACGACGTCGAGCAGCCGCCGGTCGAGTGGGTCGACGACGACACCGTCCGGGTCACCGCCCGGATGGCCGTGGAGGACCTCGAGGAGCTGTTCGGGGTCACGCTGCCGGACGGCGACGTGGAGACGGTCAGCGGGCTGCTGGCGCGGGAGCTCGGCCGGGTGCCGATCCCCGGCGCCAAGGCCACGGTCGAGGGGCTGCAGCTCACCGCGGAGAGCGCCGGCGGACGGCGCAACCGGATCGACACCGTGCTGGTGCACCGGACGCCCGCGGCGCGCCGGCCGGCCGGCGATACCGAGGCGCGAGTCGCGGCGGAGCGGGCGCCCGATGCCTGAGCACCAGCCGGTCGGCGAGCTGAGCGCCGAGGACGCCAAGATCGTCAGGCTGGCCCGGTCGGCGCGGCTGCGGGCGTACGCCCCGCACACCGGCCGGTCGGAGGGGGCGGCCGTGCGCGACACGGACGGCCGCACATACGTCGCCGCCACGGTCGAGTCCGTCGACGAGCGGCTGACCACCTCGGCGCTGCGTGCTGCGGTGGTGGCAGCGGCAGGCAGCGGGGCCCGCCGGTTCGAGGCGGCGGCCGTGGTGACCGCGGTGCCCGCGCTGTGCGCGGACGACATCGCGGTGCTGCGCGAGTTCGGCGCCGGCGTGCCGGTCTACATCGCCGAGCCGAACGGCACGGTGCTGGCCCGGATGGTCACCTAGGCCCGCACGGTCACCTAGCCGAACGCCAGGAGGGCGGCTCGCCGAGGAGCCGCCCTCCTGCACGTTCGCACCGACCCGGCTGGTCGCCTCTCGGCGAGTGGTCGCTCGCAGCGACGTAGGTGGGACCGGGGGCCAGTTATCCAGGCCGGCACGCGTGTCCAACCTACCGCCCGCGCCGGCTATTCCACCGGCCGTGCAGGCCGGCTGAGACCGCGAGCCCGGGTGTCAGCGGCGCCTCTTGGGCTTGCGGCGCTGCCTGGATCGCGGTTCCGGCCGGCCGCCGAGCACGGTCTCGGCGTACCGGCGCGGGTCCTTGACCCAGGCCGAGCGGACGCGCTCGTCGCCGTGCCGGTCCTCGTACCGCAGGTGCACCCGGCGCCGGCCGAACCAGGCGCCGCCGTGCCACGGTCCGCGCGGCCAGTCCGGCGGGCGCCGGCCGGTGACGACGGCACGCACCGCGTACAGCGGCACGAAGCCGAAGCTGGCCAGCCGCCGGAAACCGGCCACGTCGAAGGACAGCCCGACCTCGGTCACGCTGGCCCGGTTGGTGGCCAGCACGACGAGCAGCGCGACGAAGCCGGCGACCCGCCAGAACGTGCCGTCGAACTCGCCCCGCACCGCGGTCCAGCCGGCATAGCCGAGCACGACCAGCACCGCCGCGGCGCGGACGAGCGGCCCGGCGGGCGTGAGGCAGGCGTAGCGCAGCCGCCGCGCCGCCCGGATCGGCACCATGCCCGCCGCGCGGAGGGCCTCGTCGTGCCGCAGCCGGGTCCGCTCCCAGCGGGCCGCCCGCTCGTACGCCGCACCCGCCGTCATGGGGGGAGATTGTGCGGTACCCGGCCCTGTCGGAGGCGGCTGGCATGCTGAGACCCGTGAATGGGACGTTCCGGGCCGGGTTCGCCTGCCTCGTCGGCCGGCCGAACGCCGGGAAGTCCACGCTGGCCAACGCGCTGGTCGGGCAGAAGGTCGCGATCACCAGTGCGAAGCCGCAGACCACCCGGCACGCCGTCCGCGGCATCGTGAATCGGCCGGACGCGCAGCTCGTCCTCGTCGACACGCCGGGCCTGCACCGGCCGCGCACGCTGCTCGGCGAGCGGCTGAACGAGGTCGTGCGCACCACCTGGGCCGAGGTCGACGTGATCGGCCTCTGCCTGCCCGCGAACGAGGACATCGGCCCCGGCGACCGGTTCATCGCCATCGAGCTGGCCGCGCTGAGGACGCCGGTGCTCGCCGTGGTGACCAAGACCGACCTGGTCGGCCGCGACCGGCTGGCCGCGCAGCTGGTCGCCGCCCAGCGGCTGGGGGAGTCGACCGGCACCGAGTTCGCCGAGATCGTGCCGGTCTCCGCCGTCGCCGGCGACCAGGTCGACCTGCTCGCCGACCTGCTGGTGGCGCGGCTGCCGCCGGGCCGGCCGCTGTACCCGGACGGGGAACTGACCGACGAGCCCGAGGAGGTGCTGGTCGCCGAGCTGGTCCGGGAGGCCGCGCTGGACGGCGTGCGCGACGAGCTGCCGCACTCGCTCGCCGTCACCGTCGACGAGATGCGCCGCGACGACGAGCGCGACCTGGTCGTGGTGCACGCGACCGTGCACGTCGAGCGGCCGAGCCAGAAGCCGATCGTGCTCGGCGCGGGCGGCCGCCAGCTCAGGGCGGTCGGCACCGCGGCCCGCCGGCAGATCGAGGCGCTGCTGGGCAGCCGGGTGTACCTCGACCTGCACGTGAGCGTGCTCAAGGACTGGCAGCGCGACCCGCGGCAGCTGCGCCGGCTCGGCTTCTGATGCCCGGGCGGGACGGCCAGGGCGCGGCCCGTGGATCTTCGGCGGCGCGGATCGACGCCGCCCGCATCCACCAAGATCCACGGGACGCGCCCTAGTGCTGGCCCCGTACCGGGCGCTGCTCGCGGTCCGCGGCGGCGCCGCCTTCTCCGCCGCGGGCCTGCTCGCCCGGATGCCGATCTCCATGCAGACGCTCGGCACGGTGCTGCTCGTCGCCGCGACGACCGGGTCGTACGGCCTGGCCGGCGCGGTGTCGGCGACCGTCGCGCTAGCTCAGGCGCTGGTCTCGCCGCTGGTGTCACGGCTGGTCGACCGGCTCGGCCAGGCGCGGGTGATGGTCCCGGCGCTCGCCGCCCACCTGGCCGGGCTCGCCGCGCTCGTCGTGCTGGTGCTGGCCGAGGCGCCGAGCTGGACGCTGTTCCCGGCCGCGGCCCTGTTCGGCGCCGCCTACCCGCCGGTCGGGTCGCTGGTCCGGGCGCGGTGGGCGCACGCGGTGGGCCGGTCCGGGCTGCTGCCGGCCGCGTACTCCTGGGAGTCTGCGCTCGACGAGGTGATCTTCGTTGTCGGGCCGATCCTGGTGACGGTGCTGGCCACCGGCATCGCGCCGGCGGCCGGCCTGCTCGTCGCAGGTGGGTTCGCCGGGCTGGGTGGCCTGCTGCTGGCCGGGCTACGGCGCACCGAGCCGCCGGCGCACCCGAGCACCGGCGGGCGGTCGGTGTCCGCGGCCCGGATCCCCGGCGTGCGCGTGCTCGCCCTGGTCTCGCTCGCCCTGGGCGGCATCTTCGGCTCCGCGGAGGTGATCGTGGTCGCGTTCGCCGCCGAGAGGGACCGGCCGGCCGCGGCCGGGGTGGTGCTCGCGCTGCTCGCCGGCGGCAGCCTGATCGCCGGCCTGGCGTACGGCGCGGTGCGCTGGCGGGCGACGCTGCGCCGCCGGTTCCTGATCGGCGTGACCGCGCTGGCCGCCGCGACGCTCACGCTGCCGCTGGCGCCGAACCTGCCTGCGCTGGGGGTCGTGATGTTCCTCGGCGGGTTCGCCATCTCGCCGGCGCTGATCGCGGCGTTCGGGCTCGTCGAGGAGCTGGTGCCGGCCGGGGCGCTGACCGAGGGACTGACCTGGCTGGCCACCGGCATCAACATCGGCCTGGCCCTGTCGGCGTCGGTGTCGGGCCAGGTGATCGACGCGTTCGGGGCACGGCCGGCGTTCGCCGTGACGGTGGGGTGCGGGATCGCCGCTGTCGTGCTGGCCGTGGCCGGCGCCCGCTGGCTCGGGGCTCCGAGGGAGCCTGCCCGCAGCGAGCCGCGGTCCAGGCGGCGGTCCGGCCAGGCGGAGGAGGAGCCGATATGAGACATATCGGCGACGACGACAACGCAGCCGGTCGTCGCCTGGGCGCGGCCGAACCGTCGTTGTCCCCGCCGGGTGGGACAATCCCCTGGTGAGCCTCTACCGGGACGAGGCGGTCGTGCTCCGGGTGCAGAAGCTCGGCGAGGCGGACCGGATCGTCACGCTGCTCACCCGCCGGCACGGCCGGGTGCGCGCGGTGGGCAAGGGGGTACGCCGCACGACCTCCCGATTCGGCGCCCGGCTCGAGCCGTTCAGCCACGTCGACGTGCAGCTGTACGAGGGGCGGTCGCTGGACATCGTGACCCAGGCGGAGAGCCTCGCCCCGTTCGGCTCCGGCATCGTCGGCGATTACGCCCGCTACACCGCCGGCACCGCGATCCTGGAGACCGCCGAGCGGCTGACCGCGGAGGAGGGGGAGCCGGCGCTGCGGCTCTACCTGCTCGTGGTCGGGGCGCTGCGGGCGCTGTCCGGGCGCGAGCGGGACCCCTCGCTGGTGCTGGACGCCTTCCTGGTCCGGGCGATGGGGGTGGCCGGCTGGGAGCCGGCGCTGACCGAGTGCGCGCGCTGCGGGCGGCCGGGACCGCACCGCGCCTTCTCCGTGCCCGCCGGCGGCCTGGTCTGCGCCGGCTGCCGGCCGCCGGGCTCGGCCACCCCGGCGCCGGACGCGCTGTCGCTGCTGGCCGCGCTGCTCGCCGGCGACTGGGCGAGCGC
>JBKOXW010000178.1:0-9006 GCA_046744115.1 Actinomycetota bacterium | reverse complement strand
GGCCGTAGCCGTGGCGGCCATGGCTCGGCACCCGGTCGGCCGGGCCGTTCATCGCCCGCCACTGTCCGGCGACGGGCGGGCGGATCGGAACGGGGTCGGCGCGATACCGGCCGACCCGGAGGTAGAGGATCATCCCGACGGCGAAGAGCACGAACGCGCCCCAGGCGACGACGCCCGGGACGGAGACGCCGAACACCGCAACGGCGACGAGCACCACGCCGCCGAGCACCAGCAGCGGCGTGCGCAGCCGGGCGTAGGCGACGGCGAACCGCTGCCCGCTGGTCACGCGGGGACCTCCCCGACCGGCCGCCGGAGGAAACCCGGCCCGGGCAGCCGGCGGAGGCCCTGCCGATCGCAGGACCTCCGCCAGGGTTGCCGTACGGTCAGGAGCCGGTGCTCGTCTCCTCGAAGGACTTGCCCGTCTCCAGCAGCGACTTGAGGTCGCTGAGGACCCACGGCCAGCCGCCGCCGCCACCCTCGGCCTCGGCCGCACCGTCGACCATGGCCGCGAGCTTCGGAGCCCCGTCGAGGTCGTGGCTCACGGTCAGCTTCGTGATGCCGCCCTCGCCCGCCTCGATGTCGTACGTGAGCCGGGTGAAGCCCTCGGCCGCAGTCCCCTCGTCCATCAGCATGCGCCAGGTGAGGACCAGCTTCCGTGGCGGGTCGGCCTCGATGACCTCGCCGTCGACGACGACGTCCGGGATGGGGAAGCCCATCTCGGCGCCGGCCTTCTTCATCGCCTCGCTCGGAGCCACCTGGTACGAGCGACCCGGGCGCAGGTCGTAGTTCCCCCGGCCGCCATAGCCGTACCGCTCCGTCCACTCGGGCTTCGTGATCGCGTCCCAGATCGCCTCCGGGGTCGCCTTGATGTACACGCGGTAGACCTGCGTGGTCACCGGCGTCTGCGTTGACGTCATGCCGTTCCCTCCAGCTCTGCCTTGAGGTCCGCGAGCGCCGACACCCGACGCTCGGTGTACTTGTCGATCCACCGGTCGTGGATCAGCCGGATCGGCACCGGGTTGAGGAAGTGCAGCTTCTCCCGGCCCGACTTGCGCGCGACGACGAGGCCCGCCTCCTCCAGCACTCGCAGGTGCTTCATGACGCCGAAACGCGTCATCTCCAGCTCGGACTCCAACTCGGTCAACGTGCGGCCGTCACGCGCGAAGAGCCGGTCGAGCAGGAAACGACGCGTCGGGTCGGCGAGCGCCTTGAACACCCGGTCGTCGGTCACCCGGCGAGAATAGGTGACCAGATGGTCACATGTCAACGGGGCCTTCTGGCAGGCCGGCATGCGCAGTACGGTCGGTGGCGATGGCGATCCGCGAGAGCGAGGTGGTCACCGTGGTGCAGGAGAACGAGTCGCACAGCTCCACCGCCGACGAGGGACACGCAGCCGAGCACGCCGGCGTCGAGCGGCGGCACGTCGACGATCACGCCCGGGTGTCGCGCGAGCATCTCGCCGCGCACGAGACCATGTACGCCCGGCACGGCAGCGAGCACGCGATGCTCGCCGACCGGCACATCGCCGAGCACGAGAAGGCGGCCGGCGCGGCGATGAAGACCAAGGCCGCGGTGGGCACCAAGCACGCCGCGCAGCACGCGTGGATGGAGATCCGGCACGCCAGCCAGCTCGTGTGGATGGAGGCCCGGCACGCGACCGAGCGGTTCCGGATGGACCGGCGGCACGCGGTCGAGCTCGTCTCGCAGGAGCGCCGGCACGCTAAGGAGGACCGGCAGCACAGCTGAGGTGTCCGGGCAGCTAGCCGCCGGATTCCTCGAGACTCAACCGTATCGAGCTGGCGTGCGTCATCCTTCCGTCACGCCACAGGTCGTGCCCGCAGCGTGAACGGATGCTGAGATGGAACGCACCGCCCGACGTATCGCCCAAGCCCGAACGCTCCTCGCCCTCGCGCTCGGTATCGCGCTCCTGCCCGCCGGCGCGGGCTGCCTCGGGTCCGGCGGGGACGACGACAGGGCCGCCTCGGCGCCCCCGGCAACGACGACCCCACCGGCCACCACGCGCCCACCGTCGGCCGTGCCGAGCGCTACGGCCCTGTCGGCCGCCGCCACGCCGGTCACCGACCTGGCCGACGGCCGTCACCCGGCGATCATCAGGCGCGTCGACACGGTCCGGCGGCGGCTCACCGTCGACGTCATCCAGTTCTTCATCGGCGAGGAGGCCGCCAACGCCGCCCGGGAGGATCACGCGCCGGAGGTGCCCCCGCCGAACGACATCTGGATACGGAACGTCAACACGCGGCTCCGCACCCTGACGCTGGAGCCGACCGCCACGATCATCGTGAACGTGCACGGCGCGGATCGGACCGGCAGCGCCATCGAGGACATCCAGATCAGCCTCGCCCAGCTCGCCAGGGTGGACCGACTCAGCGACGGCGTGTTCTGGCTGACGCTCGCGAAGGGGCGAGTGACCCGGGTCGCCGAGCAGTACATCCCGTGACCCGGGCCGCCCATACGGCCCGGGTCAGGCCGTCTCGTCCCAGCGGACCAGAAGCGCGTAGAGGATCAGCACCTCGACCGTGATGACCACCGCGGTCCACAGCGGTGCGACGAAGATGACCATGACCGTGAGGGCCGCCGCGATCGTCGCCCAGATCACCCCGAGCCAGCGCCCGAGCTCGTTCCGCTGCATGATCAGCACGCCGGTCAGCACCTGCAGCCCGCCGATGATGATCCAGAACCAGCCCCACGCGTCGATGTTGATCCCGTAGAGAACCTCGCCCAGCTCCTCGACTTGTTCGTCGGAGAAGACCGCGCCGAACCCGCTCAGCACGTTGAATGTGCCGATGATGATCGCGAGCACGGCGGTGAACAGGATCCATCCACTCACCGGCCGCGCCATGGTCCCCCTCGATGAGGCCATCCCCGATCCCTCCCTGTCCGTTGATGATCTTCGACCAACAATGGCCACGGCACGCCCGCTCGGGCACCACCCGCCCGGGGTGAAATTGGGTCGCGACCGAGCCGTCCTGGCGGTTTCCTGGTGTCGTGGACCTCAGCTGGCTCGACCGCGAGCATCTCGGCGACCGGGATGTGGCCGGCGCGGTCGCGGTGCAGGAGGCGGCTCGCTCCGCGGACAGCCCGTACCTGCTCGGCAAGACCGTGTCGTTCTACACCGGCTGGCTGCGCGACGGCTGGGACGGCGACCCGCCCACCGCCGCGGTCGAGCGGGACCGGTACGGCCGGGTCCGCGCCGTCCTCGAGGTCCACTTTCCACGCTGGGACAACACGCACATCGGTTCCGTCGACGTGGTAGTCGACCCACTCGACCGTCGGCAGGGCATCGGCCGGCGGCTCTTCGAGATCGGGGTCGAGCGGGTCCGCGCGGCGGGCCGCACCGTGGTCCTTACCGAGAGCCTCGACCTGCCCGCGAACATCGAGTTCGCCAAGGCGATGGGCCTCGACCGCGCGATGGTGGAAGTGCTCCGCCGGCAGGACGTACGGGCTCTCGATCGGGACCTGCTTGCGCAGCAGTACGCGGAGGCCGAGCGCCATGCCGGCGCATATGAGCTGGTGCGCATAGCCGGCGCGACCCCGGAGGACATGGTCGCCGACATCGCCGACCTGACCGCCGCGATCAACGACGCCCCGACCGGAGACCTGGACATCGAGGACGAGGTCTTCAACCCCGAGCGGATCCGTGCGTTCGAGACGGCTCAGCTTGGCCGGCGTCGGCGTCTCTACCGGCTCGTGGCCCGCCAGCGGGCGACCGGCGCGCTCGCCGGCCACACGCTCGTCGCCATCGAGGGGGAGCGGCCCTGGTTTGGCATGCAGTTCGACACCAGCGTGCTGCGGTCACACCGCGGTCACAGGCTCGGCCTGCTCCTGAAGATCGCGATGCTGGACTGGCTCGCCGAGACCGAGCCGCAACTGCGGACGATCGACACCGGCAACGCCGAGTCCAACGCGCACATGATCCGGGTCAACGAGGCGCTCGGCTACCGCGTCCTCACCACCGCGACCGAGTGGCAGCGCCGGCTCTGAACGGTCGTTGCCGGTCGTCACCTGCCGGCGAGGCGCTCGACGACCGGGGCGAGCTCGTCGATGTCGCCGGTCATGATCGAGCTGATGCCGAGCCGTTCCCGTAGCTCGATGAACTTCAGCGTCAGGTCGTCGACCGACCCGATGAAGATGTGCGGTGACGCCAGGACGTCATCGACGCTGATCTCCAGGCCGCTGCGCCGGCGGAACCGGTCGGCGCGCTCGTGAGCCTCCGCCCGCGGGTGGTTGGTGATCACCACCGGCCCGCCGGACGGGTAGATGTTGAGCTCGAGCTCGTCGAACCGGTCGCCGGCGGCGGCGCGTACCCAGCCGACCTTCTCCTCGGCGGCGGCGACGGTGAAGCTGCGCGGATCCGGCGCCGGCGAGGTCTGGTCGCCGGCCATCAGCCGCGGCGCCAGGCCGACGATCTGGGCCTGCTGGGCGGCGAGTGTGAGTACCCGCCGGCCGCCGCCGCCGATGAACAGCGGTGGATGCGGCCGCTGCACCGGCTTCGGCCGGCCGTCGTGCTCGACGATGCGGAAGTACTCGCCCTGGTAGGAGAACGGGCCGTCCCCGAAGCAGCCCTTGAGCACGGCGACCGCCTCGGCCAGCCGCGCCACCCGCGCCGGGCCCGGGTCGAGGGGCAGGCCGATCGCGTCGAACTCCGGCCGGTTCCAGCCCGCGCCGATGCCGACCTCCACCCGGCCGTCGGACAGCACGTCCAGGCTCGCCAGGTCTTGCGCGATGACGGCCGGATGGCGGAGGGCGGCGTTCAGCACGAACGTGCCGATCCGCAGGCGCTCACTGACCGCCGCCACGGTGGCCAGCACCGGGATGGGCGCGTGCTGCTCGATCAGGTGATCGGGCAGGACGAGGCCGCTGTAGCCGATCGACTCGGCCCGCCGGGCCGTCGCGGTGAGCGTGCGGGCGTCATCGATGCCCTCGGCGGCGCTGCCGAGGAACCGGAACGGGCGCATGCCGCACGGTACCGCCGACCCTCGCGGCGCCGGCGCCGGTCCGCTCGGGCAGAATTGGGGCCGTGTACGTCGAGGCGATCACCATCGGCCCCAGCGACGCGCTCGCGCCGGTCCAGTCGGTGAACGCGGTCGCCGGCAAGGGCCTAGAGGGTGACCGCCACTTCCACCCCACCGGCGCGGAGCCCGGCGACGCCCTGACCCTGATCGAAGCGGAGGTGCTTGCCGACGTACGCCTCACCGGCGCCGAGTCCCGCCGCCAGGTCGTCGTCCGCGGCGTCCGGCTGAACGATCTCGTCGGTCGGCGCTTCCGGGTCGGCGACGTCGAGTGCCTCGGCGTCGACATCTGCGAGCCGTGCCTGCACCTGCAGCAGCTGACCCGCCCCGGCATCATCAAGGACCTCATCCACCGCGGCGGCCTCAACGCCGACATCCTCACCTCCGGCCGCATCGCCGTCGGCGACCCCATCTCCCTCGACGGAACGCCCCACGATCTACCGCGATAGCTTGTGTAACTGATCCGCTGTACCCTCATCTGACAGTACACGTGGGCACGCGGAGGGATCGATCACAATGAGCACGGTGGGCGTGCGTGAGCTGGCCCAGCACGCGAGTGCGGTGGTCGCCGACGTCGAGAAGACCGGCCAGCCAACGCTGGTCACCCGCCGCGGGCGGCCCGTCGCCGTGCTCCTTCCGGTGAACGAGGACGACTTCTACGACTACGTGCTCGCACGGGCGCCGGAGTACGTGCGTGACATGCGAGAGGCTGACGCCGCGATCGCACGCGGCGAGCTCGGGCGGCCATTGGACGAGGTGCTCTCCGAACTGGACGTCGAGGACGCGTGATCTACACCCCCACGCGCCGTGCCCGACGTCACCCTTCGACCGCGCGCTCAGCGCGACCTGCGGCAGATCGGTCCCGGGCCGGAGCGCAGCCGGATCGTCGACCGTCTCCGTGAGCTGAGTTCCGACGCCGCCAACCTCGACGTCAAGGCGCTGGCCGGCGCCGCGCCGTGGCTGCGGCTGCGCGTCGGCGACTACCTGGTCCTCTACCGGCCCGCCGGCGAGGTCCTGGTGGTCGAGCGGATCGTGCACCGTCGCGATCTTGACCGGGCGGTCGCCGGCCTACCCGCCGAGTGAGCGGCGCGGGCGAAGGCAGCGGCCGCAGTTCGGGGTGTGGCAGGGTGGCTGCTCGTGGACGGCGACATCGACGCGCTTGTCATCGGGGCCGGCATCAGCGGGCTGACCACGGCGATCACGCTGGCCGAGGCGGGACGGCGGGTACGGATCTGGTCCGCCGCGCCGACCGCCGAGAGCACGTCGACGCTCGCCTCCGCGATGGTCGGCCCGAACCTCGCCCCGCCCGGCGACCGCCTGCGCGACTGGCAGCAGGAGACGGTCGCGCGGCTCACCGCGAGCCCGTCCACTCCCGGTGTGGCCCTCCGCGACGGCCTGCTGGTCGCGCGGCCGGCAGGCCCGCCGCCGCCGTACGCCGACGAGACGCCGGGCTTCCGGCTCGCCGATCCGGACGAGATGCCCGCCGGGTACGGCACCGGCTTCTGGGTGCGGCTGCCGCTCGTGGACATGCCGGTCTACCTCGACCACCTGGTCGACCGCTTCGCCGCGGCGGGCGGCGAGATCGAGCAGCGCACCGTCGACTCGCTGGCCGAGGCGGTGGCCGCCTGCCCGCGGGTGATGAACTGCACCGGCCTCGCCGCCCGTACCTTGGCCCCGGACCCCGCCGTGCATCCGGTCCGAGGTCCGAAGATCATCGTCGAGAATCCGGGCCTCGACACGTTCTTCATGGAGGCCCCGGTCGGCCCGGTGTTCATCTCCTACTTCCCGCACGGTGACCATGTCGTGCTCGGCGGCATGCGCGCGGACAGCGACGACACGACGCCCGACCCGGCCGAGGCCGCCGAGATCACCCGCCGCGTCGCCGAGATCGAGCCACGGCTGGCCGGCGCTCGGATCCTCGAACACCGGGTCGGGCTGCGCCCCGGTCGCGACCACCCCCGCGTCGAGGCGGAACGGTCCGGCGACGCGGTCGTCGTCCACAACTACGGGCACGACGGCAGCGGGGTGATGCTCTCCTGGGGCTGCGCCCGTGCCGCCGCCGCCCTGCTCTTCCCCGAGCAGCGCAGCGCGTGACCGGCTGACCAGCGGCCGTGGCCCGCTGTTCACGTCGGCTCGGTCCGGACCGGTCAGCCGAGGCGGACCCGCCGGCGGAAGGCCAGGGCGGTCAGCACGAAGGTCACCGCGCAGAACAGCGCGGCGGCCAGCACGCCCCTGGCAACCACCGGGGCATCGACGCCGAACAGGAACGAGCGGGCCGCCTCGACGACGTACGTGATCGGGTTCAGGCTCACCGCCGTCTCGAACCAGCCCGTCATGAGCTCGCGGGGCAGGGCGCTGGGGGTCAGGAACAGTAGCGGGAAGAAGATGATGAACGTCGACTGGGTGGCCCGCACCGACCCGGTCGCTAGCGCCACCGCAATGCTCACCGAGGCGAAGCCGACGCCGAACAGCAGGGTGAGTCCGAGCAGGCCGAGCGCCCCGAGCAGTTCGTTGCCGTCGAAGCGGACGCCGATCACCCAGCCGAAGACCAGCAGCACCAGGCTGTACCCGAGGACCGCGAACAGCTCGCCGCCCAGCGCGCCGATGACCAGCGCCGGCCGGCGGACGGGAGTGAGCGACAGCTTGTCCCAGTAGCCGTTGGCGATGTCGAGCACGAGCGCGTTGCCGCCCGACGTGCTGGCCGCGGCGAACAGGATCGAGATCGGCAGCTGGAAAGCGGCGTAGCTGGAGATGCCGAATGCATCCTTGGCCACGTCGCCGAGCGCGCCGATCTGCACCACGAAGAAGAACAGCGGAATGATCAGCGCGAACATGAACAGCTCCGGCTCGCGCAGGATCGCCCGGATGGAGCGGCCGGTGATGGCCGCGATGTCGGAGGCCCACCCGGCCGGGGCGGCCAGGGTCTGTTGTTCCGCGGCGGCGACGGCGCTCATGCCGCACCCCTTCCGGCCGGCTCGGGGGTTCGCTCCTGCTCCTCGGCCGCGGCCCGTTCGGCCGCGGAGGCCATCCGGCCGCCGGTCGCGGCCAGGAACACGTCGTCCAGGGTCGGCCGGGACACGCTGACCGCGCCGAACCGGACGCCGGCCCGGTCGAGGCCGCGGATCAGCACCGCGATGTTGCGCGGACCGTCGGGGACGAACAGCGTGTAGCCATCCTCGGTGCTGCGCAGCTCGCCGGCCGGCAGCGCGCCGCTGGCCTGCATCTCGAGGATGGCGACCCGGGCGGCACCGGTCTCCCGCTCGTCGACGGCGACGTCGATCACGTCCGCGCCGACCTCGGCCTTCAGCGCTGCCGGCGTGCCCTGCCGGACGATCCGACCGTGGTCGATGATCGCGACCCGGTCGGCCAGCTCGTCGGCCTCCTCCAGGTACTGCGTGGTCAGGAAGATCGTCGCGCCGAACCGGGCCTGCAGCTCGCGAATCCGGTCCCAGATGAGCGTCCGCGACAGCGGGTCCAGCCCGGTGGTCGGCTCGTCCAGGAACAGCACCCTTGGCCGGTGCAGCAGCGCCGAGGCCAGATCGAGCCGGCGCTTCATACCGCCGGAGTACGTCTGGATGCGCCGGTCGAGCGCGTCGGTCAGGCCGACCAGCTCGGTGACCTCGGCGACCTGGGCCGGCAGCGTGCTGCCGCGCAGCCCGTACAGGCGGCCCTGCAGGGTGAGCAGCTCACGACCCGTCTGCTTGGGATCGAGGCCGGCCTCCTGCAGGGCAACCCCGATCAGCCGGCGAACGGTCGTCTGCTCCGTCGTGACGTCGTGGCCGAGCACCGCGCCGGAGCCGCTGGTCGGGGCGAGCAGCGTGGTGAGGATGCGGACGATGGTGGACTTGCCGGCACCGTTCGGGCCTAAGAAGCCGAAGATCTCGCCCTCGGCGACCTCCAGGCTGACCCCGCGTACGGCCTCCACCTCGCCGAACGTTCGCACCAGGTCGGTTGCTTCGATCGCAGGCATGTGGTT
>JBKOXW010000034.1:0-10232 GCA_046744115.1 Actinomycetota bacterium | reverse complement strand
CGCCGATCACCTCCGCCTGCTCCGGCGTCGGCGGCGGCAGGCCGAGCGCCGCGGCCAGGTCGCGCGGGCTCAGCTTCGGGTCACCACTCACTGGGTCACCGGTCACTGGGTCACCTGCCGGCCCTCCGGCTGGATCGGGCAGCTGCCGCGCACCGGGCAGTAGCCACAGCGCCGGCCGGCCATCGCGGCGAACGCCGATCCCGCCATGCGCTCGGCCACCGAGAGCACGAGCTCGCGCGCCCAGTCCGGGTCGTCGCCATCGGCCAGCGCGGGCTGCCGCTGCACCTTCGCATCCCGGTGCGCCGTGCCGAGGTGGACCAGCGCGGCGCCGCCGGGCTCGTCCGGGCCAAACGCGCCGAGACTCACCGCCAGCTGGTACGCGCCTAGCTGCGGCTGCAACGGCAGCTCCTCCTCCGCCGGCGTGGACCGGCCGGTCTTCAGGTCGACCACGACGAGCCGGCCGTCCCGGTCGGCCTCCAGCCGGTCCACCCGGCCGTGCAGGGTCGCCCGCCCGGCGTCGACCTCGAACTCCCGCTCGACCCCGACCAGAGTGAACCTGGCGCGGCTGGCCTCGAGCCAGCGGACGAACTTGGCCAGCACGCGCTGGGCCCGCTCCCGCTCCTTGCGCCCGTACCAGGGACCGCCGAAGTCAAGCCTGGCCAGCGCCCGGTCCAGCCGCCGCCCCAGCTCCGCCACGTCGACCGACCCGGGGCCGGCCGCCAGCGCCGCCACCTCGTGCACGAGCGTGCCGACCTGCTGGCCGGCGGTGCGGCCGGCGGTCCCGCCGACCGTCTCGAGCAGCCAGCGCAACTCGCACTCGATGAACGCCTCGACCCGCGACGGGGAGACCCGCACCTGCTCGTCCGGCTCGCGCAGCGGGCGCTCGTCGGAGAGCGGGGCGAGCCCCCACCACTGGTCCGGATGCGCCCCCGGGACGCCGGCGCGAGTGAGGCGGGCCAGCTCTGCCGCGGCGGCGCGGCGGCGCACCTCGGGCTGGCTGGCCTCGGTGACCACGGCGCGCAGCTCGGCCACCAGCGCCGGCAGGCTCAACGTCCGTGGTACGGCGGTCGGCCGCCGCGACTGCCCGACCGGCCGCGGGTCCAGCTCGTCGAGGAAGCGGCTGGGCTGGTCGTCCTCGCCGAGCACTGCGGTCACCACGACGGAGCGGCGGGCACGGGTCACCGCGACGTAGAACAGCCGGCGCTCCTCGTCCAGCGCGGCGGCCACCGGCGAGGCGCCCGCCGGGTCGCGCCCGGCGACCAGGTCGACCAGGTCCTCGGCGCCCAGCAGCGAGCCGCGGCGGCGCAGGTCGGGCCAGCTGCCCTCCTGCACGCCGACCACCATCACCACGTCCCACTCCAGGCCCTTGGCCGCGTGCGCGGTGAGCACCCGGACCGCGTCGCCGTCCGGGGCGCGGGCGGCGAGCGTGTCCGCCGGGATCTGCTGACCCTCCACATGCGACAGGAACGCCTCCGGCCCGGCCCGCGGCAGCCGGTCCACGAACCGCGCCGCCGCCTCGAACAGCGCGACCACCGCGTCGAGATCCCGGTCCGCCGCCGCGCCGATCGGCCCGCCGCGCAGGCTCGCCCGCTGCCACGCCTCTGCCAGGCCGCTGGCCGACCACGCGGCCCACAGCACGTCCTCGGCGGTGGCATCGTCGGCCTGCGCGGCCTGCCCGGCAACCTCCAGCAGCCGCGCGATACGCCGAGCCGGGCGGCTGGCCCGCGGGTCGAGCACGGCCAGCCCGGCCGGGTCGGCCAGGGCGTCGGCGAGCAACCCCTGCGAGCCGGACGGCGGCTCGCCCGCAGCGGTCTGCAGGCGCAGCAGCTCCTGCCGGAGCCTGCGCAGGTCGAGCGCGTCCGCCCCGCCCAGCGGCGAGGTCAGCAGCGCGATGGCGGCCTCCTCGTCCAGGGCGCCGGGCCGCAGCGCGCACCGGATCAGCAGGAGCAGCGGGGCGATGGCGGGCTGGGCCGCCAGCGGCACATCGTCCGCGGCGACCGCAACCGGCACCCCGGCCGAGGCCAGCGCCCGGCGCAGCCCGTCCATGCGGTGGTGGGTGGACCGGACGAGCACCGCCATGTCCCGCCAGGCGACGCCGTCGAGCAGGTGTGCCACCCGGAGCCGATGGGCCGCGTACGCGGCCTCCTCGCTGGCCGACCGGAAGACGTGCGCCTCCGCCCGGCCGGCCGGTCGCCCAGGCGCCAGTCGGCGGTGTCCGGCCGGTCCGGTGAGCCGGGCGGCGACCCGGCGGGTCGCCGCCAGCAGGGGGCCGCCCGCGCGCCGCGACGTCTCGAGCGCCACCACCGGCGCCGGGTCGCCGGCAGCGGTCGTGAACCGATCGCCGAAGCGGCGCAGCGCATCCGGGTCCGAACCGCGGAAGCCGTAGATGGACTGGTCCGGGTCGCCGACCACGACCAGCTCGTCCGCCCCGGCGGCGAGCAGGCCGAGCAGCTCCTCCTGGGCCGGGTCGACGTCCTGGTACTCGTCCACGAACACGTGTCGCCGCCGGGCGCGCTCCCGCTCGAGCAGCCGCGGATCGTCGGCGAAGGCGTCCATGCACGACCGGATCAGCTCGGCCGGGTCGAAGGACGGCGCGCCGGACAGGGTGCCGGCAAGCACCGTCACCCCGGCGTACTGGCGCAGGAACCGGCCGGCCGCCGGCCAGTCGTCCCGGCCGAGGCGGGCACCGTACGCGGCCAGCTGCTCGGCGCTGAGCCCGCGCTCGACCGCGCGCTGCATGAGGTCCCGCAGCTCGGCGGCGAACCCGCGGGTGAGCAGCGCCGGGCGCAGCGACGCCGGCCAGTCCCCGGCGCCCGCCGCCACGTCGCCGCGGAGCAACTCGCGGATCACCATGTCCTGCTCCGGTCCGGACAGCAGCCGCGGCGGTGGCTCCCCGCGAGTGACCGCGCGCTGCCGGAGCACGCCGAACGCGTACGAGTGGAAGGTCCGGGCCGTCGGCTCCCGGGTCGTCCGCGCCAGCCGCGCGGTGATCCGCTCGCGCAGCTCGGCGGCGGCCCGCCGGCCGAACGTGAGCACCAGGATCCGCTCCGGGTCGACGCCCCGCACGATCCGGTCCACGACCGCCTCGACCAGTGTCGTGGTCTTGCCGGTGCCGGGACCGGCCAGCACCAGAAGGGGGCCGCCGGGGTGCGCGATCACCGCGCGCTGGGCCGGGTCGAGGACCGGAACCGCGGCCGGTCGGGCCGCCGGGCGAACGAGCCGGTACGCCGCGGGCGTCGGCGCGGGCGCGCCGGCACCCGCCGGAGGCGCGTTCACGACCGTCATGCCCGGCATACAAGCACCCGGCACCGACGGAGCCGGCCAGGACGCGCCGAGGGCGCCGACGAGCGATCGGACCGACGGCTCGGATCGACCCTCGGACTAGGCCTCGGGATCGCGGCCGGTGATCGCGATCAGCCTGGTCTGCTGATCGGCGTCATCGGGCACCGGCACCGGCTCGGCGAACAGGCCGCTCGCGGCGAGCGTGTCGACCTGCGGCTCGACCTGCGCGTAGGCCAGCTCGACCAGCTCGGGGTCGAGCTGCTCGTCGGCGCCGATCGCCCTGGCCAGGTCCCACGCGTGCACGATCAGGTCGAACGTCATCTCCAGGCAGTACTCCCGGGCCGGACGGTCGCCATAGGACAGATGCACGGTGCGGTCGAGCGCGCCGTCCACGGCGAACGCGTCGGCGGCGGTCTTGGCCGCGACGTCCCATGCGGCGACCGGATCCTCGCCGAGCTGGTCGCCTTCGTACCGGTCGCCGACCTCGGCGACCGTGGCACCGTCGAGCATGGCCGGCACCCATAGCTGCTCCACGACCAGATGGTTCACCAGCGCCCGCACCTGCCAATCGGTGCACGGGGTCCGGCAGACCCACTGGTCGTCGGCGACGGCGTGCACCCGGCGACCGAACTCGTCCAGCGCCCTCCGGTGCCAGTCCAGAACGTTGTCCACACCTGAGTTCTACACGTCGCCGCCGACACTGTCCGCCGCCGCCAGGGCGGCCCGCGGATCGACCACCCAGCCCAGATGGGCCAGCCGCGTGCGCAGGCGCTCGTCGACGGTGACCAACGTCTCGCCGAGCCGCTCCGCGAGCGCGACGTAGACCATGTCGTAGACCGGCCAGTTGTCGTAGCGGCGAGCGAGCTCCCAGGCCCTGGCCCGATCCCGCTCGTCGTCGTGGACCTGCAGCGGCATCCGATCGAGCAGGCCTGCCGACGTATCGGCCGCTTCGCCCGTCCATCGCCGCCGGCGGATGCCGGTCAGTAGCGCGTTCAGCACCTCTTCCCGGACGAGCCGCGGGACCGACAGACGCACACCCGCGGCTTCCCAACGCCGGAACAGTCGTATCGCCTGATCGCCGTCCCGGGCTGGGCTGACGACGTCGATCAGGACGCACGCATCAACGACCGGCACCGTCGTCCCACTTGGCGGACCCGCGGTCGGATCGCTCGCGCCGATCCTCGAGGACGAGCTCCGACGCGGAGCCATGCCAACTGACGGAGCTACTTGCCTTGAATCGCTGCACTTCGTCCAGCCATTCGCCCAGGGTTGTGCCGGGCGCGGACGGCGTGGCCCGCGGCGGGCGCCGGGCAAGCGTTGCGTCGAGGTCCTGCTCGAGCACGACGTAGTTGTGGCCGCGCTTGCGCGCGGGCAGCCGGCCGGACCAGATCCAGCGGCGGATCGTCTCCTCCGCCCGGCGGGCTCGGCGGGCGGCCTGCCGCACCGTCAGCTCACGACGGCCCGTCGTGGTAGACATGGTAGTAGTCTACAACACCCCGTGGCCGTCCCAGCGGGCGCGGGACATGTCAACCCTGTCCCCACGCATCGGCACCCCCTCGGCGCGCAGCAGCCGCAGCGCCTCCTGCGGCGCGTGCGGCGGCGGTTCGCCGGTCGAGAGCAAGACCCGCTGCCACGCCACCTCGTGCCCGTACCGGCTCATCACCGCGCCGACCGCGCGGGCCGACCCGGAGCCGATGTACTCGGCCACATCGCCGTAGGACATCACCCGCCCGCGCGGGATCCGCTCGACGACGTCGAGCACCCTCGCCGCGTACGGGGTGGGCTGGCCGCCGCTGACGATCCGGGTGCCGAGGCCGGCCGACACGCTCGCCGTAGCCCCCAGCTTCCGCGCGGCCCTCGGCGCCGGTCCGGAACCCTGCTGCCGCCCCGCCATGCGCCGAGACGCTACCCGGACGCTGTCGACCGGGTGGCGCTCCTGATGGGTCAGTACGTGGGGAGGCTGGGGTCGACCTGGTGCGCCCAGGCGAGCACGCCGCCCTGCAGGTGCGTGGCGTCGCGCAGGCCGGCGGCCTTGACCGCGGCGAGGGTCTCGGCGGAGCGGACGCCGGACCGGCAGTACATCACCACCGGCTTGTCCAGCGGCAGCTCGGCGAGCGCCTCACCGGAGAGGATGCGGTCCTTCGGGATCAGCACGGAGCCCGGGATCTGCACGATCTCCGCCTCGACCGGCTCGCGCACGTCGACCAGCAGCAGGTCCTTGCCGGCGTCGAGCATGTCGCGCAGCTCGAGCGCGGTGATGGTGGAGCCGGCCGCGGCCCGCGCGGCTTCGTCCGACACCACACCGCAGAACTCCTCGTAGTCGATCAGGCCGGTGATCGGCTCGGCCGCCGGGTCCTTGCGCACGTTGATCGTCCGGTAGGACATCTCCAGCGCGTCGTAGACCATCAGCCGGCCGATCAGCGGCTCGCCGATGCCGGTGATGAGCTTGATCGCCTCGGTGACCATGACCGACCCGATGGAGGCGCAGAGCACGCCGAGCACGCCGCCCTCGGCGCAGGAGGGCACCATCCCCGGCGGCGGAGGCTCCGGGTAGAGGTCGCGGTAGTTCGGCCCGTACTCGTCCCAGAAGACGCTGACCTGGCCCTCGAACCGGAAGATCGACCCCCACACGTACGGCTTGCCCAGCAGCACGCAGGCATCGTTGACGAGGTAGCGGGTGGCGAAGTTGTCGGTGCCGTCGAGGATCAGGTCGTACGGGGCGAACAGCCGCAGCGCGTTGTCCGACTCCAGCCGCTCGGTGTGCAGGACGACCTCGACGTGCGGGTTGATCTCGAGGATGCTGTCGCGCGCCGACTCGGCCTTGAGCCGGCCGAGGTCGCTGACGCCGTGGATGATCTGGCGCTGCAGGTTGGACTCGTCGACGACGTCGAAGTCGACGATGCCGAGCGTGCCGACGCCCGCCGCGGCCAGGTACATCAGCGCCGGCGAGCCCAGCCCGCCCGCGCCGACGACGAGCACCTTCGCGTTCTTCAGGCGCTTCTGCCCGGTCATGCCGACGTCCGGGATGATCAGGTGTCGGCTGTAGCGGCGCACCTCGTCGACGGTGAGCTCGGCCGCGGTCTCGACGAGAGGCGGCAGGGACACGCGGGACTCCCTTCGTCGGATGGTCCACCGGGCCCAACTCCGGTTGTGTTGCCCGGATTCCCCGCACCGTCGAGGGTACGCCGACGCCCGCCGGCTGGGTCAGGGATGCGGCCAGGGGTTCGGTCGGCACCGACCGACGCCGACGGTCTCCACGCCGAGCGTCTGCTGCATCATCACCGGCGCGAGCGCGCCCTTCTGGGGGCACGGCTCGTGGCCGTGCCCGAGCGCGTGGCCGACCTCGTGGTTGATGACGTACGCCCGGTACGCGGGGAGGTCGTCGCCGTACGCGACGGCGCCGCGCACCCAGCGGGCGTCGTTGATGATCGCCCGCCCGATCTGGCCGTTGTAGCAGGACGTCTCGTAGCGGAGCGTGTAGCCGCACAGATCCCGCACGGTCATCGACGCGGCCAGGCTGACCCGGAAGTCCACCTCGCCGGAGTCGACCCGCTGGAACGACGCCTGCCCCTCCGCGGTCCAGCTGCGCCGATCGCCGAGGATCTTCTCCACGGCGGCGGCGAATGCGGGGCCGTCCTCGGCCACGCCGGCCTCGATCTCCACCGTGTAGCGCAGCAGCGGGCCGCTGCCCACCACCGCGGACGTGCCCGGCACGACGTCGAACCGGCCCCCGCCCTGCCTGCTGTACGGGCCGCCGGCCGGCAGCGCGGGCGCCGGCAGCGGCCGGCTCGGCTGCCCGGACGGGGCGGGGTCCGGGATGTCCACGAAGATCTCGCTGCTCGCACCGCCCGCCGGCACCCGCAGGGTGGGCGAGCCGGCGGTGCCGTCCGACGCCGGCGGCGCCGAGCCGTCGCCGCTCGCGATGTCGGCCACGGTGAGGAACGTGGCGACGGTCAGTACCGGGATCGCGTATGCACGCCAGCCGTACGCGCGGACGAACCGGCGCAGCCGTCCCGGCCCGCCACCGGCCACCGACCGCGAGGCGAACGTCATCGGCCGCTGCCGGGGCGCCGGGGCCGCCGCGGCCGCCGCGGCCGGATCCCGACGAGCCCGCAGCGGGCCGTTCGGAGCACGCAGCGTAACCAGCTCATACGGCGGCGTGAACGGCTGATTCGGGGCCTCACTCGGCCGGTCCGGCGAACGTCGCTCGCCCGGTCGGCCTCGCCGCGGTGCGGGCCCGCGCGGGGGCGCGGACCGGGTGGCCGTCGAGGTCATCCGCGCAAGGATCGCACATCTGGATCACCCCGACGGTATGTGCTACCCGTGTTTTGGGTCCGGCGTGGCTCAGGCACGCACCCGCTCGGTGTCCTCCAGCATCGCCAGGAACGCCCGTGCGACTGAGCGCGGTGCTTCCAGCTGGGCGGTGTGCCCCACGTCGGAAAGGACCACCAGCCGTGCGTCCGGGATCGCCCGGGCCGTCCGCGGCGCCGTTGCGACGCTGACCAGGCGGTCCTGCTCGCCCCAGACGACCAGGGTGGATGCCGCGATGCGGCGGGCACACGCCCACAGCGAGTCGTCGCCGGGCCGCAGGTAGCTGCCGATCAGCCCGCGCAGCGACCGGGTGAAGGCGTCCATCGCCCACGGCATGTCCCGGCGCAGGCGCACCTCCTCGGCCGCCTCGGCGAGCCGCTCCGGCGGTACCCGGGACGGGTCGGCGTAGCAGAGCTCGAGCACGGCACGGACGCGCTGCTCGGGATCCATCCGCAGCAGGCGGCGCTCGACGAGGCGGCTGACGCCGGGCAGCAGGAGCAACGGCAGGGTGGGGTCCGAGCCGCGGCGGAAGCGCAGGTCGGGCATTGCGGGCGACACCAGGGTCAGCGTGCGTACCAGCTCCGGCCGGGTCGCGGCGAGTACCACCGAGATGGCACCGCCCATCGAGTTGCCGAACAGGTGCACCGGGCGGCGGCCGCGCCGCACGATGAGCTCGGCGACCAGCCGCGCCTGCCGCATGAGCGAGTAGTCCCGGGCCAGCGCCGGCCCGGAGCGGCCGAAGCCGGGCAGGTCGAGCGCCTCACCGGCGAGCCGGCCGGAGAGCAGGTGAGCGAGGTCGGTCCAGTTCGTCGACGCCCCGCCGAGCCCGTGCACGTACAGCGCGGGCTCGCCCGCACCGCCGGGCCGGTCGCCTCCGCCGGTGTAGGGGGTGCGTCGGACGAACACCCGATGCCCGTCGATCGTCTCGATCTCCCCCGGCCAGGGCGGGATGGAGGAGTCCAGCGGCGGCAGCGCGGCGGTGGACAGCCGAGCGGGGCGAATCGGCCGGACGGCGGATGCGGACGCGGTCACGGTGGGCGACGACCTCCTGCGGGCGTGCGACGCGCGACCGGAGCACCCGAGCGGCCCCTACCGGCCGCTGTCTCGCGCGTGGTCTGCCCCCGACCGTAGCTCGGCGAGGCCCTTCTCGCGCGAGACCTGGCCCTCGTAGCCCAGCTCGCGGCGGGCCTTGTTGTCGCGGACCGTGCATGCCTCGCCGACGACGCGCAACGTGACCGGGTCGAGCGGCGGCCGCCCGGACAGCGGCAGCAGCCGCCAGGCGAGCCCTGCGACGCCGGCGAGTACGCGGACCGCACGGCCCGGCAAGGACCGAGACGGGGCCGCCACGCCCTGGGTGTCCAGCAGCGCGGTGACGAACTCGCGGAACGGCACCGGCGCGCCGTCGGTGACGAAGTACGCCTCGCCACCCCGCCCGCGCTCGGCCGCGGCAAGGACGCCCTCGACGACGTTGCGGACGTGCGCGGTCGAGGTCGGGTAGTGGCCGCCGTCGACCCAGACGAACCGGCCGGACTGGGCCGCCCGGACCAGACGCGGCAGCAGGGTCCGGTCGCCAGGTCCCCACACCAGCCGCGGGCGGACGGCGACGGTGGCGAGCGAGGCCGAGTTCGCGCCCAGCACCAGGCGCTCGGCCTCGGCCTTGCTGGCGCCGTACGGGCTGGCCGGCCGCTCCGGGTAGGCCCACGTCTCGTCCGCGCCGACGAGCGGGCCGGGACCGAGCAGCACCTGCTCTGTGCTGACGAAAACCAGGCGCGGCACCTCCGCGCGGCGGGCGGCGTCGAGCACGGCTCTGGTGCCGTCGACGTTGACCCGGCGCAGCACGCCGCCGTCCTGCGCGCTCCCGTCGAGCGCCGCGGCGGCATGGACGACGAGTTCCGCGCCGCGCATCCCGGCGGCGAGCGCGGCGGTGTCGGTGATGTCGCCGCGCACCGGGACCGCGCCCCGAGCGGTGACCACGGCCTCGGCGGCGGGCGAGCGGGCCAGGGCATGAGCGGTCTCGCCCCGCTGGGCCAGCTGGTCGAGCAGTGCACCGCCGACGAAGCCGGAACCGCCGGTCACGAACACGGTGCGCATGCCGCCTCCTCACCGCCGCCCTGCAGGCCACGGTCGGCGGCCGCCGGACAACACCGTCCGGGGGTCGGTCAGACCCCGCGTGCCGACCCGCGAACCGGATGACGCGGGTCAACACTCTGCGACCAACCGGTCGCAGATCGGTCAACACTCTGACGCGAGCCTAGGGAGGCCTGGGCGGTCTGAGCGATGGATTCTGGCGAGAAGTCTCGCGACGGAGGGAATTCCTTTGGATTCCTACGCCGTTCGGCCCACTCCGTCCGCTCAAATGGAGGGTTGGACGCAAGGCGGGCCGTCAGGCCGACTTGCGCGAGGCGGCCTTCTTCGCGGTCTTCTTCGCCGGCGCCTTCGCCCGGGTGCCGGTCGCCTTGGCCGGCGCCGCCTCCCGCGCGGCCGCCTTCGCCGCCTTCTTCGCCGGCGCGGGGGCCTTCGCCGCCTTCCGCGGCGGGGCCTTCGACGCCTTCGCCGGCTGGGTCCGCCGACCGCCGCGACCGGACGCCGCGCCGGAACCGGCCGCCGCGACGGCCTCCGCCTCGCCGACCTCCTCGCCC
>JBKOXW010000331.1:0-3997 GCA_046744115.1 Actinomycetota bacterium | reverse complement strand
AAGAGACAGGCGCGACCGTGGCCGGCGCGACCGGGCTCGGCGCGACTGGGGCCGGCGCGACCGGGGCCGGCGCGACCGGGGCCGGCGCGATGTGGCCCGGGCCGGCTGGACATAGCGCGACTGTAGTGTCGGAGGCGTCTGACCTTCGTGAGTCGCGCGCACCACCCGTCCCGACCGGACGGGGCTCGGCGGTTGGAGCGGAGCGGGCCGCGTACCGTACACTGCCCTTTCCGGGGTGATCTGCCCCTGCTCAGGCATGGGCGGAGGCGGGTGACTCCGGAAGGCGTTCCCGTCGCGGGTGGCGCCATAGGGGCGTAGCTCAATTGGCAGAGTCCCGGTCTCCAAAACCGGTTGTTGCAGGTTCGAGTCCTGTCGCCCCTGCGCTCGCGGCGCGACAACGGCGCCGCTCGCGCACCGAGTCCGTTCCGGCCAGGGACGGGCCCGCAGGACGTACGGACAGTCAGAACGTACGGACAGTACGGAGTCGACCGAGGGAGCAGATCCCGTGACACAGACCCGCGGGGACGCCGCCACAGCGCCCCGCCCCAAGCCGGCTCCCCGGGCCGGCAGCGGTCCGGTGGCCCGCCTCGGTCGGTTCTTCCGCGAGGTCGTCGCCGAGCTCGGCAAGGTCATCTGGCCGACCCGCAAGGAGCTGATCACCTACACGGCGGTCGTGATCGTGTTCGTCTCGATCATGGTGGCCATCGTGGCCGGCCTGGACATCGGGTTCTCCCAGGTCGTGCTCTGGGTCTTCGGCTAGCCGGCATCGCCGGCGGCGGGCCGGGGCCGGTGCCCGGCGACCGCACAACAAGAGTCATGCAGCAGAGAGAGAGTTATCGCGTGCCCCAATCCGACGACGTGGTCCACGAGAACGGACGCCCCGCGGCGAGCCCGCTCGGTGCCCCCCCGGCAGCCCCGGAGGACGCCGAGCCGGTCAACGCCGCGCCGGTCCGGCCGTCCAGCGCCGCGGACGTCGCCGCTGCCGAGGCGGAACCCAAGCAGCCGGAGGCCGAGCAGCCGGAGGCCGAGCAGGTCGAGGCCGACCCGGCCGCCGAGCTGCGGCGCGCGCTGCAGTCGGCGCCGGGGGACTGGTACGTCGTGCACTCCTACGCCGGCTACGAGAACAAGGTGAAGGCCAACCTCGAGAGCCGGATCGCGTCGCTGGACATGGAGGAGTACATCTTCCAGGTCGAGGTGCCGACCGAGGAGGTCACCGAGGTCAAGAACGGCAAGCGCATGCAGGTACAGCGCAAGGTGTTCCCCGGCTACATCCTGGTCAGGATGGACCTCAACGACGAGTCGTGGGGGGCCGTGCGGAACACCCCGGGCGTCACCGGCTTCGTCGGCGCCACCTCCCGGCCGTCGCCGCTCTCGCTGGACGAGGTGGTCAAGATTCTCGCCCCGGCCACCCAGAAGAAGGCCGAGAAGCCGCAGGTCAAGGTCGTTGACTTCGAGATCGGCGAGTCCGTGACCGTGATGGATGGGCCGTTCGCGTCGCTGCCGGCCACGATCAGCGAGATCAACCCCGATGGGCAGAAGGTCAAGGTCCTCGTGTCGATCTTCGGCCGGGAGACCCCCGTCGAGCTGTCGTTCAACCAGGTGTCCAAGATCTAGAGAAAGCGTCCCATGCCTCCCAAGAAGAAGCTCGCCGCCGTCATCAAACTGCAGATCCAGGCCGGCGCCGCCACGCCCGCCCCGCCGGTCGGTCCGGCACTGGGCCAGCACGGCGTGAACATCATGGAGTTCTGCCGCGCGTACAACGCCGCCACCGAGTCGCAGCGCGGCCAGGTCGTACCGGTCGAGATCTCGGTGTACGAGGACCGCTCGTTCACGTTCGTGACCAAGACCCCGCCGGCCGCCAAGCTGCTGCTCAAGGCCGCGGGCGTGGAGAAGGGCAGCGGCGAGCCGCACAGGGTCAAGGTCGCCACGGTCACCCGGGACCAGGTGCGCGAGATCGCGCAGACCAAGCTCCCCGACCTGAACGCGACCGACCTCGACCACGCCGAGCGGATCATCGCCGGCACCGCGCGCTCGATGGGCATCACGGTCCAGGACTGAGCGTTACCAAAGACGGCCCGGAACCCGCGGGCCGCACGTGGGAGGGCCGGCGCACCGCCGCCCCGCCAACACCACTGGAGGAGATCATGAAGCGAAGCAAGGCATACCGGGCCGCGGCCGAGCATGTCGACCGCACCCGGCTGTACAGCCCGCTGGAGGCCGCGCGGCTGGCCAAGGAGACGTCGACGACGAAATACGACGCCACCGTCGAGGTCGCGATCCGGCTGGGCGTCGACCCCCGCAAGGCGGACCAGATGGTCCGCGGCACGGTCAACCTGCCGCACGGGACCGGCAAGACCGCGCGGGTGATCGTGTTCGCCGCGGGCGCGAAGGCCGACGAGGCGATCGCGGCCGGTGCCGACGAGGTCGGCTCCGACGACCTGATCGCCCGGATCCAGGACGGCTACCTCGACTTCGACGCCGCGATCGCGACGCCGGACCAGATGAGCAAGGTCGGCCGGATCGCCCGCATCCTGGGCCCGCGCGGGCTCATGCCGAACCCGAAGACCGGCACCGTGACGATGGACGTCGCGAAGGCGGTGGCGGACATCAAGGGCGGCAAGATCACGTTCAAGGTGGACAAGCAGGCGAACCTGCACCTGGTCGTCGGCAAGGCGAGCTTCGACGCCGAGAAGCTGGTGGAGAACTACGCCGCCGTGCTCGACGAGGTGCTGCGGGCCAAGCCGTCGGCGGCGAAGGGCCGGTACCTCAAGAAGGTCACGTTCACCACGACGATGGGCCCGGGCATCCCGGTCGACCCGAACCGGACCCGCAACCTGCTCGAGGACGCCACCCCCGCCGCCGTCCCGGCCTAACCACGGCTCGACCACCGCGACCTTGCGCGCGCCATCGGCGGGACACGGCGATGGCGACGCCCGATGTCGCCGACGCCGCGCACAAAGATGACGGTCAGGGCTCGTCGAGGTGCAGCTCGGTCGGCAGGGGCAGCTCGGTCGGCAGCGGCAGCGGCGGCGCGGACGGGATCGTCGGCACCGGTACGGATGTCGGCAGCGGCAGCGGGACGGAGGTCGGCAGCGGTACGCCACCCCCGTCCGGCACCGGCCCGGTCGCCGGGGGCTGACCGCTCGGCTGCGGCCCGCCGCCGCCACTAGGGTCGCCGGAACCCGTGCCCGGAGGCGATGTCGAACGCCCGGGGCTCGTACCGGTCGGGGCTGGCGCCGTCGTCGACCGGCTGGGCGAGCCGGCGCCCGGGGTCGAGGGCCGCGCCCCGCACGGATCGCAGGGGACCGGGCCGAGCTCATCTGCGCCGGCGCTGTCCAGGCAGGCGCAGCCGAGCCGGGACCGCAGCGCGGCCACCCGGTCGGCGACCCGGCGGAGCAGCACGAGCGACTCCCGGGCCTCGTCGGCCGCGTCGGCCGGCAGCCGGCCGGCGAACGCCGCCACGATCTCGGCCTGGTCGCCCGTCCAGCCGGCGAGCCGGACCAGCCGGCCGTCGTCGCGGTCCTGCACCGCGACCGTGGTGAGCATCCGGATCCCGTTCCGGGTCGCCTCGTCCATGTCGGCGAGGGTGTCGGCGACCACGGAGGCATCGGCCGCCGCGAGCGTCGCGCCGACCGCGACGGGGTCGCGCCCGCCGGCGAGCGCGCCGTCGCGCCGGACCAGCGCGTCGACCTCGTCGGCGCGGGTCCGCGCCATGGTCAGGTACCGCTCGCCCTTGCCCGCCATGCCCTGGGCGAGCGCCAGCTGGACGTTCTCCGCGGCCCGCTTCACCCGGTAAAGCGGGTCACCGGGCAACGCGCCGCCGCTGCCGAGCACGGCGACCGCCATCGTCACCGCCGCGAGCGTGGTCGCCACCAGCGCGCGCCGACGACCGGTGCCCAGCGGTCCGGACGCCAGCCGCCCGAACCAAACCCCCACGCCGGCCAGGCTCCGCAGCCAGGCGGGCACGGGCGCCGACCCGGTGCGGGCGGCCTCCGGC
>JBKOXW010000156.1:0-4132 GCA_046744115.1 Actinomycetota bacterium | reverse complement strand
CGTGATCCCGGCCGCGACGCCGACCGGCTGCCGGAACGAGAACGAGTCCACACCGGACGAGACCTGCTCCGAGTACTCCCCCTTGAGCAGCTGGCCGATGCCGCAGGCGAACTCGACCACCTCCTGCCCGCGGGTGACCTCGCCGGCGGCGTCGGCGACCACCTTCCCGTGCTCGCCGGCGACGATCCGGGCCAGCTCCGCCGCGTGCCTGTCGACCAGGTCGCGGAACGCGAACATGATCCGGGCCCGCCGCACGACCGGGACGTCCCGCCACTCGGCCTGGGCCTTGCGCGCGGCGGCCACCGCCGAGTCCACATCGGACCGCTCGGCGAGCGCGACCTCGGCCTGCTGCCGGCCGGTAGCCGGGTCGTAGACCGGGCCGCGCCGGCCGCCGGACCCGCCGGCGGCGGCGCCGCCGATCCAGTGCTCGATCGTCCTCACCGCGAGCTCCCCTCTACAGGTACCGCCGTTGCGCGCGCTTGGCCTCGTCGTAGCCCGCTCGCGCCGCCCTCGTGCTGTCCAGTTCGGACACCTCCGCGACCGGCACGTCCCACCAGGCCGGCGAGGCCGGGGCCGGCGCCAGCGGGTCGGTCTCCACCACGATCACCGTGGCCCGGCCAGCGTCGCGTGCCTTGCGCAGCCCGGCCCGCAGCTCGTCCACGGTGGACGCCCGGATCGCGTCGGCGCCGAGGCTGGCGGCGTTCGCCGCCAGGTCGACCGGCAGGACCTCGCCGTCCAGCCGGCCGCTGCGCCGGTCCCGGTAGCGGTACGCGGTGCCGAACCGCTGCGACCCGACCGACTCCGACAGCGCGCCGATCGAGGCGAAGCCGTGGTTGTCGACCAGCACGACGGTCAGCGGCACGCCCTCGGCCAGCGCGGTCACCAGCTCCGACGACATCATCAGGTACGACCCGTCGCCGACCATGACGACGACGTGGCGATCCGGCGCGGCGAGCTTGACGCCGAGCCCGCCCGCGATCTCGTAGCCCATGCACGAGTAGCCGTACTCGACGTGGTAGCCCTTCGGGTCCCGGGTGCGCCACAGCTTGTGCAGGTCCCCCGGCATGCTGCCGGCCGCGCAGACCACCACGTCCCGCGGCGCGGTCTCCTCGTTCACCGCGCCGATCACCTCGGCCTGGGTGAGCAGGGGCGAGCGGCGATCGGCCGGGTGGTACGCGCGCTCGACCACCGCGTCCCACTCCGCCGCCAGCGCGCGGGCGCGCTCGGCGTACTCCGGCGCGACCCGGTGGCCGGCCAGCGCCTCGGCCAGCGCGCGTAGCCCCACCCGCGCGTCGGCGACCAGCCCGACGCCGGCGTGCTTGGCCGCGTCGAACGCGGCCACGTTGAGGTTGACGAACCGGACGGCCGGGTCGGCGAACAGACTCCGGGACGCGGTGGTGAAGTCGCTCCACCGGGTGCCGACGCCGAGCACGACGTCGGCCTGGGCCGCGATCGCGTCGGCCGCTGCGGTGCCGGTGGCGCCGATCGCGCCGAGCGCTGCCGGGTGGTCGTAGCGCAGCGAGCCCTTGCCGGCCTGCGTCTCGGCCACCGGAATGCCGGTCGCCTCGGCGAGCCCGGCCAGCTCGGCGGTGGCGTCGCTGTAGATCACCCCGCCGCCGGCCACGATCAGCGGCCGGCGCGCCCCGCGCAGCAGGGCGACCGCGTCGGCGAGGTCGGCCGGATCCGGAGCCGGCCGGCGCACCCGCCACACCCGCGGCGCGAGGAACTCGTCCGCGAAGTCCCACGCCTGCGCCTGCACGTCCTGCGGCAGCGCGAGGGTGACCGCGCCGGTCTCGGCCGGGTCGGCGAGCACCCGCATCGCCGCCAGCGCGCTCGGCACCAGTTGCTCCGGCCGCCAGATCCGGTCGAAGTACCGGGACACCGGCCGGAGCGTGTCGTTCACCGACACGTCCGGCGCGTGCGGGTCCTCCAGCTGCTGCAGCACCGGGTCGGCCACCCGGGTGGCGAACACGTCGCCGGGCAGCAGCAGCACCGGCAGCCGGTTGATGGTGGCCAGCGCGGCGCCGGTGACCAGGTTCGTCGCGCCGGGTCCGATCGAGGTCGTGCAGGCGTACGTGGACAGCCGGTTGCGCATCCGGGCGTACCCGACCGCGGTGTGCACCATCGCCTGCTCGTTGCGCGCCTGCAGGTACGGCAGGTCCGGGTCGCCGGCCAGCTCCTCTCCGAGCGAGGGCCGACCGACGCGTCGTCCCGAGCGGGCCAGCTCCGCGGCGGCCAGCAGCGCCTCGCCGACGCCGGCCACGTTGCCGTGGCCGAAGATGCCCAGGCAGCCGGCGATCAGCCGGTGCCGCTCACCGTCCCGTTCGGACCACTGGTTGGCGAGGAACCGGACGAGGGCCTGGGCGACCGTCAGTCTCATTCCACCCTCCCGGTCACCGCGGTCATCGGCACCCTGGGGTCGGCCGGCTGGTCTGTCCAGGTCTCGCGCACCCACCCGTGCGCGGGGTCGTCGCGGAACGCCATGCTCCGCGCCTCGGCCGGCCCGGCGAGCACGTTCAGGTAATACAGGTCGTAGCCGGGCGCGGCCATGGACGGTCCGTGGTAGCCGTGCGGGACGAGCACCACGTCGCCGGTCCGGACCTCGACGCAGACATCGGCGTCGGTCTCCCGGCCGGATGGGTAGACCCGCTGGTAGCCGATGCCGGCCGTGTCGCCGTGGCCGGCGACCTCGTAGTAGTAGATCTCCTCCAGCACCGCCTCGCCGGAGCGGGCCTCGTCGTGCTTGTGCGGGGGGTAGGAGGACCAGTTGCCGGCCGGGGTGAGCACCTCCACCGCGCACAGCCGGTCGGCGTCGAAGGCGTCCGGCGCGCAGAAGTTCGTCACCTGCCGGGTCGCCTGGCCGGCGCCGCGCACCTCGACCGGCACCTCGTCCGCCGGCCCGTACCGCGGCGGCAGCCGGCGCCGGGCGCGCGCCGACGGCAGCGCGAACCGGCCGCCGTCGATCGTCTCGATCCGGGCCCGCGCCTCCCGCGGCAGGTAGGCGAAGTCGCTGACCCGGTCGAGCACGCCGGCCCGGCCGCGCAGGTCGAACCGCTCGCCGTCGCAGTACACGGTGGCCGCCCCGGACAGCGGCAGCACCAGCACCTCGTCCTCGCCGGTGGCCAGCTCGTGCCGGCCGTCCGGGCCGAGCTCGAGCACCCGCAGCCCGGCGTACGTCCAGCCGGCCCGCTCGGGCATCACCGCGACCGGGTAGGCACCGTCTGCAGCGGACCCGGCAGGCAGGTGCAGGCGGCGTCCGGCGCTCACGGCAACCGCCCGGCGGGGACGGGTCGGGCGAGCAGGGCCACCGCGGCGTCGGTCGCGGCGGCCACGTCGTCGTCGGCCGGGTAGAGCAGGTTGCGCCCGACGACGAGGCCGCGCACGGTCGGCAGCGCCAGGGCGGCGTGCCAGCGGGCGAGCATGGCCTCGGTGTCGGTGTCGGTGTCCCCGCCGAGCAGCAGCGCGGGCAGCGTCGAGGCCGCCATCACCCGCTCCATCTCGTCCACCACCGGCACCTTCAGCCACGTGTACGCGGATGTCACGCCGAGTCCGGAGGCGACCGCGATCGCCCGGATCACCGCGTCCGGGCTCAGGTCGTGCTCGACTCGGCCGCCGGTGCGTCGCGACCAGAACGGTTCCACCATCGCCATCAGCCCGTGCCGGGCCAGCTCGCTCACCGCCCGGGCGCAGGACTCCAGGGTGTTCAGCGACCCCGGGTCGGCCAGGTCTATGCGCAGCAGCATCTTGCCGCCGTCGAAGCGCATCGCGGCGAGCGCGGCCGCGTCGTAGCCGGTGAAACGGTCGTCGAGCTCGAAGTCGGCGCCAGCCAGGCCGCCCCGGTTCATCGAGCCGATGACGACCCTGTCCTCCAGCGCGCCGAGCAGCAGCAGGTCCTCCAGCACGTCCGGGGTCGCCAGCACGCCGTCCACGCCGGGCCGGGACAGTGCGACGAGCAGCCGGTCGACCAGGTCGACCCGGCTGGCCATGGCCATCGGCTCGGCGCCGGAGCCTAGCGCGCCGCGGGCGCCGTGGTCGGCCGCGACGATGAGCAGCCGGCCGCTTTCATCGAGCAGCGGGCGGCGCCGCCGCGCCGCCGCCGCCTCGGCGACCGCCCGAGGGCGCCGGGCACGCG
>JBKOXW010000102.1:0-23694 GCA_046744115.1 Actinomycetota bacterium | reverse complement strand
GGTAGGTCTGCGAACCTGCGGGCCTGGCCGAATCACAGGCGGGCGGAGGCGCGGAGCCGCCAGCCGGCGCTCGTTGCCTCGACGAAGCCGTCCAGTTCGAGCGCGGGGAGGCAGCGGAGGACGTCGACGACGGCGATACCGGACTCGACCGCGATCGCGTCGGGCGAGACCGGTGCTCGAGCCGGCATCCCGTCCAGGACGCGCTGGGCCAGCGGACTGAGGCCGTCACGAGGACGCCGCTCACAGCCCGGCGCCTCGGCCAGGCTCTCCCCCATCGGGCCGATCAGCTCCAGCACCTCAGCGGCTCGGGTGACGAGAGTCGCCTGGTGCTCGCGGATCAGGCTGTGCGTACCGATCGACAGGACCGAGGTCACCGGGCCCGGCACCGCCATGACCGGCTTGCCGAGCCGCTCGGCGTGCAAGGCGGTCGAGGTCGCGCCGCTGCGTGCGCTCGCCTCGACCACGACCGTGCCCGCAGCCACCGCGGCGATCAGCCGGTTCCGTACCAGGAACCGGTGCCGGTGCGGCGGGCAGTCCGGCGGCCACTCGCTGATCAGCAGGCCGCTGTCCGCGATGCGGTCGAACAGCGCCGCGTGGCCGGCCGGGTACGGCGAGCGCAGCCCGCCCGCGATCACGGCGACCGTCGGGCCGCCGGCAGCCAGCGCACCGCGATGGCCCGCACCGTCGATGCCATAGGCGCCGCCCGAGACCACCGTCCACTCACGACTCGTGACCTCGTGCCCGAGATCGGCCGCCACCCGGGACCCGTACGGCGTGGCCGCACGGGTCCCGACGATCGCAACCGCGCGTGCCAGCGTCCGGTCCAGCCGCCGCGGACCGCGCACCCACAGCGCCAGCGGCGGCGCGACGTTGTCCACGCCCGCAGCGGTCGCGTCCGCCAACGACGAGAGCGCACCGTCGGGCCATTCGTCGTCCTCCGGCGTGACCAGGCGGATGCCCAGACGGTCCGCGTCCGCGAGGTCGTGCGCGGACCGATCCTGGCCGCTGCGGGCAGCTGCGAGCCGCAGCACTGTGTCGGGCGCGTTGCCGGCGCGGATCCGGCGAACCGCCTCGACCGGCCCGTACCGGCTCACGAACCGGTACACCTCAGCATTGCCCGGCTCCACCGCGCGGGACAGCCAGGCCCGCGCGTGCCGCACATCCGGCCGCCGCGGCGCGATCACGACGGCACCATCCGGCACCGCAGTCCGTAGGCCTCCTCGACATCCCCAGAGTTGGGCGTCGTACGGCCAGCGAGGTCGGCAATCGACCAGGCGACCCGCAAGACCCTGTCATAGCCGCGCGCGCTCAGCGCGCCCGAGTCCAGGCCCTTGATCGCCCGAGCGATCACCGTCGACGGCAGCCGCCAGCGGGTGCGCAGCGCGCGGCCGGACACCTCGGCGTTCCGCCGCCACGGCGTGCCCGCCAGGCGCTCGGCCGCCGCCGCCCGTGCCTCGACCACTCGCTTGCCGACCACCTCACTCGCCTCCACATCGGTCAGGTCGCCGAGCAGGTCGGCTGGCGTCACCGGCATCAGCTGGACGTGCATGTCGATGCGATCGAGCAGCGGCCCGGACAGCCGAGCCTGGTAGCGACGCCGGACCGACGAGCTACAGATGCACTCCCGCTCGCCGCCGACCGGACCGCACGGGCATGGGTTGGCGGCGAGCACGAGCTGGAACCGGGCCGGATAGTGCGCCAGGCCGCCGGACCGGGCGATCGTGATCTCGCCCCGCTCCAGTGGCTCGCGCAGCGCGTTCAGCACGCCTGGGCCGAACTCCGGCGCTTCGTCCATGAAGAGCACGCCACGGTGGGCGAGAGAGATCGCGCCCGGGCGCGCGTACCGGCTTCCGCCGCCGACCAGCGCGGGCATGGTCGCGCTGTGGTGCGGTGCCTGGTAGGGCGGCCACCGCCGCAGTGGCGCCGCCGGCGGCAATGTGCCCGCCACCGAGTGGACCGCGCTCACCTCGAGGGCGGCGTGGTAGTCCAGCGGCGGCAGGATCCCCGGCAGCCGCTCGGCCAGCATGGTCTTGCCCGAGCCCGGCGGGCCGGACAGAAAGAGGTGATGCCCGCCGGCCGCGGCGACCTCGATCGCGCGGCGTCCGGTGGCCTGTCCGACGACGTCGGCGAGGTCCGCGATCGGCGTCTCGGTGTCGTCCGCATCCGCGGGCAGCCCGACGACCGCGCGGTCGCGCTCGCCACGGAGGAACGCCACGAGGTCGGCGAGCGTGCGAACGCCGCGCACATCGACGTCGCGGACGAGGGCCGCCTCCGCCGCGTTCGGCAACGGGACCAGGACCCGGGTGGCTCCCTCCCGCGCGGCCGCGACAACCGACGGCAGCACGCCCCGGGTGGGCCGCAACCGACCATCGAGCCCGAGCTCGCCGAGCAGGACCAGGCCGGCCAGCGGCTCGACCGGGATCTCACCCGCGGCCGCCAGGACCGCCACCGCGAGGGCGAGGTCGAACGCCGATCCGCGCTTGGGCAGCATCGCCGGCAGCAGCGCGACGGTGATCCGCCGGGCGGGCCACGCATGGCCGGAGTTGACGACGGCTGCCCGGATCCGATCCCGCGCCTCGTGCAGCACGGCGTCGGGCAGGCCGACCATCGTCAACCCCGGCAGCCCGTCGGCGAGATCGGCCTCCACCTCGACGACGTGACCCTCCACTCCGGACAGAGTGACCGACCGGGTCCGCGCGAGCGCCATCAGAACGCCCCGCGCAGGTGCCGCACGACCGGCGGCCCCTCACGAGGCCGCCGCAGCACGGTCACGACGTCGAACCGCAGCTCCCGCCAGCGGACGTCCTGCCCGGCCATCCAACGCATCGCCAGCCGGCGCAGCCGCGCGGCCTTCGCCGCGCCCACGGCCTCCGCCGGGTCCCCGTACGCCAGTCCGGACCGGGTCTTCACCTCGCACAGGACCAGCACGTCGCCGTCGGTGGCGACGATGTCGATCTCACCCTCGGCGCATCGCCAGTTGCGGTCGAGCAGGACGAACCCGGCCTCCTCCAGGTGCCGGGCGGCGACCTGCTCGCCGAACCGCCCGACCGCGTCCTTCACCCGCACCATGGCCAGTCCCCTCACCGACAACGAGGACGAGCGTCGCCGGCGGGCCGCACTGGTGAAAGGCTCCGGGCACATCTGTGGATAGCAGATTCGCCTGTGGACAGTCGTTGGACAGGACGCCAGCGACGTGCTAGCCGTCCCCGGGGCGCAGGCGGGGGGCCGGGCTACCCGCCGAAGGGCTCGCGGTCTCCAGGGACCTCGAGGTCGGGCTTCTCCAGCTCCTCGACGTTGACGTCCTTGAACGTGACGACCCGGACGTTCTTGACGAAGCGGGCCGGCCGATACATGTCCCATACCCAGGCATCGGCCAGGACGACCTCGAAGTAGACCTCGCCGTCGGCGTTGCGCACCTTCAGGTCGTAGGTATTGGCCAGGTAGAAGCGGCGCTCGGTCTCGACCACGTAGGAAAACTGGCGAACGATGTCCCGGTACTCGCGATAGAGCTGCAGCTCCATCTCGGTCTCGTATTTTTCGAGATCCTCGGCGCTCATCTCACCGGCTCCGGCTCCAGTTCCATGGCCACATCATCGCGCACCGCCGAGGCGAGCCGCTCGGGTCGTCCACAGGCGGCGTCGGCGATCATCTCGGCCAGTGTGGCCATGCCTCCGACCCGGCGCACGTTGACGTAGGAGAAGCGGTGCTCCGGGCACGGTCCGTGGCTGGCCAGGGCGGCCGCGTGCCCGGGGGTCACGTAGCCCTTGTGCGTCGCGAAGTCGTACTGCGGCCAGCGGTCGTGCAGCTCGACCATGATCCGGTCGCGGGTCACCTTTGCGATCACGGAGGCGGCGGCGATGCAGGCCGCCACCGCGTCGCCCTTCGGGATGGCCAGGGCGGGCATGGGCAGTCCGGCGACCGGGAAGCCGTCGGTCAGCGCGTAGGCCGGCATCCGGTCGAGAGCGGCGAACGCGCGTCGCATGCCCTCGATGTTCGACACGTGCAGGCCCCGAGCGTCGACGTCGCCGGCCGGGATGATGACCACCGACCAGTCGATCGCCCGCTTCAGCACCTCCCCATAGACCTCCTCCCGGACGGCCGGGCTGAGCAGCTTCGAGTCGGCGAGGCCCGGCACCTGGCCGCGGCGGCCGTCCGGGAGCGCGCATGCGGCGACGACCAGCGGGCCGGCGCACGCTCCCCGGCCGGCCTCGTCGGCACCGGCGATGAGGTCGAAGCCCCGCCGCCGCAGCGCACCCTCGAACCCCCACAGGCCGGCGTCCCGCCTGACTACTCCTCGCGGCGGCCTCAGCATGGGCGCTCCGCCGCGGGGACCTCGGTCCGCGCGGCCGGCCGCGGGATCGCCTCGGGCTGTGCGTTCATGACACGGGCAACCTCATGACAGGGCCAGCCTAATGTCCGGACGTGCCCGGGTGCCGGGTCCGTCCGCGTGTCGGTGCGGCGACGGGCGTCAGCTCCACACGGAGAAGCCGGCGTCGACCGACTCGCCGGCGAGCAGGCGGGGCAGGTCGGTCGGGAGCGTCGCCGGGAAGAACCGCTCGCTCCCGCGGGCGACGCGGTCCAGCGGCAGCCAGCGGACCGCGAGGAAGCACGACTGCTCCTCCTCCGACTGGCCGGCCGGACGCCGCGGTGGGTGCCGGTCGACCCGGCCAAGGTGCATCACCAGGCTCGACCAGTGCCGCCGCCTCGCCCAGCGGAACGTCACCTCGCCGCGCCAGCACGGGCGGCGGTTCACCAGGCCGGGCGGCACGACGTACCCGGTCTCCTCGGCGACCTCCCGCACGGCCGCCGCCGCCGTGTCCTCGCCCGGCTCGACGCCGCCGCCGGGCACCTCCCACCAGTCCCCGACGCCGACCTCGTGCGGGTCGTGGGCGTGGATCAGCAGCACGCGGTCGTCCGCGTCGAGCAGGATGAGCCGGGACGCCAGCCGCCACGGCCGCGGTGGCGGATCGAGGTGTGCCGCGGGCTCAGCGACCACGGCCTCGGCGCCGCCGCCGTCGAACCCCGACGATCGGGCCGATGACTCCGGCAGCGAGCAGGTACGGCGTCCCGGCCGCCGCGCCGGCCGCGCTGGCCTCGGCGAACGTCGCCGGCGTTCCCAGGGTGCCCAACCTCGACGGCGGCCACACGATCACGAACGCCTTGCCGATCACGTCGTCGGTGGAGATCGTGCCCTGGTCGGCGTCGCCGATGTGGCCGCGTGAGTCCAGCGACGCGTCCCGGTGGTCGCCCATCACCCAGAGCCGCCCCTCCGGAACGGTGACCGGCCCGAACCGAGTGGGCTCGCTGTTCGGGTCGCTGAGGTAGACATACGGCTCGTCCAGCGGCCGGTCGTCCACCGTGACGCGGCCCTCCGCGTCGCAGCACTCCACCGTCTGACCGCCGACCGCGATCACCCGCTTGACGAAGTCCTTCTCGCCCGGCGGCGCGAAGCCGATCGCGCTGCCGATGCCGCGCAGCACCCGCTGCACCGGGTTCGTCGGCTCGGAGAACTGCGCCTCGGGTGCCCACGACTCCGGGCCGCGGAAGACGATGATCTCGCCCGGGCTTGGGTCGCCGAAGCGGTAGACAAGCTTGTTCACGAGCACCCTGTCGCCGGAGCAGCCCGCACAGCCGTGCAGTGTCTGCTCCATCGACCCGGACGGGATGAAGAACGCCTGGACCAGGAACGTCTTGATGAGTATCGCCAGGGCCAGCGCGACCAGGAGCAGTACGGGCAGCTCGCGCAGGAACGAGCCCTTCCGGTGCCGGGTCTTCTGCCGCACCTCGGACTCCGTGTCGTCCTCGGCGTCCTCCGGCCGCGACGGCTCCGACTCCTCCTGCGCAGCCGACGCAGCAGGCGGCTCGGTGGTCGGGTTGCCGGCTACATCGTCCGGGGGGTCGCCTGCGGCTGGCGGTGAGTCGCTGGCGGATACGGGAGCCGGGTCGCTTGCTTCGGCATCGACCGGCGTCGTGGCCGGGCGGATCGGCGTGCCGGAGATGCCGTCGGCCTGGCCGGAGGCGACGGGGTGCGGGTGGGTGACCGCGTCGGCCGGGCCAGCCGCCTCGGTGGGCTTCGCCGCGGGGGCGGCGGCGGCGCGGCCGTCGCCGTCGATGTCGGTACCCGCATCGCCGCGGGTGTCCACCGGGGTGTCGTCAGGCATCCCGACCAGCCTAGACGGTGCGGCTGGGGAGGGCAGGGCGGCGGACGGTGGGCCGCTCACGCGCCGAGCAGCGTGACCGCTGCCTGCACGGTCAGGCCCAGCCCGACGACGACGATCAGCGCCGCCGTGACGAGGGGCAGCCGGGACATGGCCCGGCGCAGCTGAGGCCGGCGGGCATGCCGCTCGAGCAGCCGCCGCCCGCGGGCCAGCAGCACGCCGACCCCGACGAGCGCGGCAGCCATGCCGATGCCGTAGCCGAGCACGAGCAGGACGCCGTACCAGGTCCGGCCCAGCGCCACCGCGCCGAGCAGGACCACCAGCGCGGAGGGGCTCGGCACCAGCCCGCCGGCGAAGCCGATCGCGAGCAGGCCGCGGCGGCCGGTGCGCCGATCCGATCCGGCCGCCTCGCCGTGCGCATGGTCGTGGTCGTGGTCGTGATCGTGGCCGTGCCCGGGTCCGTGCCCGTGGGAGTGGTGGCGGCCGTGCGGATGGTGGTGGTCGTGCGGAGGCCAGGCGCCTGGCCGCGCGGCACGGCGCAGCAGCATCGCACCGACGCCCGCAAGGAGCACGCCGCTGGCCACGCCCAGCCACGGGTAGAGACGCTGCGGAGCGATCGCCGCGGTCGTGGCCAGCACCACGCCGAGGACCAGCACGCCGGCGGTGTGGGTCGCCGTGACGGTCAGGCCGATGGTGACCGCCTGGCGGAGCGAGCCGCGCTCGCCGGCGAGGTAGGCCGCCATCACCGTCTTGCCGTGCCCGGGCGCCAGTGCGTGCGCCCCACCGAGCAGTACCGACGCGAGCACCGCGAGGAGTCCGAACGCGACGGTCAGCTGCCGCCTGCTGGCGAGCTCGGTGAAGGCGGCAGAGAGCCGGTCCGCACCGCGGGCCAGCGGCCCACCGGGACCGGCCGCGTCCTCGGCACCAGCCGAGTCCGGGGCGCCGGACAGGCCCAGCCTCGGTCCTCCGGGCCGCACCTCCAGCTCCGCCTCGCGCACGTCGAGCGGCGCGGAGAGGAGGTCCTCCGGGTAGCGGGTCAGCCGAGCGCTCGAACCGTCGGCCGGCACGCTGCTGCGGGCGAGCCGGACGCCGTCCCCGCGCGCGGTGACCTCGCGCCAGCCCACCCGCCCGGGGTAGGCGTCGGCGCGCAGTGCCAGCCGCGTCGAGCGCCCGATCCGCAGCGGAGCGTCCAGCAGGCAGGACAGGCGCAGCGTGCGCAGCCCACCGGCGCCCGGCGGGAAGGCGAGATCCGAGCGGGCGACGGCCAACGCCACCGGCCGCCCGTCGCTGGTCAGCCGGAGCAGGGTCGCGGTGGCCGCGCAGGTCTTCTCCCGCCAGCGGTCCCGCTCGGCCCGCGAGACCGAGCCGTCCCGGTCGGCGTCGATCTCCTGGCCCTCGGTCTGGAACGCCGGTATCTCGGCCATGTCCAGGACGTAGTCCACGACCACGCGGTCCGGCTGCACGCGCAGGCCGGCGTACTGGTTGACGCTGAAGTTGCCGAGCGGGTGCGCCCAAGCCGGTGCGGCCAGCAGCACCGCCGCGGCGGCCGCGGCCAGCAGCACCGTGACGAGCACGCCCGCCCGGGCCCAGCGCCGCCGGGTGCGCCGCGGCGCGAACGTTGTCACCGGGCTGGTCACCGGGCACTCCGGAGCCGGTCGAGGGCCGCGCGGGCGCGGGGGGCGTGCAGCGCGGAGAAGTGCGGGTTGAGGCGGAGCGCGGTGGACAGGTGGCGGGCAGCGGCCGGCGCGTCGCCCAACTCCGCCTCGATCATCCCGAGGTGGTAGTGGGCCAGGGCGCTGCGGGTGCCGAGCCGGAGCGCGGCCCGCGCGTGCGGCAACGCCTTGCGGTCCCGGCCGGCGGCGTGCAGCGCCCAGCCGTACGCGTCCTCGGTCCGGACGCTGTGCCGGTGCCGGTAGTCGGCCCGGGCCGCGGCCACCGCTCGGGCGGGCGAGCCGTGGTCGGCCTCGAACAGCACGAGCTCGGTGTCGCCGCCCACCCCCTGCGAGGCGAAGATCCGCTGCTGCGCCCGCACCACCGCGAGCTGGGCGGCCGCCTCGGCGGCCTTCCCGCGGGCGGCGAGCAGCTCGGCGTACTCGATCAGGTACCCCGGCTGCGGCAGCCGGGCGACCAGCGCGCGGTAGTCGGCGAGCGCGGCGCCGTACCGGCCACGGGCGGCGGCGATCCGGGCTCGCCCAGCCAGCAGCGGCAGGTAGTCCGGGGCACGGCGCATGCCCTCGGCCCACCGCCGCCCGGCGGTGGCCAGGTCGCCGTTGTGGTAGGCCAGCTCGCCCAGGTAGTAGAGCGCGTAGCCGGCATCGGCCGGGCTCGGCGCCACGTCCAGCGCCTCCGCCAGCAGCTCACCGGCGCGGCGGACATCCCCCCGCAGCTCGACCGCGTACGCGGCGCGGGCCAGCGCTCCGGTGTCCGGGCCCAGGTCGACCATGCGCTGCACGGCCGGCCACGCCTCGTCGTACCGGCCCAGCTCGATCAGCGCATCCACGACGACGCTGTGGGCGATGGCCGCGTACGGTGCGATCCGCACCGCCCGCCGGCCGAACGTCAGCGCGGCCGCGAAGTCGTGCCGGGCCGCGGCGAGCACACCCTGGCCGGCCAGCGCCAGGTGGTTGCCGTCGCGCCGCACCCGCAGCGAGCGGGCCAGGGCGCCCTCGGCCTTCGCGTAGTACGTCGGGTCCCCGGTCAGCCGGGCCTGCTGGACATAGGCGAGGCCGAGGTCTGCCCAGGTCGGCCAGTCACCGGGGAGCCGGGCGAGCCGGGCCTGCGCCCGGGCGATGCCGGCGGCCAGGTCGGCGCTGGACCCCACGGCCGGACCCGGGCGCCCGGATGAGGCCAGCCCCGCCGAGGGCAGCCCGATCGCGGCCGCCCGGTTCCCGGCGCTCGCCGGCGACGGATCACCGGTGGGTGACCCGAGCAGGGCGCCGCCGGCGAGCAGCCCGAGAGCGAGGAGCACCACCACCGCCGCGGCCACGACGGCGCGCCGGTCGGGTCGGCGCCCGGCCCCGGCCTCGCCCACCGCCGTCGGCGGCGAACCCCCGTTCGGGCCGGGGCTGCCGCCTCGTTGACCCCGGCGGAATCCGGCGTCGTCGTCGGTGTGGGTTGCGGGCGGCACAGGCACCTCCTCGTGACGTCACCGCCGGCGGGCGGCGGGACGTTCCGGCGAGGCGTTCGCCGCTCGGCACGCAACGGTTCGCTCGCCGTGCGTGGTAACCGGCGATGGCCGCGTCGCCAGTAAGCGGGAATCCGCGCGGCCCGATCCGGCGAATCAGAGCGCGGAGGACCGGGGCCCCCGGTCCCGTTCCCAGAGGGGGCACACATGTCAAGAGCAGTCAGGGGAGGCCGGCGCCGCGCGTGTACCTCGGCGGCGTCGGCCGTCGCCGTGGCCGCACTCGGCGTCACCGCGCTCGGCTCGCCGGCCGGGCACACGTCCAGTCACCGGGAGGCGCCGCTCATCGCGGCCGCCGCCCCGTGGGACGGCACCGACGTGTACGGGTTCGTCAGCCCGGACAAGCCGGACACGGTGACGCTGATCGCCAACTACGTCCCGCTGCAGGAGCCGAACGGTGGGCCGAACTTCTACCCGTTCGCAGAGAAGACGGCCTACGACATCAACATCGACAACGATGGCGATGCCCGGCCGGACATCACGTACCGGTGGAAGTTCCGCAACAGCTACCAGAGCGACCGGACGTTCCTGTACAACACCGGCGTCGTGACGTCCCTGGACGACCCGGACCTCAACCTCCGGCAGACGTACGACCTCGAGATGATCGCCGAGGGCGGCCGCCGGACGCTGGTCGAGGACGCCCCGGTGGCGCCGTCGAACGTCGGGCCCGCCTCGATGCCGAACTACGGCGCGCTGTCCAACGCGGCGATCACGCGTGTCCGGGGCGGCGGCACGTCGTTCGCCGGTCAGGCCAAGGAGACGTTCTACCTCGACCTGCGCGTGTTCGACCTCCTGTACGGCGGCGACTTCTCCGAGATCAACCAGAACACCCTGACCGGGTACAACGTCAACACGATCGCGCTGCAGGTCCCGAAGTGGCAGCTGGCGCTGCGGGGCAACCCGAGCCGCAACCCGGTGATCGGCATCTGGAGCACCTCGTCGCGCAAGCGGATCCAGGTCTTCGACGACGACGGCTCGCAGCGTGACTTCGGCGACAACGTCCAGGTCTCCCGGCTCGGTATGCCGCTGGTCAACGAGGTGGTCATCCCGGTGCGGGACAAGGACCGCTTCAACGCGTCGAAGCCCCGCAACGACGGGCAGTTCCTCCAGTACGTCACCGACCCCGAGGTGCCCCGGCTGATCGAGGCGATCTACGGCATTCCGCGGCCGGCGACGCCGCGCCTCGACCTGGTCCAGGCCTTCCTGACCGGCTTCTGCAAGGCCTGCGGTCCGGTCCAGGTCGACCTCAACTCGCAGCTGCTGAACAAGGACGTGAACAAGCGCACGTTCCGCCCGTCCGAGCAGCTGCGGCTGAACATGTCGATCCCGCCGTCCGCCAACCCGAACCGCCTCGGCGTGCTCGGCGGCGACCTGGCCGGCTTCCCGAACGGTCGCCGGCTCATCGACGACACGATCGACGCAACGCTGCAGGTGGCCGAGGGCGTGCTGCTCCCCGGTGCGCCGGCGGCGGTGAAGGGCCTCGGAGATGGCGTGAACGCGAACGACGTGCCACCCCGCACCGCGTTCCCGTACGTCCCCCTGCCCAGCAACAAGGCGGTCTTCACCAACTGACCGGCAGGTAGTGGTGCCGGGCCCGTGCGGGGACGGGCCCGGCACCCCACCCGACGCACGCCCATCCGCGATTCCAGGAGAGAGTCATGTCCCGAATCCTGCGCGGCGCGACGCTTGCCGCGATCGCCATCGCCTGCGCCGCGTGCGGCGGCTCCGCCGACGGGGAGCGGGCGCCGGACGGCGGTGCCGCCGCGGCCCCGGCGCTGCGGCCGGAACCAGACCGGTTCCGCACCGGAACGTGCCGCGACGCCGCTCCCGCGATCCTCGCCATCGGCGCCGTCGCCGCCCGGCTCGCCGACGAGCAGGCGGTGTCCCAGGCCGACGAGAAGATGCTCACCGCGCACCAGGCGACGCTGCGGAAGCTGAAGCCGTCCGCCGACCTGCGCAAGCCCACCCAGGACGTCGTCACCGCGATCGGCTTCATCCGGATCAGGTTGAACGGCAACACGTACGAGGCGGAACTCGTCAACGAGCTGGCCACCGCCCAGCAGCGACTGGTGGCGGCGTGCACGGCCGGCTGACGGGCCGGCCGGATGGAGTCAGCGGGCGGCGCTCGCCCGCTTCTCCTTGATCTTCGCGGCCTTGCCGCGCAGGTCGCGCAGGTAGTAGAGCTTGGCGCGGCGGACGTCCCCGCGGGTCACGACCTCGATCTTCGCAATGATCGGGGTGTGCACCGGGAACGTCCGCTCGACGCCGACACCGAAGCTGACCTTGCGGACCGTGAACGTCTCCCGGACCCCGCCGCCCTGGCGGCGGATCACCACGCCCTGGAAGAGCTGGATCCGCTCGCGCGAACCCTCGACCACGCGGACGTGGACCTTCAACGTGTCGCCGGGCCGGAAGTCCGGGATGTCGGAACGCACTGAGGCGGCGTCCAGGGCGTCCAGCGTGTTCATCTCGGTGTCGACTTCCTCATGCGACGGGCGTGCGGCAGCAGGTGGGTGCTCTGCGGGGTCGGGGGCGCTGCGGGCTCGAGCCGGTCCGCGGCAACCGCACCAGGGTGCCACAACCGGCCGCGGAAGACGAAACCGGGTCGCGGGCCGACCCCTGGTCAGCCCTCCAGAGCAGCGCGGTCCCGGTCGGACAGAGTGACCCGGGCCAGCAGGTCCGGCCGGCGGGTGGCGGTGCGGCGCAGCGACTCGTCCCGCCGCCAGCGGGCGATCGCGGCGTGGTCGCCCGACAGCAGCACGGCCGGCACCTCGCGGCCGCGCCACACCGGCGGCCGGGTGTATACCGGGCCTTCGAGCAGGCCCTCGACGTGGGACTCCTCGGCCAGCGACGCCGGGTTGCCGAGCACTCCGGGGATCAGCCGGGCCACCGCCTCGACCACGACCAGCGCGGCCACGTCGCCGCCGGCCAGCACGTAGTCGCCGAGCGAGACCTCGTCGACCCGCATCCGCCCGGCCGCCTCGTCGACCACCCGCTGGTCGATGCCCTCGTACCGGCCGCAGGCGAACGCCAGCCACGGCTCGCCGGCCAGGTCCTCGGCCAGCGCCTGGGAGAACGGCGCACCGGCGGGGGTCGGCACCACCAGCCGCGGCTGCGGCCCGTCCGGCGGCGCGATGGCGTCCAGTGCCTCGCCCCACGGCTCGGGCTTCATGACCATGCCGGCGCCCCCGCCGTAGGGGGCGTCGTCCACCGTGCGGTGCCGGTCACCGGCCCAGCCGCGCAGGTCGTGCAGCCGCACGTCGAGCAACCCGCCCTCGACCGCCTTGCCCAGCAGGGACTGGCGCAGTGGCCCGTCGAAGTAGCCGGGGAAGATCGTGACGATGTCGATCCGCACGGCCCGGCCTCAGGACAGCTCGAGCAGGCCGGGCGGCGGGTCGACCACGACCCGCCCACCCGCGACGTCCACGGTGGGCACGATCGCCCGGACGAACGGCACCAGGTGCTCCCGGCCCTCGCCGGCGCGCACCACCAGCAGGTCTCCGCCGGCCCCGTGCACCACGTCGTCGACCGTGCCCAGGCTGGCTCCGGACGGCAGCACCGCGGCCAGGCCAACCAGCTCGTGGTCGTAGTACTCGTCCGGGTCGGCCAGCGCCGGCAACGTCTCCGACTCGACCAGCAGCAGCGTGTCGCGCAGCGCCTCGGCCTCCTCCCGGCCCGTCACCCCGGCGAACGCCACGATCAGGCCGGCCGGGCGGGGGCGGGCACGCTCGACCGTGAGCGGGCCACGCTCGGCCGGGTCGGTGGCGAGCGTCGAGCCCGGGGCGTACCGGGAGTCCGGGTCGTCGGTGCGGACCTCGACCGTGACCTCGCCGCGAACCCCGTGTGCCCGCCCGATCCGCCCCACGACCAGCTGCACCGCGGCCGGTGGCTCAGTCGGTGTCGACGACGTCGACCCGGACGCCCCGACCACCGACGCCGGCCATCACCTGGCGCAACGCCTTCGCGGTGCGGCCGCTGCGGCCGATGACCTTGCCCAGGTCCTCCGGGTGCACCCGCACCTCGAGCCGCCGGCCTCGGCGGGAGGTGACAAGGTCGACCCGGACGTCGTCGGGGTGGTCGACGATGCCACGGACCAGGTGCTCGAGCGCAGCCTCGAGCATCAGGACTCCGCGGGTGCCGCGGCTGGGCCCTGCTCGGATGGAGCCTGCTCGGATGGAGCCGGCTCGGATGGAGCCGGCTCGGATGGAGCCGGCTCGGATGCGGACTGCTGCGGCGCGCCCTGCCGGGCACCGTCACCCGCGTCGGCCGCCTTCGCGCGACTGGCCCGCTTCCTCGGCGTGGTCGCCTCGCCCTTCGGCTCGGCCGCGGCCTCCCGGGCGGCCTCGGCGAACAGCGCCCTCTTGTCCGCCTTGGGCGCGGTGGTCTGCATCGGCTCCGGCTCAGGCTCGCCCTTGAACCGCTGCCAGTCGCCGGTCACCCGGAGGATGGCCGCAACCGCCTCGGTCGGCTGGGCTCCGACGCCGAGCCAGTACTGGGCCCGCTCGGAGTCGACCTTGATGATCGATGGGTTGGACTTCGGGTGGTACTCCCCGATCGCCTCGATCGCGCGCCCATCCCGCTTGGTGCGGGCGTCGGCGACGACGATGCGGTAGTGCGGCTCGCGCATCTTGCCGAGGCGCATGAGCTTGATCTTGGTTGCCACGAGGGTGGGTGCTCCAGGTCATTGTGAGGTGGTCAGGCGGCCGTGCCCGGGTGGGGAGGCGGGCAGGTCACCTGCGGGGACGCGGCGCGTGGCGGTGAGAGGGCCGCGCCGCACCGCGCGCTCGACCGGCCATTCTGCCAGATGCCGGCCGCCCCGGGGTCGGCGCCGGGTCAGTACGCCCGGGCGCAGTAGGCGAGCAGGTCCGGCTCGTCCTCGGCGTCGGGGACGCCGCCGTCCGGGCGCACCAGGCACCGGACGGTGATGGCCTGCTCGGCGAGCGCGGCCTCGCCGGCGGTGCCGAGCGCCTCCCAGGGCATCCGCGCCCAGCCGTAGGAGGCCGCGTCGGTCGCCTCGTCGAGCGTCTTGACGTCCACGATCCGGGCGTCCCGGCGCTGCTGCGCCTCGGCCAGCAGCGCGGCCTGGTCCTCGGCCAGCGCGGCGCGCGCCGATGGCACGACGTCCGCCAGCGGCATCGGCGTCTTGCTGCCCGGGATGCGGCGGACCAGCGTGGCGCTCTGCTCGGCGAGGTCTCGCGGGCCGAGCTCGACCCGCACCGGCACGCCCTTGAGCTCCCAGTCCACCGCCCTGCGGCCGAACGGGGTGTCCACCCGGGCGTCGACGTCGACCCGCACGCCGGCCGCGCGCAGCTCGTCGCCGAGCCGGGTGGCGGCCTCGACCGCGGTGTCCTTGACCGCCACGACGGCGACCTGGGTCGGCGCCAGCCGCGGCGGCACCCGCAGCCCGTCGTCGTCGCCGTGGGACATGATCAGGCCGCCGACCATCCGGGTGGAGGCGCCCCACGACGTCTGCCAGACGTACTCCCGCTGCCCGTTCGCGTCCAGGAACTCGATACCGAACGCGCGCGCGAAGTTCTGCCCGAGCTCGTGGCTGGTGCCCATCTGCAGGGCCTTACCGTCGAGCATCATCGCCTCGCAGGTGAGCGTGTTCGTCGCGCCGCTGAACCGCTCGCGTGCTGTCTTGCGGCCGAGCATCACCGGCACCGCGAGCACGTCGACCATGAAGTCGGCGTAGACGTCGAACAGGATCCGCTGGGCGTAGACGCGGGCCTCGAACTCGGTGGCGTGCGCGGTGTGCCCCTCCTGCCAGAGGAACTCGGTAGTGCGCAGGAACACCCGGGGGCGCAGCTCCCAGCGGACCACGTTCGCCCACTGGTTGATCAGCAGCGGCAGGTCCCGATAGGACTGCACCCACTTCGCGAAGTACGCGTTGATGATCGTCTCGGAAGTCGGCCGGACGACCGCCGGCTCCTCCAGCTGCTTGCCGCCGCCGTGGGTGACCACGGCCAGCTCCGGGCTGAACCCCTCGACGTGCTCGGCCTCGCGGCGCAGATAGCTCTCCGGGATGAAGAGCGGGAAGTACGCGTTCACCGCGCCGGCCGCCTTGATCCGACTGTCCACCTCGGACTGCATCCGCTCCCACAGCGCGTACCCGTACGGTCGGATCACCATCGTGCCGCGGACGGGCCCGTTGTCGGCCAGCTCGGCCTTGGCGATGACGTCCTGGTACCAGCGCGGAAAGTCGTCCGCCTGCGAGGTGAGCACCCGTGCCATGAGCGCACAGGGTACGGGGCCGGCCGCCCGGCTCAGCGGACGAGGTGGCCGCGGAGGACGATGCGCGCCGGAGTGGCCAGGGTGGACAGGTCCGCGCGCGGGTCGGCGTCGTAGACGACGAGGTCGGCGGGCGCACCCTCGACCAGGCCGGGCAGGCCCAGCCAGTCGCGGGCGGCCCAGGAGCCGGCGGCGAGCGCGCCCTCGGCCGGCAGGCCGGCGGCGTGCAGCGCGCGGATCTCGTCGGCGACCCGGCCGTGGTCGATGCCGCCGCCCGCGTCGGAGCCGGCGAAGACCGGCACGCCGGCCTCGTACGCGGCGAGCAGCCGCCCCCGCGCCGTGCGGTGCAGCCGGCGCATCCGCTCCGCGTAGGCCGGATACCTCGCCGCCGCTTCGGCGATGGTCGGGAAGTTATCGACGTTGATCAGCGTCGGGACCAGCGCCGCACCGCTACCGGCGAGCGCGCGGACCAGGTCGTCGGTCAGCCCGGTGCCGTGCTCGACGGAGTCCACCCCGGCGGCGAGCAGGTCCGGCAGCGCCTCCTCGCCGAAGACGTGCACGGCGACCCGCGCGCCCAGCTCGTGCGCACGCCGCACGGCCGCCCGCACCGCCTCGGCCGGCCACACGGGGGCGAGGTCGCCGGCATCCCGGTCGATCCAGTCGCCGATCAGCTTGACCCAGCCGCCGCCGTACCGGGCCTGAGCCTCGACCGCCGCGGTCAGCTCGTCCGGCTCGACCTCGACGCCGAGCCCGCGCAGGTAGCGCTTCGGCCGGGCGATGTGCCGGCCGGCCCGGACGATCCGGGGCAGGTCGGCGCGGTCGAGCAGCGGAGTCGTGTCCACCGGCACCCCGCAGTCGCGCAGCAGCAGTGCGCCGCCGTCCCGGTCGGTGCGGGCCTGCTCGGTCGCCAGCGGCAGACCGGCGGGAACGGCACCGGACGCAATGCCGACGTGACAGTGCGCGTCCACCAGCCCGGGCAGCACGAATCCCCGGGACGCGACCGTCTCGGCGCCACCGACCGGCTCGAACGTCAGCCGCCCGGCCACGACGTACAGGTCGCGCTCCTCGCTGGCCGGCAGCAGGACCCCGCGGACACGCAGCGCTGGGCCGGAGGTCATTCCAGCGCCTCGCCGAGCGCGTCCCGCTCGGCGGCCAGCCAGGCCTGCCGCCGCCGGATCGCGTCGCCGACCCCCTCGTCCCACATCCGGGCCCAGCCACCGCCGAGCTGCTCGGCGTTTGCCTTCATCAGGTGCCAGGACCGGCGGAACGCGCGGGCGGCCACGTCGAGGAACTCGGCTCGGCGCGGCGCATCCAGGCCGTAGGACCGGACGAAGAGGCGCAGCCGAGCAGGCACGTCCACGCCGTCCTGCGACGGTGGCCGGTCGGCCGGATCCCGCAGCGGCACCCACCACACCGCGGTGTTGACCACGTCGAGCAGGCGGGTGGTCGGCCGGGTCAGGTCGAAGTCGATCACCGCGACCGGGCGACCGCCGCGGAAGACCACGTTCTGCGGAGTCACGTCGCAGTGCGTCACGAGCTCGGGCGCGCCGCTCAGGTCGACCAGGTCCGCCGGCAGGTCCACCGGCCGGTCCGCGCCGAACCACCGCGTGCCCGGCGGCGGGACGAACGACTCGGACGCGTCGTGCAGCCGGCGCAGCAGCCGCGCCACGCCGACGACGATGTCGTCGGTGGTCGACCACGGCTCCGGCGGCGAGCCGGGCACCTCGCCGTCGAGGTAGTCGAGGATGTCCCGGCCGCGCTCGTCCACGCCGTGCCAGCGCGGCGCGCCGTCGAACCCCACGGCGGCGAGGTGGCGCAGGTACGCCGCGACTGCGTCGGAGTGCGGCTGGCGCGGGCGGCGGACCGTGTCGCCGACCCGCACGACGCCCTCGGTGACGTCCCCGCCGAGCAGCGGGATCTCGGACTCAGCGGTCATGGACCAGCTCAGCCCCGGCCCTTCGGCAGGTTCAGCTTGGACAGGTCGGGCAGGGTCGTTCCCGGCGGCAGCTGGTCGAGCGCGCCCGGGCCGAAGCCGCCGGGCAGCCCGCGGGCCTTCGCCGGCGTCGGTCCGGGCTTGCGACCCTTCTTGCCCTTCTTGCCCTTGGTGGACGCCTTGGCAGACCTAGCCTGTGCCTTGCCGCGCCGGCGCATCCCGGGCAGGCCCATCGAGCCGGCCATCTGCTGCATCATCTTGCGCGCCTCGAAGAAGCGGTCGACGAGGCTGTTCACCTCGCTCACGGTCATCCCGGAGCCGCGCGCGATCCGGACCCGGCGGGACCCGTTGATGATCTTCGGGTCGGCCCGCTCGGCCGGGGTCATGGAGCGGATGATCGCCGCCGTACGGTCGAGGTCCTTGTCGTCGATCTCGTTCAGCTGGGCCTTCATCTGGCCGGCACCGGGCAGCATGCCGATCAGGTTCGAGATCGGGCCGAGCTTGCGGATCGCCGCCATCTGCTCGAGGAAGTCCTCGAGGGTGAAGTCGTTGCCGGAGGCGATCTTGCCCGCCATCCGCTCCGCTTCGTCCTCGTCGAAGGCCTGCTGGGCCTGCTCGATGAGGGTCAGCACGTCGCCCATGCCGAGGATGCGGGAGGCCATCCGCTCGGGGTGGAAGACGTCGAAGTCCGCGAGCTTCTCCCCGGTCGAGGCGAACAGGATCGGCTCGCCGGTGACATAGCGGACCGACAGCGCCGCGCCGCCGCGCGCGTCGCCGTCGAGCTTCGTCAGCACCACGCCGGAGAACCCGACGCCGTCGGCGAACGCCTGCGCGGTCGTGATCGCGTCCTGGCCGATCATCGCGTCGACCACGAAGAGGATCTCGTCCGGCTCCAGCGCGTCCCGGATCGCCGCCGCCTGGGCCATCATCTCCGCGTCCACGCCGAGCCGGCCGGCGGTGTCCACGACGACGATGTCGTGCATCGCGCGGGTGGCGTGCTCGACGGACCCGCGCGCGACGGCGACCGGGTCACCGACGCCGTTGCCGGGCTCCGGCGCGTACACCTCGACGCCGGCCTGCCGCCCGACGATCTGCAGCTGGGTCACCGCGTTCGGCCGCTGCAGGTCGGCCGCGACGAGCAGTGGCGCGTGTCCCTGGCCGCGCAGCCAGAGCCCGAGCTTGGCCGCCAGCGTCGTCTTGCCGGAGCCCTGCAGGCCGGCGAGCATGATCACGGTCGGCGGCTGCTTGGCGAACCGCAGCCGCCGCGTCTCGCCGCCGAGGATCGCGATCAGCTCCTCGTTGACGATCTTGACGACCTGCTGCGCCGGGTTGAGCGCCCGGGACACCTCCTCGCTGCGGGCCCGCTCCTTGACCGCGGTGATGAACGCCTTCACCACCGGCAGCGCCACGTCCGCCTCGAGCAGCGCGATCCGGATCTCCCGCGCGGTCGCGTCGATGTCGGCGTCGGAGAGCCGGCCCTTGCCGCGCAGCGACGTGAACACCGCGCTGAGGCGGTCGGAGAGCGTGTCGAACACCGGAGATGTCCTCGAATCGGCCGGGGACGGTCCGCTCCAGGGTAGCCGCCGCCCCGTCACCGCCCCGGTCAGTGGCGACCTCGATCGCCGAGTGGGTAGTACGGGTCCCGAGTGGGGGCCTACAGCTCACCACTCGGGGACGGAGGTACTCACTCGCGGACGGAGGTATTCACTCGCGGACGGAGGTACTCACTCGCGGGGGGAGGCGGGGCCCAAGACGTGGTTGACGTAAGTATTCGCGAACAGGCCCTCGGGGTCGACATCGGCGCGGACGCGCGTGGCGTCGGCGAATCGCGGATAGCGCGGCGCGAGCGCGGCCGCGTCGAGGCCGTGCAGCTTGCCCCAGTGCGGCCGGCCATCCGCCGCGGTCATGATCTCCTCGACCGCGCGGAAGTAGCCCGGCTGCGCGTCGCGCCAGTACTGGTGCGCGGCCACGTACCCGGTCCGCCGCCCGAACGCCGTGGACAGCCACAGGTCCTCCGCCGGGCCGACCCGGACCTCGACCGGGAACGAGATCCGCCAGCCCCGGCGCCGGATCAGCGCGGCGACCTCGCGCACCACGTCCGGCAGCGCGTCGAACGGCACCGCGTATTCCATCTCGCGGAAGCGGACCCGCCGCGGGCTGGTGAAGACCCGGTACGACGCGTCGATGTACTCCCCCGCCCCGAACAGCCGCGCGGCGAGCCGGTTCACCGGCGGGATGGCCGCGGGGACGCGGGCGCCGAGGGCGCAGGTGGCCCGGAACACCACGTTCGCCAGCAGCTCGTCGTCGACGAGCTCCGTGAGCTTCCGGCGCGGCCGCACCCGCGCGCCGGCAGGCACCCGGTTGTTCCGCTTGAGCACGCACGCCTCGGTGTGCGGGAACCAGTAGAACTCGACGTGGTCGTCGACCTCGGCCATGGCGGCGAACCGGCCTTCGAGCAGCTCGGCGAGCGGGACCGACTCCTCCGCCGCATGCAGCGCGAACGACGGCACGCATCCCAGCGTGACCGCGGTGACGACACCGAACGCGCCGAGACCCACCGCGGCCGCGGAGAACAGCTCCGGCCGCTCGGCCGGCGAGCAGATCACCACCGACCCGTCGGCGAGCACCAGCTCCAGCCCGCGGACCTGGGTGGCCAGCCCGCCGAAGCGCAGGCCGGTGCCGTGCGTGCCGGTGGCCAGCGCGCCGGCGATCGTCTGCGCGTCGATGTCGCCGAGGTTCTCCATCGCCAGGCCGTGCGCGGCGAGCATGCCGTGCAGGTCGCGCAGCCGGGTGCCGGCCCGGACGGTCGCGGTGCGCCGCGCCGTGTCGACCCGGACCAGCCCGGTCAGCGCGTCCGGACGCAGCAGCACGCCGCCGGTGAGCGCGACGCCGCTGAACGAGTGCCCGGCGCCGACCATCCGTACCCGCAGGCCGTCCCGGGCCGCCGCGGTCACCGCCTCGGACACCGCCGCCGGGTCGGCCGGGGTCTGCACCCGGACCGGGCGGGCACACTGGTCGCCGACCCAGTTCCGCCACGCGTACGCCGAACCCGCCACGCCCGGCACCCTCTCGCGGCGGCACCGGCAGCGGCAAGCAGCGCCCGCAGGCCCGTTAGGGTCCGGGCCGTGCACATCTCCGACCTGCAGACGCCCGCGTTGCTCGTGGACGCCGCCGATTTCGAGCACAACGTGCGGGTGATGGCCGAGGCCCGGCCCGGCCCCGCGCTGCGCCCGCACGTCAAGGCGCACAAGTGCACCGCGCTGGCGCGGCGCCAGTACGACGCCGGCCACCGCGGCTTCACCTGCGCCACGATCCGCGAGGCCGAGGGCATGGCCGCGGCCGGGCTCGGCGGGGACCTGCTGCTCGCGAACGAGGTGCTGGATGCCCGCCGGCTCGGCGCGGTGGTCGCCGCCGGCGGCCGGGTCACGGTCGCGGTCGACTCCGAGCGGACGATCGAGGCAGCCGCGGCCGGCGGCGTGCGCGAGGTCGTGGTCGACGTCGACGTCGGCCTCCCCCGCTGCGGCTGCGCGCCGGAGGAGGCCGGCGGGCTGGCCGAGGCGGCCCGCGCCCGTGGCCTCGTCGTGCGCGGCGTCATGGGCTACGAGGGCCACCTGATGCTGGTCGCCGACGAGGCCGAGCGGGCCCGGATGACCGCCGACTGCATGGCGCTGCTGGAGCGGGCGCACGCCGACGTCGGCGGCGAGCTGATGTCGGCCGGCGGCACCGGCACGTACGCGGTGAACGCGGTGGCGACCGAGATCCAGGCCGGCTCCTACGTCCTGATGGACACCGAGTACGCCGCCCTCGGCCTGCCGTTCCGGCAGGCGCTCAGCGTGCTCGGCACGGTGATCTCCGCCGCCCCGCCGGCCTCGCCGATCCAGCCGCCGTGGGTCGTCGCCGACGTCGGGCTGAAGGCGCTCGGCATGGACCACGGCAACCCCACGATCGCCGGCAGCACGGTCTGGTACTGCGCGGACGAGCACACTGTCTTCGCCCCGGACGAGATCGGCTCCGTGCGGGTGGGCGACCGGGTCCGGGTGCTGCCCGCGCACGTCGACCCGACCGTGGCCCTGCACGAGCGGATGTACCTGGTGGCCGGCGACGATGTGATCGAGACCTGGGAGGTCGACCTGCGCGGCTGGTAGATCGACCCGCGCGGCCGGTTCGGGGGTAGCGTCTGCGCCGCCGCCAAGACGACCAGAGCCACGTTCAGATCGAGGAGGAAAGGATGGCACTCGACCGCCCGGTCGCCCCCGACCCGTACGAGCTGCTGCCCGCCGTGCCGTCGTTCACGGTCACCAGCAACGACGTGCGCGACGGCGAGACGCTGCCGAACGCGCACGTGTTCGACTCCTTCGGGATGTCGGGCGAGAACCGCTCGCCGCACCTGCGGTGGACCGGATTCCCCGCCGAGACCCGCGGCTTCGCCGTCACCTGCTTCGACCCGGACGCACCGACTCCGTCCGGGTTCTGGCACTGGGTGGTGGTCGACATCCCCGCCTCGGTCACCGAGCTGCCGGCCGGCGCCGGCGCGAGCGATGCCAGCCTGCCCGCGGGCGCCTTCCACTGCCGCAACGACTACGGCGCCAAGGCGTACGGCGGGGCGGCTCCGCCGCCGGGCGACCGGCCGCACCGGTACTACTTCGCGGTGCACGCGCTCGACCTGGACAAGCTCGGCGTGGACTCCGACGCGACCCCGGCCGTGGTCAGCTTCAACTTCGTGTTCCACACGCTGGCGCGCGGGGTGGTCATGCCGGTCTACGGTCACTGACCGCCGCGTCGAGCAGCGCGCGTTCCACCCTGGCGCGCAGACCTGCGTCGAGGACCGGGGCGCCGTCCGGGCCGAGCACGTAGAACGCGTCGACCACCGCGCCGCCGAGCGTGCTCACCCGGGCCGTCCGCACGTCGAGCCCGCACTCCTCCAGCGCGCCGGTGACCCGGTGCAGCAGGCCGACCGCGTCGGCGGCGCGCAGCTCGACGACGGTCGCGTCGCTGGCGGCGTCGTCGAACCACAGCACCCTGGGCGGCGGGGGGAAGCCGAGCGCGGCCGCCGGCTCGCCGTTGGGCCGGCCCCGTTCGTAGGCACGTTCCTTGACGGCCAGCCGCTCCGCCAGCCGCAGGGACCCGCCGAGCGCGCCGGCCATGTCGTCGCGGAGCAGCGCGGGGTCCGGGCCGCGGCCGTACCGCGGGCTGACCGTGAACACGTTAACCGCCATGGCGGGACCGGCTCGGGTCGGCACGGTCCGGATGTCGGCCGACCGCACGTCGAGCTGGTGCAGGGCGAGCACGCCCGCGGTCCGACTGAGCAGCCCGCGCTCGTCCGGAGCGGCGACCGTCACCGCGTCGCCGTCGACCCGGACGGCCAGCGTGCCCGGCTTCGCCAGCTCCCGAAGCTCGGGCGCCAGCGGTGCCGGCACCGGCAGCGGCGCACCGGCCAGCACCGACGCCGCCCGCTCGACCAGCCGCGCCACCAGCCCCGCCTTCCAGTCGCTCCACGCCGCCGGCCCGGTGGCCAGACCGTCCGCAATGGACAGCGCGTGCAGCAGCTCGAGCAGGTCGGCCGAGCCGTCGACGGCCGACACCACGGTCCGCACGGTCACCGGGTCGTCCAGGTCCCGGCGGGTCGCGGTGTCCGGCAGCAGCAGGTGGTGGCGGACGAGCGCGGCCACGGTCGCGGCGTCCCCGTAGGACAGACCGAGCCGCGGGGCCAGCGCCCGCACGACCGCCACGCCGGCCTCCGTGTGGTCGCCGGGCCAGCCCTTGCCGATGTCGTGCAGGAGCGCGCCCAGCAGCAGCAGGTCGGGGCGGGAGACCTGGCGGGTCAACGCCGCCGCGTTCGCGGCCGTCTCCACCAGGTGGCGGTCCACTGTGTACAGATGGACGGGGTTGCGCTGCGGGTGGTACCGCACCCGCTCCCACTCCGGCAGCAGCCGGACCAGCAGCCCGGCCTGGTCGAGCGCCTCGACGACCGGCACGGCCTGCCGGCCCGCTCCGAGCAGGTCGACGAACGCGTTCAGGGCCGCGCCCGGCCACGGCACCGGCATCGGCGCGGACTCGGTGGCCAGCCGGTCGAGCGCGTGCGGGGACAGCGGCCGGCCGGACCGCGCGGCGGCGGTCGCCGCCCGCAGCGCCAGGGTCGGATCCGCCCACGGGTCGGCGTCGCGGGCGAGCACCACCTCGCCGTCCTGCTC
>JBKOXW010000131.1:0-5568 GCA_046744115.1 Actinomycetota bacterium | reverse complement strand
GGCAGCCCCACGCTGATCTTCAGCGGGCCGCCCGTCGCGTCGGGCAGCAGCACCAGCGGCATCCCGTGCGGGTCGATCGACGGGTAGCGCTCCATCTGCCAGCCCTCGCGGGACAGCGACTGGCTGAAGTAGCCGGCGCGGTAGAGCAGGCCGACGCCGACGATCGGCACGCCGAGGTCCGAGGCGGCCTTGAGATGGTCGCCGGCGAGGATGCCGAGCCCGCCGGAGTACTGCGGCAGCACTTCGGTGATGCCGAACTCCGGCGAGAAGTACGCGATCGAGCCCGGCATCTCGGGCCGCGCCTCGGACAGGTGCTGGTACCACCGCGGCAACGTCAGGTAGTCGGACAGGTCCTCGGCCGAGTCGGACAGCCGGCGCAGGAAGCGCTTGTCCCGGGCGAGCACGGACAGCCGGCCCGCCGACACCGCGCCGAGCAACCGCACGGGGTCGCCGCTGCACTCCCGCCACAGGTCCGGGTCGACCGCGTCGAACAGGTCGAGCGTGTCCGGATGCCACGACCACCGCAGGTTCATGACGAGGTCGGACAGCGGGGCGAGCTCCGGCGGCAGCGATGCGCGCACGGTGAAGCGGCGAAGTGCTCTCACGCGCGGTGACCCTACCGACGACGCTGTTCTCGCGTGGAGCGGCCTGGGTACGGTGAACCGCATGGCGGGACGCGTGGGGATCACCGACCTCTCCCCCGTCGTCTCCTGCGGCCGCTATCCGGCCCGCGCCGTCGTCGACGAGCACGTCACGATCAGCGCCACCGTGATCCGAGAGGGGCACGACGCGGTCGCCGCGAACGTGGTGTGGCGCGGCCCGGGCAGCGACCGCGGCCAGTCCGTCCGGATGGTCGCGGGCACGCCCGGCACGGACCGGTGGCACGCCACCGTGGTTCCCACCGAAATGGGCATGTGGACCTACGCCGTCGAGGGGTGGGGCGACCCGATCACCACCTGGCGACACCGGGTGACGGTCAAGGTCGAGGCCGGGCAGGGCACCGAGGATCTGGCCAACGACCTGGAGGACGGCGCCCGGCTGCTCACCCGGGCGGCCCGCAACGTGCCGAAGGACCGCCGAGCGGAGGTGCTGGCGGCGGCCGACGCGCTCCGCGACACCAGCCTGGACCTGTTCCACCGGCTGGGCCCGGCGCTCGCCGGCGAGCTGCAGCGGCTGCTGCACGCGTTCCCGGTCCGCGAGCTGGTCACCCGCTCGCCCCGCCAGTCGATCTGGGTGGACCGCGAGCGCGCCCTCTTCTCGGCGTGGTACGAGCTGTTCCCGCGGTCGGAGGGCGCGGAGGTGTACGCGGACGGCCGCCCACCCCGGCATGGCACGTTCACCGACGCCAGCAAGCGGCTGCCGCAGATCGCCGAGATGGGCTTCGACGTGGTGTACCTGGCGCCGATCCACCCGATCGGCCGGGTGAACCGCAAGGGCCCGAACAACTCGCTCGTCGCCGGCCCGCACGACGTCGGCTCGCCGTGGGCGATCGGCTCCGACTCCGGCGGGCACGACGCGATCCATCCCGAGCTGGGCAGCGTCGAGGACTTCGAGGCGTTCGTCGCCCGCACCCGAGAGCTGGGTATGGAGGTGGCGCTGGACCTGGCGCTGCAGTGCGCGCCGGACCACCCGTGGGTGCGCGAGCACCCGGAGTGGTTCACCACCCGCCCGGACGGCTCGATCGCGTACGCGGAGAACCCGCCGAAGAAGTACCAGGACATCTACCCCGTCAACTTCGACAACGACCCGAAGGGCATCTACGCCGAGGTGCTGCGGGTGGTCCGGTACTGGGTGGGCCGCGGGGTCAAGGCGTTCCGGGTGGACAACCCGCACACCAAGCCGCTGAACTTCTGGCACTGGCTGATCTGGGAGGTCAAGAGGACCGATCCGGACGTGCTGTTCCTGTCCGAGGCGTTCACCCGGCCGGCGATGATGCACGAGCTGGCCAAGCTCGGCTTCACCCAGTCGTACACGTACTTCACCTGGCGCACCTTCAAGTGGGAGCTGGAGGAGTACGGCCGGGAGCTCGCCGCCGCCGCCGACTACATGCGGCCGAACTTCTTCGTCAACACGCCGGACATCCTGCACGCGAGCCTGCAGCACGGCGGGCCGCCGATGTTCAAGATCCGGGCGGTGCTGGCCAGCATGATGAGCCCGTCCTGGGGCGTCTACTCCGGCTACGAGCTGTTCGAGCACGTGCCGGTGCGGGAAGGCAGCGAGGAGTACCTGAACTCGGAGAAGTACCAGCTGCGCCCGCGCGACTACGAGGGCGCGCTGCGGGAGGGCCGCAGCCTCGCCCCGTACCTGGCCCACCTGAACGGAATCCGCCGGCAGCACCCGGCTCTGCAGCAGTTGCGCAACCTCCGGTTCCACCACGTCGACAACGACGCGATCATGGCGTTCTCCAAGCGCGACGAGGCGACCGGAGACACCGTGCTCGTCGTCGTGACGCTGGATCCGTACGCGGCGCACGAGGCCACGACCGCGCTGGACATGCCGGCCCTCGGTCTCGACTGGCACGACCGGTTCGGCGTGTTCGACGAGATGAGCGGCGCCCGGTACGACTGGGGACAGGCCAACTACGTCCGGCTCGACCCGCACGTCGAGCCGGCGCACGTCTTCGCGGTGCGCCGCTAGGCGCGCCCGGTGGAAAGGTGGGCTGCGGGTGGAGTACGCCGACGAGCCGGTGTCCGGCCTGACGGCCGGCGACGACCCGGAGTGGTTCAAGCGTGCCGTCTTCTACGAGGTGCTGGTCCGCGGCTTCGCCGACTCCGACGGCAACGGCTCCGGTGACCTGCCCGGCCTGACCGGCAAGCTGGACTATCTCGCCTGGCTCGGCGTCGACTGCCTGTGGCTGCCGCCGTTCTATCCCTCGCCGCTGCGCGACGGCGGCTACGACGTCTCCGACTACACCGGCGTACTCGCGGACTACGGCACGATCGAGGACTTCCGGCTCTTCCTCGAGGCCGCGCACGCGCGCGGCATCCGGGTCGTCATCGACATCGTCATGAACCACACCTCCGACCAGCACCCGTGGTTCCAGGCGTCGCGGTCGGACCCGGACGGCCCGTACGGCGACTTCTACGTGTGGGCCGACGACGACTCCGGCTACCCGGACGCGCGGATCATCTTCGTCGACACCGAGGTGTCCAACTGGACCTTCGACCCGGTGCGCAAGCAGTACTTCTGGCACCGCTTCTTCAGCCACCAGCCGGACCTGAACTTCGACAACCCGGCGGTGCAGGCGGCGATCCAGGACGCGCTGCGCTTCTGGCTGGACCTCGGCGTCGACGGCTTCCGCCTGGACGCCGTGCCGTACCTGTGGGAGCGCGAGGGCACCAACTGCGAGAACCTGCCGGAGACCCACCAGTTGCTCAAGCGCATCCGGGCCGAGGTGGAGAAGAACTACCCCGACCGGGTCCTGCTCTGCGAGGCGAACCAGTGGCCGGCCGACGTCGTGCAGTACTTCGGTGACCCGGAGAAGGGCGACGAGTGCCACATGGCGTTCCACTTCCCGGTGATGCCGCGGATCTACATGGCGGTGCGGCGCGAGCAGCGGTACCCGATCTCGGAGGTCCTGGAGGACACCCCACCCATCCCGCCGAACTGCCAGTGGGGCATCTTCCTGCGCAACCACGACGAGCTGACGCTGGAGATGGTCACCGACGACGAGCGCGACTACATGTGGTCGGAGTACGCCACCGACCCGCGGATGAAGGCGAACATCGGCATCCGACGCCGGCTGGCGCCGCTGCTCGACAACGACCGCAACCAGATCGAGCTGTTCACCGCGCTGCTGCTGTCCCTGCCTGGCTCGCCGGTCCTGTACTACGGCGACGAGATCGGCATGGGCGACAACATCTGGCTCGGTGACCGCGACGGCGTCCGGACGCCCATGCAGTGGACGCCGGACCGCAACGCGGGCTTCTCGACGTGTGATCCGGGCCGCCTGTACCTGCCCGTCAACATGGACTCCATCTACGGTTACCAGGTCACGAACGTCGAGGCGCAGACCCGCAGCTCGGCGTCGTTGCTGCACTGGACCAGGCGGATGATCCAGGTGCGGAAGGAGAACCCCGCCTTCGGCCTGGGGACGTTCACCGACTTGGGGGGTAGTAACCCCAGCGTGCTCTCCTATGTCCGGGAGTTCGGAGACGACATCGTGCTCTGCGTGAATAACCTGTCCCGCTTCCCCCAGCCGGTCGAGCTCGACCTGCGCCACTGGGAGGGGGTGGAGCCCATCGAGCTGCTCGGCGGCTCCCGCTTCCCGCGCATCGGTGAGCTGCCCTACCTGCTGACCCTCGCCGGGCACGGCTTCTACTGGTTCCGCCTGCCGCGGCAGCCCGAGGAGGTCTGATGGGCGCGCTGGCGCCGGCCCAGCTGGTCCCTCTGCTCGAAGCGTGGTTGCCCGGCCAGCGCTGGTTCGCCGGGAAGGGCCGGCCGTTCCAGATCGAGGCCAGCCGCCAGTTGGGCACGCTGACCGACGAGCCCTACCCGAGCGCGACTTGGCTGATCACCCTGCGGTACGCGAACCGGACGGTGGAGACCTACCAGGTGCCGCTGGTGCGCCGGGCGGCGCCGTCGGACACGCTGCAGCACGTGCTGGTCGGCGAGACCCCGGACCCGGACACCGGCGAGCCGGCGTGGTGGTACGACGCGCTGCACGACAAGGCGGTCACCGGCGCCTGGCTGCGCCACCTGCAGGACAACGCAACGCTGCACGGGCCGGACGGCGAGCGGCTGACGTTCCGCCGCGGCCCCGGGGTGGACGACCTGCCGCTGGAGGAGCACAGCCTGGTGCTCACCGCCGAGCAGAGCAACACCTCGCTGGTCTACGGCGACGCGGCCATCCTCAAGGTGTTCCGCAAGGTCGAGCCCGGGGTGAACCCGGACGTCGAGGTGCACGAGGCACTCGCCCGGGTGCCCGGCGGCGAGCGGCACGTGGCCAGGCTGCTCGGCGACGTGGCCGGCCGCTGGCCCCTTCGTCCGGACGCGGACGCGGCGCCGGCCGAGCTCCCGGCCGAGGGCTCGCTGGCGATCCTGCAGGAGTTCCTGCGCACCGGCACGGACGGGTGGGAGCTGGCCAAGCCGAGCGTGCGCGACCTGTTCGCGGAGGCCGACCTGCACGCCGACGAGGTGGGCGGCGACTTCGCCGGGGAGGCGCACCGGCTCGGCCATGCGACCGCGGAGCTGCACGACGACCTCGCCCGCGCGCTGCCGACCGCGACCCTGGGCCGCAACGGCCTGGTGAAGATGGCCGAGGCCATGCGGGCCCGGCTGGACAGCGCCATGGAGGCGGTGCCCGGGCTGGCGGCGTTCGCCCCGGCGCTGCGGGCCGCGTACGACGCGCTCGCCGCCCGCACCGCCGAGGTCCCGGTGCAGCGGATCCACGGCGACTACCACCTCGGCCAGGTGCTGCGCACCTCCCGCCGGTGGGTGGTGCTGGACTTCGAGGGCGAGCCGGCCCGGCCGCTGGCCGAGCGGGTGGCGCTGGACTCGCCGCTGCGCGACGTGGCCGGGATGCTGCGCTCGTTCGACTACGCGGCCCGGCACATGCTCGCCGACCAC
>JBKOXW010000253.1:0-2942 GCA_046744115.1 Actinomycetota bacterium | reverse complement strand
CGCGTACACCGCCACCGCCGGCCCGCCGACGACACCGCCGGCGATCGCCTGCACCGGCACGCGCAGCAGGTCGACGGTCTCGGCCAGCATGATCGCGGCGTCCAGGTCGCCGTCCCGGCAACTGAGGTGCAGCTGGACCGGGTCCTCCCGGTCGGTGTCGAGCAGCATCAGCTGGGCGGCGGTCCGGGTGGCCACCTGCTGGTCGAGGTACCCGCCGACCATGACGATCCGCCGGTCGAGCAGCCGCTCCAGCACGTCGGCCGGCAGCGCCGGCGCCTCCGGCTGGATCGGTATGAACCCCGGCCGCTCCGGCCAGGACGGCTGCGGGAACGGCTGGCCGGGTCCGGGCAGCGGTGGCGTCGTCGGCCGCCACGGCGGCACGCCCGGCCGATCGGGTTCGGGCCGCCACGGCGGCATCCGCGCGGACTCGGGCGTCACGGTGGGTCGCTGTGCAGATCTCGTCATATCGACTCACCCCTCGCTCGGACGGTATACCGGGAGCGGATCGCGCCCCAGGCACGTTCGCCCAGAGCACAGGACACAGGGCGCGCTATCCGGCGGGCCGGACCGGTTCGCCGGCCTCGGTGAGGTAGTCGCGCCAGGAGCGGGTCGGCTGCCAGCCCAGCAGCCGCTCCAGCTTGGCGGTGGAGATGCCGCTGGCATCGGGCCGGGCGACCGGGCGGAGCTCGGTGTCGCTGTACGGAAATGCCTCCCGCCACGACTCGTGCAGGTCGCGGCCGCCGATCGCGTCCGGGCTGGCCACGTACATGACCTCGTGTCCGGCCAGGTCGGACTCGACCGCGAGCCTGATCGCCTCGGCCAGGTCGTCGGCGTCGATGTAGGACCAGCCGGTGACGCTCGGCAGCGACCGGTCGCGCAGGAACGGTCCGAGGTTGCGCGGGTAGGAGGCCGCGTTCTGAACCCAGGTCGGGCGCAGCGTGATGCAGCGCAGGCCGGAACGGGCGACCGCGGCGTCGCACAGCCGCTCGCCGAACAGCTTGGCCAGCGCGTACGGGTCCTGCGGGTGGACCGGGTGGTCCTCGTCGACCGGCAGGTACTCGGGCAGGAACGGCCGCTCGGCGAAGATGAACCCGGGCACGGTCTCGCTGGAGATGTTCACCAGCCGCGGCACGCCCCAGCGCACGCACGCCTCGACCACGTTGAACGTCGCCATCAGGTTGTTGCCGAACACGACATGGGGAGCGTGGCGGCCCGGTGCCGGGATCGCTGCGGCGTGCACCACGGCGTCGAACCGGCCGACGCGCGGACCTTCTCCCACCGAGGCGCCGCCGACCAGTGCGTACGCCTGGCCGGCGTCGGTCAGGTCGGCCTTGACGTAGGTCGCAGTCCCCGGCGGTGGCGTGTCCCACTCCGGGCTGTGCAGGTCGGTCGCGGTCACGTCGTGACCGGCCTCCTGCAGCCGGCGCACGGTCGGCGTCCCTACCTTGCCCCGCGCACCGGAGACGAGTACCCGCATCAGTGCCCTCCGTCCTGATGGGACGATCCGTCCTGGTGGGGCGGTCCGTCCGGTTGGGACGCTCGGCGGTAGGCCCGCCAGCCGCCGTGGTCGGAGATGTCGCGCAGGTCCGGCGGCTCGGCGACGGCCCGGCGCAGCAGCATGGCGAGCGCCGATCGCCCGTCGGACAGCTCGATGACGCCGAGTTCGAGCTCGGCCGGTTCAGCCGGCAGCAGCGACTCGCGCAGCACGTCCAGCGGCACGTCGTACAGCTCGCCCTGCACCTCGACGCCGCCGCTGTCCACCGGCAGCAGCGCAGGGAACCGGTCTCCAATGGACAGGAACCGGTACCGCGGCGCGGTGGTGGTGACCGCCACCAGCGGCGCGCCGCGCAGCAGGTGGTGCAGCGGGCCGCCGTGCATCCCGCCGCCGGTGAGCAGCATCAGTGCCACCGTGTCGGCTCCTCGGCCTGCACGTCAGGTCCCGGTGATGTGCTCGGGTCGCACCGGCACCCGGCGCAGCGGCAGCCCTGTCGCTGCGCGGATGGCGGCGACCACCGCCGGCGTGGACGAGATCGTCGGTGGCTCGCCGACGCCGCGCAGCCCGTACGGGGCGTGCGGGTCGGCGAGTTCGAGCACGTCGACGTGCGTCGCCGGCATGTCGAGGATGGTCGGGATGAGGTAGTCGGTGAACGACGGGTTGCGCACCCGCCCGTCGACCACCTGCACCTCTTCCATCACGGCGAGGCCGATTCCCTGCGCCAGGCCGCCCTGGATCTGGCCGACGACAGCGGCCGGGTTCATCGCCTTGCCGACGTCCTGGGCGGTCGCCATCTGCACGACCCGGACCAGACCGAGCTCGACGTCGACGTCGACGACCGCGCGGTGCGCCGCGAACGCGTACTGCACGTGCGCCCGGCCCTGCCCGGTCACCGGGTCGATCGCCTCGGTCGGGCGATGCCGCCACTCGACGGTGCGCTCGACCGCGTCGTCGCCGAGGACGTCGGCCAGCCGGGCCAGGGGACCGGCGCCGGCCGAGACGACCGCGCCGGCCTCGAGCCCCAGATCTCCGGCGGGATGGCCGAGACGGGCCGCGGCCAGCTCCAGCACCGCCTCCCGTACCTGCAGGCAGGCGGCGCGCGCGGCACCGCCGGTGACGTACGTCTGCCGGGACGCCGACGACGAGCCGGAGCTACCGACGCTGGTGTCCGCCGGCCGGATGGCGACGCGCTCGACGCCGAGCTCGGTGCGGGCGATCTGGGCCTGCACGGTGACCAGTCCCTGGCCGACCTCGGCGGCCGCCGTGTGCACCAGCACGGTCGGCTCCCCGCCGATGATCTCCAGCCGCACCCGGGCGGTGGAATAGTCATCGAAACCCTCGGAGAAGCCGACGTTCTTCATGCCCACGCCGTAGCCGATGCCGCGCACGACCCCGTCCCGCCGGGTGCTGCCGGACACGCCACCCGGCAGCTCGCGCAGGTCTGGCA
>JBKOXW010000200.1:0-3409 GCA_046744115.1 Actinomycetota bacterium | reverse complement strand
GTGACGCACAGGTCGGGCAGGTGCCCGATGCCGCCCTCGGAGGAGTAGACGTCGTTGTGGAAGTACACATCGCCGGGGCGCATGGTCTGCGGCGGGAAGTCGCGGACGACCGGGTGCACGAGCGCGGAGTACGACCGGCCGGTGAGCTTACGCAGCCCGCGGTCGTGGATGCCGGCCCGGAAGTCGTGCGCGTCCCGGATCATCGGCGACCGCGCGGTGCGCCCGATCGCCGTCTCCACCTCCCGCTCCACCGAGGCGAGCGTGCCCTCGACGATCTCGACCAGTACCGGGTCGACGGATCCGCTCGATCCGTTCATGGAACGTCGTCCCGCCGGGCCAGGAGGAGGCTGCCGAACCGATCGACGCGGGCGGCGAAGCCGGAGTGTACGGGCACGGTCGAGCCGAACTCCTCGATGACCGCCGGTCCCGTGACCATGTCGCCGGGTGCCAGCCCGGACCGCGCGTAGGTCGGTGTGTCCACCCAGCCGTCGAGGTACACCGGCCGGGTCCCGGTCCGCGCCCGGACCTCCGCGTCGCCGGCGGCCGCGACCGGTTCCCGCGGCTGCGGGCGGCGCAGCGGTCCGACGCCGGTGACCCGCAGGTTCACCCACTCCACCGCGTGTCGCGGGTCGTCGCGGTAGCAGTAGCCGTACAGCCGCTCGTGGGCGTCGTGGAACGCGGCGAGCACGCCGTCGGCGAACGCCGCGTCGACCGGCGCGTCGGCGGCCGGCACCCGCACCTCGAAGGCCTGCCCGAAGTAGCGCAGGTCGGCGCCGCGGGCAAGCCGCTGCTCGGCGCGGTCGAAGCCCTCCCGACCCAGCGCGGCCCGTGCCCGCTCCTCCAGCCGGGCGTAGACCGCCGCGACCGCGGCCAGGTCCAGCTCGCCGTGCCTGGCCACCGCGGTCCGCACGTAGTCGTTCTTGACGTCGACGGTGAGCAGCCCGAACGCGGACGTCGTGCCCGGGTCCGGCGGGACCACCGCGCCGGCCAGACCGAGCACGTCGACGAGCCGGCAGGCCAGCAGCGGGCCGGAGCCGCCGAACGCGGCCAGCACGAACTCCCGCACGTCCAGCCCGCGCTTGACGGTGACCTGCCGGATCGCGTTCGCCTGGTTCCAGGCGCTGATCTCGAGGATGCCGGTGGCGCACCGCTCGACCGGCAGGCCCAGCTCCGCGGCCAGCGCGGTCAGGCCCTTCGTCGCGGCCTCGACCGACAGCGGGATCTCGCCGCCGAGCAGGTGCGGCGGGATGCGGCCGAGCAGCAGGTGCGCGTCGGTGACGGTCGGTTCGGAGCCGCCGCGGCCGTAGCACAGCGGTCCCGGGTCGGCGCCGGCCGAGCGCGGCCCGACCTTGAGCCCGCCGTCGGCGGAGATCGAGGCGATCGAGCCGCCCCCGGCACCGACGGTGACCACGTCGACCATCGGGATCCGGGACGGGAACCGGCCGACGCTGCCCTCGGTGGTGAGCATCGGCTCGCCGTCCCGCACCACCGACACGTCGGTCGACGTGCCGCCGCCGTCGAGAGTGATCACGGCATCGTGGCCGGCGCGCCGGGCCAGCAGCGCGGCGCCGAGCGCGCCGGCGGCCGGGCCGGACAGCACGGTGCTGATCGGCTGGTGCACGACCTCGTCCGCGGACAGCACGCCGCCGTTCGACTTCATGATCGAGAACGGCGCGCCGGGCGCCAGCGCGGCCAGCCGGCGCGCCACCTCGCCGACGTACCGCCGGACCGCGGGCTTGACCGCCGCGTCGACCAGGGTGGTCACCGACCGCTCGTACTCCCGGTACTCGGGCAGCACCTCGCAGGACAGCGACACTGCAGCGGCGGGGTGCTCGCGGGCCAGCACGTCGCGCATGCGCAGCTCGTGCGCGGAGTTGGCGTAGGAATGCAGGAAGCAGACCCCCACGGCGCCGACCCCGCGGTCGCGGAGGTACCGCGCGGCGGCGACGGCCTGGTCTGCGTCGAACGGGCGGACCTCGGCGCCGGTCGCGTCCAACCGCCCGCCGACCGTTCGGACGAGGTCGACCGGGACGATGCGGGCCGGCTTGACCCAGAAGTACGAGTTGCCGTAACCGTCCGGGACGGACTGCCGGGCGATCTCCAGCACGAACTCGTACCCCTCGGTGGTGACGAAGCCGAGCGCGTCGATGCCGTCCTCGAGCAGCAGGTTGGTGGCCACCGTGGTGCCGTGGCTGACCGCGCTCACCGCGTCGCCGCCGACGCCGAGCAGGCCGAGCACCCGGCGGACCCCGGCCAGGAAGCCGTCCGCCGGGTCGGCCGGGGTGGACGGCGTCTTCGTGCTGACGGTCTCCCCGGTGTCCTCGTCCACCGCGACGACGTCGGTGAACGTGCCGCCGGTGTCGATTCCGATCCGGATCCCGGCCTGACTGGTCACTGGTCGGGTGTGAAGGCGGGATGGGCGAACCTGGTGCGGGCCGGTGCGGCCAGGTCATCGGCGTACCGGCGGTAGAGCGCGAGGTTGCGGTCGGCGAGGTGGTCGAACTGCTGCGGCTGGCTCGACCCGGGGCTCATCCGCTCGAATGCGGCCGGGTCGAGCACCGCGCTGACCCAACCCTGGTGGGTGGTGCCGCGGGCGACGACGTGGCCGAGCGGGTCGACGATGAGCGAGTTGCCGAAGTACAGGACGCCGGCGGGGTCGGCGCCGACCGCGTTCGGCGCGACCACGTAGACGTGGTTGTCGTAGGCGCGGGCCCGGGTGGTCAGCTCCCAGATGTCGGCCGAGCGCAGCAGCGCGGACGGGCGCAGCATCACCTCGGCGCCGCGGACCGCCTGGATCCGGGCCAGCTCCGGGTAGTCACCGTCGAAGCAGATCATCGTGCCGAGCCGGGCGAACGGGGTGTCCACCACGGTGACCGCGTCGCCGGGCGTGCACCAGCCGCCGGCGTCGCGGTGCTCGCCGAGGAACAGGTGCGTCTTGCGGTAGACGCCGAGCACATCGCCGGACGGGCCGATCACCGCCGCGCTGTTGTGCACGACGCCGCGCTCCGCCCCGCGCTCGTAGCTGCCCCAGACCAGGTGGACGCCGTGCCGGCGGGCGGCCTCCTGCAGCGGCTCGGTGACCGGACCGGGGATCGCGCTGACGAGGTCCCACAGCCGGTCGGCGGGCACGCCGGGGGTGAACCCGGTGGACGCGGCCTCGGGCAGCACGACCAGCTCCGCGCCGGTCTCGGCCACGCACCGGTCCACCCAGCCGACCGCGGTGTCCAGGCTGGCCTTGACCGATGCCGCGGTCAGCGGGCCGGGCTCGGGCGCGATCTGGATCGCCGCGGCGGTGAACGCGCGCATGCTCAGCTCCTTCCCGGCCGGCGCCGGCCGATGGCCGCGCCGACCAGCACGCCGGCGAGCGCGACGGCCGCGCCGAGCAGCGCGGCCTGGACGAGCTCCGCCC
>JBKOXW010000217.1:0-11516 GCA_046744115.1 Actinomycetota bacterium | reverse complement strand
CTCGCTGGGGGCCCGGCTGACCGGTACCGCGCCGGCGGGCCGCGACGCGGGCCGCCGACAGCGCCGCGAGGCCCGGGTCCACACCCGCCGGTTCGGGACGGCGCTCATCGGACACGGCGCACCTGCCCGTCGGCGACGTCGTACCGGGCGCCCTGCAGGGCCTCCGGTACGTCGTCGGCCACCGCCGCGGTCACCAGCACCTGCTCTGCCTTGCCGGCGAGCGCGGCCAGCCGGGCGCGGCGGGCAGCGTCCAGCTCGGCGAAGACGTCGTCGAGGACGAGCACCGGCTCCCCCCGACCGTCCGCGCCGAGCAGTTCGTACGAGGCGAGCCGCAACGCGAGCGCGTACGACCACGACTCGCCGTGGCTGGCGTACCCCCTGGCCGCCCGGCCGTCGAGGGACAGGGTGAGGTCGTCGCGGTGGGGGCCGACGAGCGTGACGCCGCGCTCGACCTCCTGCGGGCGCAGCCGGGCCAGCTCGGCGAGCAGCGCGGCCTCCAGCAGGGCCCGGTCCGCCGGCGCGCCGGCATCGGCGGCCGGCGGCATCGCCGCGCCGAGCGAGCACGCGTAGCCGATCTCGGCCGCGCCGGCACCTCCGGACACCTCGTCGTATCCCGCGGTCGCGTACGGCGCGAGCGCGGCCACCAGGTCGAGCCTGCCGGCCAGCAGCTCGGCGCCGTGCCGGGCCAGGTGCCCGTCCCACACGTCGAGCGTGCGCAGGTCGACCGTGCCGCCGGCGCGCCGGGCCGGGCCGGTGGACTTCAGCAGCGCGCCCCGCTGCTTGAGCACCCGCTCGTAGTCGGCGTGGACGCCGGCGTACCGCGGCGCGCGCAACACCAGCAGCTCGTCCAGGAACCGCCGCCGCTCGGCCGGATCGCCGCGGACCAGCGTCAGGTCCTCCGGCGCGAACATGACCAGCCGGAGCGCGCCGAGCACGTCCCGGGCACGTGGCAGTGGTGCCCGGTTGAGCCGGGCCCGGTTCGCCCGCCCGGCGTTGATCTCCAGCTCGACCAGCAGCTCCCGTCCCTCGTGCACGACCGCCGCTCGCACCACGGCGCGGTCGGCGCCGGTCCGCACCAGCGGAGCGTCGGTGGCGACCCGGTGCGAGCCGAGGGTGGCCACGTAGCCGAGCGCCTCGACAAGGTTGGTCTTGCCCTCCCCGTTCGGCCCGACGAGGACGCTCGCGCCCGGCTCGAACGCGATCTCCGCGGCCGGCCAACCGCGGAAGTCGACGACGGACAGGTGGCGTACGTGCACGGCGGCGGCCCAGGGGTCAGTGCGTGGCCGGCGGGGTCACGTCGGCGACGGGAGCACGCGCGATGGGCTCGTCCGAAACAGGTGCGCCGGGGCCGGCAGACGGCGCCCTCGTCGCGACAGCATGACCGCCGAACTGGTTGCGCAGCGCGGCGACGACCTTCATCGCGGGCGAGTCGTCCTGCCGGGAGGCGAACCGGGCGAACAGCGCGGAGGCGATCACCGGCATCGGCACCGCGTGCTCGATCGCGGCCTGCAGCGTCCACCGGCCCTCGCCGGAGTCCTCGGCGTAGCCGCGCAGCGAGGCCAGGTCCGGGTCGGCGTCCAGGGCGAGGACCAGCAGGTCGAGCAGCCAGGACCGGATCACCGTGCCCTCGGTCCAGCTGCGGAACACCTCCGGCACGTCGGTGACCTCGTCGGAGGCACGCAGCAGCTCGTACCCCTCGCCGTAGGCCTGCATGATCCCGTACTCGATCCCGTTGTGAACCATCTTGGCGAAGTGGCCGGCACCGACCTTGCCGGCGTGCACGTACCCGCCGCGTCCCGCCGGCTTGAGCGAGTCGAACGCGGGCTGCACCTTCGCCACGTGCTCGGGGTCGCCGCCGACCATCAGCGCGTACCCCTTTTCCAGGCCCCAGACGCCGCCGGACACGCCGGCGTCGACGTAACCGATGCCCTTCTTCGCCAGCTGCGCGGCGTGCACCTGGTCGTCGGTGTAGCGGCTGTTGCCGCCGTCGACCACCACGTCGCCGTCCTCCAGCAGGTCGCCAAGGGCGCGGACCGTGGCCTGGGTCGGCTCGCCGTGCGGGACCATCACCCAGACCACCCGCGGGCGGGCGAGCGCGGCGACGAGCTCCTCTAGGCTTGCCACGTCGCGCGGCGCCGACTCGGACCGGTCGTACCCGACGACGGTGTGCCCGGCGCGGCGTAGCCGCTCAGACATGTTGCCGCCCATCTTGCCCAGCCCCACGAAACCGATCTCCACCGCACCGCTCCCAGCGTCGAGGCCACGTCCTGCACCAGTCTCCCCCCGTCCGGGAGGGCGCAGGGTGTCGCACGCGTCAGCCGGGCAGGCGTACGGGCATGATCAGGTACCGGTAGTCGGCCACCCCGTCGCCGTCCACCGCGGTGATCACGGCCGGCTTGTTCGGGGTGGTGAACGAGACCCGGATGGTCCCGGCGCCCACCGCGCCCAGCCCGTCGAGCAGGAAGTTGGGGTTGAACCCGATCGTCAGCGGCTCGCCGGAGAAGGCCACCTCGAGCTGCTCCTCGGCGCGTCCCTCGTCCTCGCCGCCGGCGGTCAGCGTCAGGGCACCCTCGGCGAGGTCGAGCCGAACGGGCATGCCCCGGTCGGCGACGAGCGCGACCCGCTTGACCGCCTCGACCAGCGGTGCCATCCCGATGTCGGCGGTGGCGCCCCACTCGGACGGGAAGAGCGAGCGGTACTTCGGGAACTCCGCGTCCAGCAGCCGGGTGGTGGCCCGCCGCCCCGGCCCGGCGAAGCCGATCAGGCCGTCGCCGGCGCCGGACAGCGCGAGAGTGATCTCCGCGCCGGTGGTCAGGCTCTTCGCCGACTCGGCCAGGGTGCGAGCCGGGATCAGCACCTGGGTCGACAGACCCGGCTGCTCGGGCTTCCACAGCAGCTCGCGCACGGCCAGCCGGTACCGGTCGGTCGCGGCGAGGCGCAGCTGCTCGCCGTCGATCTCCAGCCGGACGCCGGTCAGCATCGGCAGCGTGTCGTCGCGGCCGGCTGCGACGGCCACCTGCGCCACCGCGGTGGCGAACTCGGCGCTGTCTACGACGCCGATCGAGTCGGGCATGGTCGGCAGCGTCGGGTAGTCCTCGACCGGCATGGTGGGCAGGGTGAATCGGGCGCTACCGCACGAAATCGTCACCCGCGGACCCTCGACCGCGACGTCGACCGGGTGCGGGGGCAGCGACCGGGTGATGTCGGCCAGCAGCCGGCCGCTGACCAGGGCGCGGCCGGCGGTCGCGGCGTGCACCTCCAGCTCGACCCGGGTCGACACCTCGTAGTCGAAGCCCGCGACGGCGAGCGTGCTGTCGGTGACCTCCAGCAGGACGCCGCCGAGCACGGGCACCGCCGGCCGGGCAGGCAGGCTGCGTGCCGTCCAGGCCACGGCCTCGGCGAGCGCGTCGCGGTCGACCCGAAGCTTCATCGGACCTTCTCCTCCTGCCCGGAACGAGGACGGTCCCCAGCCTGGCACCCCACGCCCCTGTGGTTGGTGGGTTCCTCTGAAGAATGATCCCCGGTCGTCGTCGTCTGTCCTGTGGATCCTGTGGACGGGAAGGCTATCCGCAGATGGACGGCGCGGAGCGGGTGTGGGTCGGCTGTGCGTCGCGGTAACCGGGCGCGGTACGGGCGGTGGATGGTGGATGTCTGTATTCCGTCGTCCACCGGTCGTCCCCGGTTGTCCACAGGGTTCTCCCCAAGCTGTGAACGCTCGCTGTGGACTTCACTCGGACGGAGCAGTGCGGTCGCTGTCACTGCCGCGCCCGGTTCTTGATCCGGTTGGTCAGTTCGGTGACCTGGTTGAAGATCGACCGGCGCTCGGCCATCAGCGACCTGATCTTGCGGTCGGCGTGCATGACCGTGGTGTGGTCGCGGCCGCCGAAGGTCTGACCGATCTTCGGCAGAGACAGGTCGGTGAGCTCGCGGCACAAGTACATGGCGATCTGCCGGGCGGTGACGAGCACCCGGCTGCGTGACTGGCCGCACAGGTCCTCGATGGTCACCGTGAAGTACTCGGCGGTGGACGCGATGATCGTCGCGGCGGTGATCTCCGGCCCGCCCGACTCGGGGATCAGGTCCTTGAGCACGATCTCGGCCAGCGGCAGGTCGACGCCCTGCCGGTTCAGGCTGGCGAACGCCGTCACCCGGATGAGCGCGCCCTCCAGCTCGCGGATGTTGCTCTGGATCTTGCTGGCAATGAACTCCAGCACGTCCGGCGGCGCAGCCAGCCGCTCCTGGGAGGCCTTCTTGCGCAGGATCGCGATCCGGGTCTCCAGGTCCGGCGGCTGGACGTCGGTGATCAGTCCCCACTCGAACCGGGTCCGCAGCCGGTCCTCCAGCGTGGACAGCTGCTTGGGCGGGCGGTCGGAGCTGATGACGAGCTGCTTGCTCGCGTTGTGCAGGGTGTTGAACGTGTGGAAGAACTCCTCCTGGGTCCGCTCCTTGTTCTCCAGGAACTGGATGTCGTCGACCAGGAGGACGTCGTTGTCCCGGTACCGGCGCTGGAACGCGGACTGCTTGTCGTCCCGCAGCGAGTTGATGAAGTCGTTGGTGAACTCCTCCGAGCTCACGTACCGGACCCGGGCGTGCTGGAACAGCCGCTGCGCGTAGTGGCCGATCGCGTGCAGCAGGTGGGTCTTGCCGAGCCCGGAATCGCCGTAGACGAACAGCGGGTTGTACGCCTTCGCCGGCGCCTCGGCGACCGCGACCGCCGCGGCGTGCGCGAACCGGTTGCTCGACCCGATGACGAACGTCTCGAACGTGTACTTCGGGTTCAGCCTGGCCGGCTCGACCCGGCGCGCCGGCCGGCCCGCCACGGCCGGCGCCGGTGGCCAGGTCAGGCCGGGCGCGGTGTCCTCGCCGATCGCGTCGCCCGCGTCCCATGCGGCGCCGTCGGTCGCCGGCGGTTCGACCGTGACCGCCACCCGGATCTCCCGGCCGAGCTGCGCGGACAGCGCGGTGGTGATCATCGGCCGGAGCCGTGTCTCGAGCACGTCCTTGGCGAACTCGTTCGGCGCGGCCACCAGCGCGGTGTCCTCGACGAGGCCGAGCGGTCGGGTGATTTTCAGCCAGGCGCGGTGCTGCGGGGTGACCGCGCTGTCGGTGAGTGCGTCGATGGCGCGCAGCCACAGGGACTCGAGGTCGACCGTCTCGTCAGGCACGCTCTCTCCTCCCCGTGACGTCGTGGCGTCCGCACGAGGACCCGCTGTCCACACGGCTGTCCACAGGCTGTGTATCTCCAGCCCACCATCCGTGGGCACGAGCACGGATCCGCGTTCGGCCTCCCCGACGATCAGCCGGTGCGCACCGCTGGGGACCGGTGGGGGAAGGACCGGCGGAGAGGCACGCTAACAGCGGCACGTCATCACTCACAACCGGCATGGCCTCGTCTGTTTGACCTGTGGTCGAAGCGTTCCGTACCGTTGTCGGGTCCCGTCCGCGATGGTTCGGCCACGGGTGTGACAGTCGTGTCGACAGCTGGCCTCGGCCAGGGTCTTGCTGTGGCCGGCGGTGCATCGTGCCAACTCACGCTGAGCTTGCCGGTCGGGCCCATGTTGTCGCCGACGACCCCGTTGTGATGGAGCCCCAGACGTGAGCAAGCGCACCTTCCAGCCGAACAACCGCCGCCGCGCGAAGACTCACGGCTTCCGGTTGCGCATGCGTACCCGCGCCGGCCGGGCCATCCTCGCCGCCCGCCGCCGCAAGGGCCGCAGCGAGCTGTCGGCCTGACCGGCGCTCGCGCTCGCTCCGGATCTGGTGTCGTGCTTCCCGCGGCCGCGCGGCTGAGACGTCGCGAGGACTTCGCGCTCGTCGTCCGTCGAGGGCGACGGGTCGGTCGCGGCACCCTCGTTGTGCACTACCTGCCGGCGCCGATTCTGGCAGTGCCGGGGACCGCCGGCGCTGACGCCGAGCCGTGGCCGGACACGCCCGAGGCGCCGCGGCGGGGTGTCCGGAGCCCCACCGTCGGCTTCGTGGTAGGCCGGGCCGTGGGCGGGTCCGTCGAGCGCCACCGGGTGGTACGTCGGCTGCGTGCGCTGATGCGCGAGCGGCTGACCCGGCTACCCGCCGGCTCCCGCCTCGTCGTGCGCGCCCTTCCCGCCGCGCGAGACGCGGACTCGGCGCAGCTCGGCGCCGATCTCGACGCTGCCCTGGACCGTCTGGTCGGACCGCAGCCGGCGGGAGCCGGCACCGGCACCGGCAGCCCGGCCGCAGCCACGTCGGCGGTGGCCGGATGACCGCCGGGCGTGTCCTGCTGGCCATCCTCGCGGTGCTCGCGGTGCTCGCGATCGTGGATCGGATCCGCGGCGTCGGGCCGGGGCAGCGCTCGACCATCGGCTGGCTGCTGCTCGCGCTCGTCCGGTTCTACCGCCGCTTTCTCGGCCCCGCCCTGCCCCCGTCCTGCCGGTTCACGCCGTCATGCAGTGCGTACGCGATGGAGGCGATCGAGCGGCACGGCGCGGCGCGGGGCAGCTGGCTGACCGTTCGACGGCTGCTCCGCTGCGGTCCGTGGCATCCCGGCGGGCACGACCCGGTGCCGCCGGTCGTTGGCCGGAGGAGCCCGCCGAGCCCCACACCCACCTCGACAGGAGCCCCCACGTGCTGAACCCGCTCTACACCGCGATCTCGTGGGTGCTGCTGCGGTGGCACGACCTGTTCTCGACGTTCATGGCCGCGGGCAGCGGGATCACCTGGGCGCTGTCGATCTTCATGCTGGTCGTCACCATCCGCATCCTGCTGTTCCGGTTCTTCATCAAGCAGGTGCACAACCAGCGCAAGATGCAGGAGCTGCAGCCGAAGATCCAGGCGCTGCGCGCCAAGTACAAGGACGACCGGCAGACGCTCAGCCAGGAGATGCTCAAGCTGCAGCGCGAGGAGGGCTTCAACCCGCTCGGCGGCTGCCTGCCGATCCTGCTGCAGGCGCCGGTGTTCTTCGCGCTGTTCCACGTGCTGCGACTGGTCGGCGGGCCGAACGCGGACGCGCTGACCGACGAGTACGGCTGGTCGGCCGAGCAGACGGCGAGCGCGGGCCGGGCGAAGCTGTTCGGGGCGCCGATCGCCGCGGCGTTCCGCGACTCGGCCGACCGGATCAGCGAGCTCGGCGGCACCGTGACGGCGACCCGCATCGTCACGTTCGTGCTGATCGTGCTGATGTCGTCGGCCACCTACATCACGCAGCGGCAGATCATGGCACGCAGCGGCACCGTGCTCGACGGGCAGCAGGCGATGATCCAGAAGCTGCTCCTCTACGGCATGCCGATCAGCCTCTTCTTCTCCGGCTTCTTCTTCCCGCTCGGCGTCCTGCTGTACTGGTTCACGAACAACCTGTTCACGATGGGTCAGCAGTTCTACATCCTCAAGCGGATGCCGCACCCGAGCACGGTGAAGAAGGAAACGGCGCCGTCGGTGGACCCGAAGCTGCTCGCGCCCAAGCCCGGCCAGAAGCCCGTCAATCCCAAGGGCAAGCGGCCGGCGACCACGACCGCGGCCGGCGCGGCGCCCGCCACCGGCAACCCGGACGGCCAGGGCCCGAACGACGGCGACGGTGCAGCACCGACCGGGCAGGCCGGACAGGCGGAGCAGGCCGGGCAGCAGGACGCAACCCCGAGCGCGCCCGTCGGCGGAGCCGCCGACGGCAAGCGGACGTCGGGATCGACTCCTGCGTCGTCCACCCCCCGTCCCGGGCGCCGACCGACGCGCCAGCGCTCGTCGACGACCACGCGGCCGAAGAAGAAGCGCCGCTGACATGATGCTGCCTGCAGTCCGGCAGCATGGAGACCGTGCCGTGGAGAGACCCGTGACCGATACGCCCGTGACCGACATGCCCGTTGACGGCGACCCGGCCGCGCACGACCTCGTCGACCCGGCCGACGACGGGGACGAGCCGCTGACTGCCGAGGACGAGAACGACTCCGCAGGTCGCCCGTCCGAGGCCCTGCTCGTGCGCGAGGGCGACATCGCCGGCGACTACCTGGAACGCCTGCTCGACATTGTCGACTTCGACGGGGACATCGACCTCGACGTCGAGGGTGACCGGGCCGTCGTCGCGGTGATCGGCGCCGAGCTGCAGGCGCTGGTCGGGGCGAACGGGGCGACCTTGGACGCGCTGCAGGAGCTGACCCGACTCGCCGTGCAGCAGCAGACCGGGGTGCGGAGCCGGCTCATGCTCGACATCGGCGGCTACCGGGCCCGCCGGCGGAGCGTCCTCACCGACCTCGCCCGTTCCGCGGCCGACCAGGTGCGATCGACCGGCCAGTCGGTGCGCCTCGATGCGATGAACCCGTTCGAGCGCAAGGTCGTGCACGACGCCGTGGCGGCGATCGACGGAGTCCACAGCGAGTCGGAGGGCGAGGAGCCGGAGCGACGGGTTGTCGTGTCCCCGGACATGTGACCGCTCCCCCACCGGTTCCGGAGCAGGCTGTGGCGCTGTTTGGTCCGTCGCTTGACCGCGCCGCCGCGTACGCCGAGCTCCTCGCCATGGAGGGACCGATCCGTGGCCTGATCGGTCCGCGAGAGATTCCGCGGCTGTGGGACCGGCACCTGCTCAACTGCGCCGTCGTCGCCGACCTGGTGCCGGCCGGCGCGCGTGTGGTCGACGTCGGCTCCGGCGCGGGCCTCCCCGGCATCGTGCTTGCCCTGCTGCGGCCGGACCTGTCGGTCGTACTTCTGGAGCCGCTGGCGCGCCGGATCTCCTTTCTCGTCGAGTGTCTCGACCGCCTCGACATTCCAAACGCGACTGTCCATCGTGGACGCGCGGAGGACCCCGCGGTGCGCGCGGAGCTGAGCGGCGCGGACGCGGTGACGGCGCGGGCGGTGGCGCCACTGGACCGGCTGGTCGAGTGGTGCCTCCCGCTGCTGCGCCTCGGCGGGCGGCTGCTCGCGCTCAAGGGCGCCAGTGCCGCGACCGAGCTGGCAGGCGCGCGTGCCGTGCTGGCCCGCCACGGCGGGATCGGCGCCGAGGTGGTGCGCTGCGGCACGGGACTCGTGTCGCCGCCTACCACGGTCGTGGTCGTCACGCGCGGTACGGTTTCGCGCAGAAGGCCGCCGAACGATCCCTGGACGGGAGGGCGCCAGCGGTGACCGGACGGACGGCGGAGCGGCGCCCGGCCGGCCTCGGCTGGCCGGAGCCCGACGAGGGGGACGTGGGGCCGGTCTCGAGCCGGGTGCGGGGGAAGCCCGGCGCGCTGGGCTGGCCGAGCCGGTCATCGACTCCGCGCGTCTCCGGCGCGCTTCGCACAGACGAGAAGGGTGGCGGCCGGCGCCGGTCGGCGGCCCCGGCGCCCGCGGCGCCCGCGCCCGCAGGCTCGTCGGACTCGCCAGAGCCATCGGACGAGGAGGACCCGGACGATGCGGAACCGAACGTGAGCGACGACCCCGACGAGGCGAAGTCGCTCCAGCAGAGCAAGACCCGGATCCGGCACGTCCTCGACGACGCGCGCGTCCCGGAGGTCGTGGCGCCCTCGCGATCGAGCGGTGTTTCACGTGAAACCGAGATGGACACACCGATCGCGCGCGAGGCCGAGCAGGCGATGCGCGTGCTCAACCCGGCGCGGACGAGCGTCTTCCCACGCCCGCCGCAGCGCCGCATCATCACGATCGCGAACCAGAAGGGCGGTGTCGGAAAGACCACGAGCGCGGTCAACCTGGCGGTGGCGATGGCCCTGCACGGTCTCCGCATTCTGGTCGTCGATCTCGACCCGCAGGGAAACGCGAGCACCGGCCTCGGCGTCGACCACTCGTCCGGCGTGCCGTCCGCGTACGAGGTCCTGATCGAGGGGGCCGCGATCGCCGACACCGCGGTCGCGGTCGCCGAGGCCTCCAACCTGTGGTGCGTGCCGGCGACGATCGACCTGGCCGGCGCCGAGGTCGAGCTGGTCACCGTTGTCGCGCGGGAGACCCGACTGCGGACGGCGATCAACGGCTACCACGGCGACGTCGACTACATCTTCGTGGATTGCCCACCCTCGCTCGGGCTGCTCACGATCAACGCGCTGGTTGCCGCCGACGAGGTGTTCATCCCGATCCAGTGCGAGTACTACGCGCTGGAGGGGCTCGGGCAGCTGCTCCGCAACATCGAACTGATCAAGGCCCACCTCAACGATGGGCTGCGGCTGACCACGATCCTGCTGACGATGTACGACGCGCGGACGAAGCTCGCCGACCAAGTGGCCCAGGAGGTCCGCAACCACTTCGGCGACCTGGTGCTCGACGTTGTGATCCCGCGCAGCGTCAGGGTCTCCGAGGCGCCCGGCTACGGTCAGTCGGTCATGACGTACGACCCGGGATCGCGTGGCGCGCTGACGTACCTCGAGGCGGCGCGGGAGATCGCCGAACGGGGCGCTCGCCGCCGACCGGACGCCACCGGCGAGCCGGCTACCACGATCGGATCGGAGACGGAGGGACGCGCGTGAGCGAGCGAGCATCGAGGCGCCATGGCGCCGAGGAGCGCAGCGGGCGGGGCGATGAGCGCTTGCGCGAAGAGCGGGCAACGTGAGCGCACGACGCGGTGGCCTCGGCAAGGGCCTGGCCGCACTGATTCCGACTGGTCAGGCCGCCGGCCCGGCGGTCGCCGTGGCCGCTCCGCCCGATCGCGTCGCGGAGGACGGCCACTACGCCGGTGGGCCGATGGCGGTGCCCGGCGCGACGTACCGCGAGGTGCCGGTGGACGCGCTCCGGCCCAACCCGCGCCAGCCGCGGCAGGTCTTCGACGACGAGGCGCACGACGAGCTGATGACGTCGATCCGCGAGTTCGGCATGCTGCAGCCCGTCGTCGTGCGCGAGGCCGGCGACGGCGGCTACGAACTCGTGGTCGGCGAGCGCCGTTGGCGCGCCGCTCGCGACCTCGGCCTCGACCGGATTCCGGCGATCGTCCGGGAGACCTCCGACGACGCGTTGCTGCGCAACGCGCTGCTGGAGAACCTGCACCGCGTCCAGCTGAACCCGCTGGAGGAGGCCGCCGCCTACCGGCAGCTGCTCGACGAGTTCGGCACCACGCACGAGGAGCTGGCACAGCGGATCGGGCGCAGTCGGTCCCAGGTCACCAACACGGTCCGGCTGCTCAACCTGCCGGTGCCCGTGCAGCGGCGGGTCGCCGCCGGCGTCCTCACCGCCGGGCACGCGCGCACGCTTCTCGCCCTGGACAGCGCCGAGGAGCAGGAAGCGCTCGCCGCGCGCATCGTGGCCGAAGGACTGTCCGTGCGCGCCGTCGAGGAACTCGTCGCGCTCGCCGGACAGGACCAGCGGACCGAACGGCCGCGCGCACCCCGAGCCCCGAAGGTGACGGCGCCGGGCCTCTCCGATCTCGCCGACCGGCTGTCCGACACGTTCGACACGCGGGTGATGGTCGAGCTCGGCCGACGCAAGGGGAAGATCGTCGTCGAGTTCGCGTCGGTCGACGACCTCGAACGAATCGTCGCCCTGATGGCCCCGGCCGTGAGCGCCTCGCCGTCCGGCCACGAGCCACCCGCCTAGCCGCCTACGCGAACTCGAAGTCGGGCCCGGCGAGGCGCTGATGG
>JBKOXW010000251.1:0-12442 GCA_046744115.1 Actinomycetota bacterium | reverse complement strand
CCCGGCAACCCGGTGCGGGCCATGCTTGCCCAGCGTGCCTCCGACGCCGCGGAGATCCTCGCCAAGCTCGGCGGGCAGTGCATGGCCGAGTACAAGTACGACGGCGTCCGGGTGCAGGCGCACCGCACGAGCGACGGCAATATCGAGCTGTTCACCCGCGGGCTGGAGCGGGTCGGCAACCAGTTCCCGGACGTGGTCGAGCTGCTCCAGGAGGGGCTGGGCCCGCGCGAGGCGATCGTCGAGGGGGAGGTGGTCGCGTTCGACCCGGCCGCCGGCGAGCTGCGCCCGTTCCAGGAGGTCATGTTCCGGCGGCGCAAGCACGGCATCGCCGAGGCGGCGCGCGACGTGCCGGTGGGCCTGTTCTGCTTCGAGCTGCTGTACGCCGACGGGCACGACCTCACCCGGCTGCCCTACCCGGAGCGGCGGGCCCGGCTGGCCGAGGCGATCACCCCGTCGGCGCGGCTGCGGCTGACCACCGCGATCGAGGTCAGCACCCCGGACGCGCTGGAGGCGGCGTTCGAGCAGGCCGTCGCCGAGGGCTGCGAGGGGCTGCTGTGCAAGTCGGTGAGCCAGACCGCCGCCTACCAGGCCGGCGCCCGCGGCTGGCTGTGGATCAAGCTCAAGCGGGACTATCGCACCGAGCTGTCCGACACCATCGACCTGGTCGTGGTCGGCGCGTTCGCCGGCCGCGGCCGCCGCCGCGGCGTCTACGGAGCGCTGCTGCTGGCCGCGTACGACCCTGCCGCGGACATGTTCCGCACCGTCGGCAAGTGCGGCACCGGCTTCTCCGACGCCGAGCTGGCCGCGCTCCCCGCCCGGCTGGCGCCGCTGATGCGCCCCGAGCGCCCCGCCCGGGTGGACGCGCGCCAACCCGCCGACGTGTGGTTCGAGCCCGCGGTCGTGCTGGAGGTCCTCAGCGCCGAGCTCACCCTCTCGCCAAACCACACCGCCGGCTGGGGCCAGATCAAGGAGAACGCCGGCCTGGCCATGCGCTTCCCCCGCTTCACCGGCCGCTGGCGCGACGACAAGGCCGCCACGGACGCCACCACCACCGACGAGCTCGTCGACCTCTTCCGCACCGCCCGCCGAACCCCCGCCGGCGCCTGAGCCCGCAGGACGTTCAGGCGACCGCCGGCCGGAGCGGGATGGCGCGGCGCAGCCGGCGGAGTCCCTCGTCGATGCGGTCGAGCGAGACGGCGCCGTATCCGATCACCAGACCGGGTCGCGAGCAGCCGACCGTGAAGTACGTCACCGCCTGCACCGCGACGCCGGCCGATCGGGCCCGGCGCATCGCGGCCATGTCGTCGATCGCGCCCACCGCGCTCAGGTGAATCCCGGCCGAGGACGGGATCGGCTCTAGCACGCCCGCGAAGTCACGGTCGAGCACCGCCCGGATGCGGGCGTGCCGGGCCTCGTATTCGCCGCGCATCTTCCTGATGTGCCGGGCGAGGCCGCCCTCGTCGATGAAATGTGCAAGCGCCGCCTGGAGCGGAAGCGAGGTGTGCCAGTCGCTCACGTACTTGGCGGCGCGCAGCGCGTGCCGCAGCGACGGCGGGGTCACCAGGAAGCCCAGCCGCAGGGTGGGCAGCATGCTCTTGGAGAAGGTGCCCACGTAGATCACCCGCCCGCCCCGGTCCAGGCTCTGCAACGGCTCGATCGGGTGTCCGGTGAACCGGAACTCGCTGTCGTAGTCGTCCTCGACAATCGCGGCCCCGTGACGGGATGCCCAGGCCAGCAGCGCCAGCCGCCGGCGCAACGACATCGACATGCCGAGCGGGAACTGGTGGGACGGGCTCACGTAGACAAGCCGGACGTCGTCGGGGAGAGCGTCGACGACCAACCCCTCGGCGTCGACCGGCACCGGAACGACCCTCGCACCGAGCGAGGCGAACAGCAGCCGCGGCGGCGGGTAGCCGGGGTCCTCCACCGCGACCCGGCCGCCTGGTTCCAGCAGCACCCGGCCGACCAGGTCGAGCGCCTGCTGGATGCCGTTGGTGACGACGACGTCGGCCGGCTCGGCCCGCACCCCACGGGAGACGCCGACGTGGCGGGCGATCGCAGTGCGCAGACCGGCGTGCCCGGCGGGGTCGGCGTGAGCGCCACTGCCGACGGCCGACGCCCGTAGCTCCCGGGACACCAGCCGGCGCCAGGACTGGTACGAGAACAGCCGGGCGTCCGGCAGGCCCGGTCGGAGGTCGAACTCGGGTTGATCGGCCGCCAGGTTCGGCGGCTCCGGCATCGTGTCCCACACCGCCCGCGGCCGGAGCACGCCGGGAGCCGGCTCGGCGTCGGTCCGGCCCCGCACGGCGTACGGGCCGCCGCTGACGAAGGTCCCGGCACCGATCCGGCCGGCCACGAAGCCCTCGCCCGTCAGCCGGTCGTACGCGACGCACACCGTGTTGCGGGCGACCCCGAGACGCAGGGCCAGCTCCCGGCTGGGTGGCAGCGGCTCGCCGGCGCGCAGCCGGCCGTCCAGGATTGCGGAGCGGACCTGCGCATAGATCTGACCGGCCAGGTCCCGCTCGCCTGCGAAGCTGACGTGGAGCTCCACGTGCGAAACCTAGATTGGCCCAGTCGCGTTGGCAATCTTTGGCTCTGGCATCGAGCCTTTGCCGTTGGTACCCCTTGGTTGCCGGTGCGGTGTGCATCGGATCCGAGAGGGGGACCATGGTGAAGAGGGCTCGATTGCTCGCCGCGAGCCTGCTGCTCATGGCCGGTGTCCTGGCGCCGCCGTCGGCCGCCGTCGCGCACAGCGGCGGAAGTGACGGCGACGAGCAATGCGCTCAGCGGCTCGAGGCCGCCATCCATGATTTCGACGCGGCGTTCATCGCCCGCGACTTCGACGGCTTCATGGCGTGGATCCTCGACGACGCCGTCCAGATCAACTCGGTCGGGCAGGTCTTCGACGGCAAGGCGGCGATCGCCGGATTCACCCGGGCCGTCATGGCGAACGAGTACACGTTCACCGCCAGCCCGATCACGCGCAAGCTCCACAAGTGCGAGAGCGCGATCGATGTGGCGGACACCGTCTTCGCGATCCCGTCGCGACCGCTGACGTTGCACCTCATCGATACCGTCGGCTGGGTACGAGTCGACGGTCAGTGGAGGGTGATCCTGATCCAGAACACCGAGATACCCACCTAGGTTCGTTGGCCCTGCGACCCGTGGCACAGCGCGACAACGCCGCCGCTGTGCCACGGCGCCACGTGCGGAGGCCGGTACGGCGTTACTCCTTGGTGACGCAGACCAGGTCGGCGATGCAGTCCAGCAGCCAGTCGCGCACGACGGGGACGTCCACCCGCTGGTAGCCGCCTAGGTAGCGGCAGTTGCTCGTGTAGCCGTAGCTGGTGTCGCCGACCACGAAGCCGCCATGGATCGCCGGGCCTCCGGAGTCACCGAAGCAGGTGCCACCGCCGGCGCGGATGTCGTTCTCGTTGCCGTTCAGCTGGAGGATCTGGTCGGTCAGCTTCTGGCCGATCTCCGTGGTGTACCGACGCACGATCGGCTGGCGCATCGGCGTCGGGGTCTGCGGGCCGGAGTCGGCCTGGCGCACCTCGGTGCCGTAGCCGATGGTGAGGAACTCGGTGGAGTTCAGCGCCGGCTGGGCGAACTGGTCGAGGTAGTTCTCCGGGGCGAGCGTTGCCGTCGGCAGGCCGACCGCCTGGTCCAGGATGATCACACCGCTGTCGTTCCAGTTGTCCAGGTCGGTGAAGTCGCTGTACTGCGGGTGCGTCCGCGGCCGGCCCAGGAACCAGGTCTGCTCGCCGGCGTAGTTCGGCGGAGTGATGTCGGCCGGGGTGAACCCGATCGCCGAGATGGCGTCGTCCGGGCCGGTGTCGTCCGCCGCCCGCGGAATGTCACGCTCCGCTTCCTCTGCGGTCCGCGAGATCACCGGGTCGAACGTGACGGCGACCTCGCCGATGTCCTGGAACGTGCAGTGCGCCGCGGTCAGCACCACCCGCGGTGCGACGAGCGTGCCGGAGCACCGGAACCGGCCGTCGGGCTGGTAGAAGACGACCATTCCGACGTTCGAGTAGACGTTGGCTGTGTCCTCCGTACCGCCGGTGATGGCGCCGGCAGGCACCGTCGGGAGCAGGAGTGCTCCGATGCCGATGAACGCGACGACCAGATAACGCGGGAGTATGCGCATCTCGGGGCCCCCAGGGAGTCGATGTCGTGGACCTAGACCCTGACCGGCGAGTTCAGCCGCCGGGCTGGGCAACTCTAGCTCACGGCCGGCCGGGACAAGGCCAGTTCGGACCTGCCCGGCACGACGAGGGCCGGGTTCATCGGGTCCAGAGCACCGCTGCGGAGGCGTGATTACTTCGCGTAGCTCTCGGTGCCCATGAAGTGCAGCGAGACGTACGGCTGATCGCCGACGACCCAGCTGTCGTGCGGCGTGGGCGGCACGTAGAAGAGCTCACCGGCGTGCATCTCGATGACGCGATCGTTCAACGCGGCCGTCGCGACGCCGGACACGACCATGCCGACGTGCTCGACCGAGCACCGCGTCGCACCGACCGTGGGCCCGACGTGCTCCGACCACTTCCACCCCGGCTGATACGTCGCCCGACCGATGGTCAGCCCGCCGAGGCGCACGATCTCGAACCGCCCCTTGGTCATTTCTCGTACCTCGTCGGGCTCCTCGAATCGCCTCAGAATCACGTCCAGCGGTGACATCGATGGCTCCCTACCGCCCTCCGGCCTGCTTCACAACCCGCCGTCGAAGCCACCACCGTCGAAGCCACCGCCGTCGAACCCGCCGGACTCGTACCCGCCCGCGTCGTAACCGCCGGCGTCCGCGCCGCCAGCGTCCGCGGCAGCCTGCTCACCGCCGGTGTCGCCGCCCGCATCACCCTCGGCCGCGGCCGCGTCGCCCCCGGAGTCGTCGAAGAACTGCTCGGCGATCGCCGTGCCGATGAACGCACCGGCCACGCTGGCCAGCAGGCTCCCCGCGATCAGGCCGCCCATGCCTATGCCGCCGCCACCGACGCCACCGCGACCGAGCACCCGCTCCATCGTCCCGGGCTGGCGCATCTCGGCGCGGGTGGCCATCCGGGCCAGGTCCCGCGGGTCGTCGGTGCGTGCCCGCTCGGCCGGCGGCACGGCGCTGCCTACCTCGGTCAGCACCATGCGGCGCTGCTCCGGGGTCAGCTTCGCGAACGCCTCCGCGTGCGCCTGCTCGATCGCCTCCGGCGGTGCCGTGCGGAGCAGGTACCGGTACCGCTGCACCGCCACCTCGTCCGCACTGCGCCCGCCGGCCTCCTGCCCGTACTCCGGCTGCCGATTCTGTCCCTCCGGCGGCTGCGCGTCCCGCCGCTCTCGACCGAGCAGCCTGTCGAGGAAGCTCATCGTGTCCCCTTTCCGGGCGTCGTTGCTGACCCAAGGTCTCTGGCTGACAACGGATAGGCCCGCCACGGCGGTTCCGGGCCCTGTGTGCGCCCTGACCAGCGCCGGGCCAGGATGGAATGCTCGTACTCGACGACCCGGCCGTCACACGATCGCCTCTACCCAGCCACGCACACCGCAGGACATCCTTATCGGCGTCCTGCTCAACGGGCCGCCGACCGCTACCCGAGTCATCGTGGAGCAGATCGCAATGCCGTTCGAACAAGCCGGCCCTGATCCGTCGATCACGCACCTGGCGACGGCACTGCACCAAGAACTCGAGGCACTGTCACGCGACCCGGATGCCGGGTTGTCCACGTTATGGGACACGGTGCTCGAACTCGGGGATGCATCCCCCTACGGAGACGGCGAGGCAATCACGGCGCTGAGCGAGACCGTTCAGGTGCTGCGGCGCGCCGGCATGCGTCGCGACGACGCCGTGCCCCTGCTTGCGGTGGCGCTCGACGAGCTCATCGGACACCTGCTCGCACTCGAACGCGCTCAGGAGGCGCTCCCGCTCGCCGAGGAATGCGTCGCCGTGCGCCGCGCCCAGGTCGACGCTCCTCACGACGCGGGCACGCGTCCCGGCTTAGCCCATGCCAGCTACGCCCGTGCACTGACCAATCTCGGTCGCGCGCTGTCTGCGCTCGACCGCATCCACGAAGCGGTCGCGGCAAGGCAGCGGGGCATCACGCTGGCGCGTCAAGCCCACACCCAAGGCTGGCCGAACCTACCCAGCATCGCCTGGTACCTGGGCATGCTCGCACGAGATCTTCACCGGCTCCAGCGCGGGCATGAGGCTGCCGCTGCGGCCGAGGAGGCGGTGAACCTGGAGGCGCAACTACGACTGGAGGACCCGTCTGGCGACCCTGGCCGACTTGCCGACGCCCTGCTCACACTGAGCTTGTGCCGTACCGGTGTCGACCACTACACCGCCGCGGCAGCTGCCGCACGAGAAGCCGCAGCGCTGTACCGGCAACTCGTAGCCGAACAACACACCGGCGCCGGATACGACCTCGCCGACGCCCTGCACCGGCTCAGCCTCTACGCCGACAGGGCCGACCAACCAACGGAGGCCGTGAACGCGCTTCGAGAAGAGGTCGCCGTGCGCAAGGCACTGCCAATCCGCGATGGCACCTCCGACGCTGCCGACCTCGCCTGGGCGTACGAAAGCCTCGCCGTACTCTTGTCCCGCGACGGCTCGCTATCCGCCGAGGCGTCAACCGCCGCCGAGGAAGCGATCAGGTATTACCGCCCTCGCGCCCAAGCCGGACTCCTCGACGCCGACCAACTGGCCGGCTTCGGATTCGCCCTGGAAGCGACACAGACCCAACTGATGGCAGCCCACCTTCACAGCCAGGCCCTCGTCGTTGCTCAGGAGCGCGTGACGGTCGCCAGACTTCTGGCTGCGGCCGCCCCCGACCGCGCGAGCACTCTCCGCTACACACTCCACGATCTGGCCGACCTACTCGTGCACAACCGCCAGTACAGGTGGGCAGCTGCCATACGCAACCAGGCAAACTCGATCACAGTGCCCGAGTGACCCACCCTGACGGCCATACATCTACCGCCAGAATTTCCACCTTGCGCGGAGGTGCCAGTGCTCATCGCTTGGGCACGCAGTTGTCAGGCACGCTGCGGCGCGCGCGGCGGCATGCCCGCCACCGCCCGGGCCGACTTCGCCCGTTCCCGGAGTTCGTCGATGCCGTGCTCGATCCCGTCGCAGAGCACATTGATGTCGGGCACGCCGTCGTAGTCGCCGGTGACGCCGTAGAACAGGCCGCCGCAGTACGAGTAGATGGCGATCACGATCCGGACCCGTCCCTGAATCGGCGCGTACGGATACGCATAGAGCATCCTGCGCCCGAACAGGAAGAGCGGCGTCTGCGGACCGGGCACGTTCGTCGTCCCGGTCTGCACCAGCCGCTGCGGAAGCCGGAAGGCGAACCGGGTGCCTAGCGCGAGCAGCATCGGAGCGGCGAAGCCCGAGGAGTTCACGAGGAGGTCCGCGGCGAGGGCCTGTTTGGACTCCTTCAACGCGTTCATCTGGTCGGTGATCGCACGCAGTCGCTCCACCGGGTCGGCGATGCTCACCGGCAGTCCGGGGAAGACGACCGAGACTCGATTTCCGAGCGTCCCGGCTTCCGCCTCCCCGCGGACCGACACCGGGACCAAGGTCCGCACGACCACACCGTCGACGATCGCCTCGCCCCGGTGCAGCAGCAGCGACCGGAAGCCCGCGCTGATCGACGCGAGCACCACGTCATTGACGCTTCCACCAAAGGCCCGGCGGATGGTCTTGATGTCGTCGAGGTGAGTCTCTGCCCAGCTCCACCGGCGATGCGGCCCGATCGGGCCGTTCAGCGAGCTGGCCACCCGCTGCCGCCAGGCGCCGAGGGGCGTCACCAGGGCGACGGCATCATTGGGCGACATGCCGCCCAGCAGCACGGCGCGCAGCCGCGACGGCATCTCGCGGATCTCGCCGATCGGATCGGCCACGCCATGCCAGACCGCGCGTGCCAGCAACTCCGCGCCGCTCGGTTCCGGCCCGGGCGACCAGTCCTCGCCAGACTCTCCCGCCGCACTCGACGGCTGTTCCGGGGCCGGGCCGAACATGATGGTCAGCAGGTCGCTCGCCGACTTCCCGTCGACCATCGAGTGGTGCACCTTGGACACCACCGCCCACCGGTTGTCCGCCAGCCCCTCCACCAGCCACATCTCCCACAGCGGCTTGCTGCGGTCGAGCAACTGGGCGAAGACACGGCCGGCGAGGTTGCGCAACTGGTCCGCGCCGCCCGGCGCCGGCACTGCGGAGTGTCGAACGTGATAGAGGATCTGGAAGTCCGGGTCGTCCACCCAGACCGGGCGGCCGATGTGCCCGGCCACCAGCCGTGCCTTCTGCCGGTACCGTGGCACCAACGGCAGCCGCGCCGCCACGTGGCGCACGAACTCGCCGTACGTCGGTGCCGGCCCCTCGAAGACCTGCACACCCCCGATGTGCATCGGGTTGTGTCCGTCCTCGATGTGCAGGAATGCCGCGTCCTGCACGCCCATCCGCTGCACGTTCGCGCCTCTCTGCCGGGACTTGACCCTCGGTCCCGGGGCCGACCACCGTCGCCGCCGGCTGTCCACCGGGGACTACCGGAACGCTAGGTCAGCCACCTCGCCCGCACAATCTCCATGCCGGTTCCGCGCTGCCCGAGCGACGACCGCGTCAACGCCGTGCTGGGCGCGTCGAGGCCAGCATGCTGATCTCGTCGATCATTGCCGGCCACAGCTCTCGCGGCAGGTGATGCCCCATGCCTGGATAGATCACCAGCCGGGCCCCCGGGACGGCGGCCGCGGTTGCCCGCCCGCCGACCGGGGGAATCAGCGGGTCGGCCTCGCCGTGCAGCACGAGCGTGGGTACCCGGATGTGGGCCAGCCCGGGCCGCCGATCCCCGGAGGCCCCGATCGCGGCGAGCTGGCGCAGCGCTCCGGCCGGATCGTGGGACCGGTCGTAGGACCGGCGGCCGAGCTCGCGCAACCAGTCCTCGTCCAGGCGATAGCCGGGAGAGCCGATGACACGGAAGACGTCGACCATCCGCTTCGCCGCCTCGTCGCGGTTGCGCACGCGCTGCGGACGAACGGCCAGCCGGGCGGCGAGCCTCGGGCGGCCGATCCGCGGAGACGGCGTTGACATGATCGACGTCAGCGTCCGCACCCGCCGCGGGTGCCGGATCGCCAACGTCTGGGCGATCATCCCGCCGAGCGAGGCGCCGACCACGTGGGCGGATGGGCAGGCCACGGCGTCGAGTACGGCCACGGCGTCGTCGGCCATGTCCTCCAGGCGGTACGCGGCGACCGCCCCCGGCCGGAGGAAGAGCATCGGCAGGCTCGGCGCGCCGGCCCTGTGCAGATGCGCCGACAGTCCGGTGTCGCGGTTGTCGAAGCGCACCACCATGAAGCCACGTCGCACCAAGCCGGCGCAGAAGTCGTCGGGCCAAGCGATCATCTGCATGCCCAGACCCATGACCAGCAGGAGCGGCTCTCCGGACGGCGGCCCCAGGACCTCATAGGCGATCTGCATGTCCCGACCGGCCCTGGCGAACCTCACGCACGCCAGCCTCGCCCATGGCACGCCCGCCCGCCACCCCCAGACGCCTGATCGCGCAGGCAGGGTCACCCTCCTGTGTGGACGGTGTTCGGGCGGCTCGGTCGCCGCGAAGGTCTACCCGGCTGTGCTGGTCATCGTGCCGCCGACCGGCGCAGCCGGATGGTGGATCTCGGTCCGCGATCGACGCCGGCGGGCGGCCGGTGCGCCTCCAGCGGCAGCAGCCCGAGCAGGTTGAGCACGACCAAGAGCGCGAGCCCGGCCCACGGCGCTACGAACGAGATGGCGAAGGCGACCGCCGGCACCAGCGGCGCCAGCACGCCGTTGCGAAGGTAGAGGGTGACCGCATCCGCGTCGACGTCGCTGCGCAGCAGCCCGGCCGAGCGGGAGTAAACCAGCAGCGCGGCAAAGGCGAGCAGCGCGACGAAGAGGATGCCCGCGCTGAGGCGAACTGCGGTGCCAAGGTCCTCGTCATTGCCGAAGGCGTGCGCCAGCACGGAGGTGCTGAATGGGGTCAGCGCATACAGCCCGAGGGAGGCCAGCACCAGCAGCGTGGCGTAGTGGTCGACCCCGCGCATCCATGCGTCCAGCCGCCGGGTCTGCAGCCAGCCGGTGACCATCTGCAGGAAGCCGATCGCGTAGGCCGCGTACTCGGGGCCGAGCCCGGCCAGCTCGTGGCCAAGCTGCCCAGGCCGGACGTCCTCCGGCGGCCGCAGCTCGAGCACCAGCAGTGTGGCCGCGATCGCGTACACCCCGTCGACGAACATGCCGAGCCGGCCCCACGCGTGCGGCGTGTGATCGGCCGGGCGGAAACGCCAGCCGCGCGCGTACCACGCGCGGTCCCGCCCACGTTCCTCCCCGCGCATCCCCACCCCCTTGCCGATGGGCGGACGCTAGCCCGAGGGTCATCGAGACCGGAACGGTCAGCTACCGGCTCGCCCACGCGCGCGCCGCCAAAGCGAAATAGCACGCTCAGCTTGGACCGCGGTCGGCATGATGCGGTAGTGCATGACTGGCCGTCTCGGACCGGCGCGGAGATCCCCCCGCCGCAGCTGGTCGCCGCTTGGCTGATCCTCGACACGCTGCCCACCGAGCGGGTGCCTCCCTGGGCCGCGCACTGGCTCGCGGCCGGATACGTCGGTGCCGCGACGCCGTCACCGCCGGCGCTGACGCCGCGCGGCGAGCTGGGCCCCGCGATCGCGGCGAAGTCCACCCCGAGGAGGCCGCGTATCAGGCATGATCGACCACGCTCCTTCTAGATGGAGCGCACGGGGGGAGGGCGTCATGTCCTCACGGGTAAGGCTCACCGCGATCGTGAGCGTCATCGTTGTTCTGTTCGGCATCGGCGCCGTGGTGCTGGTGCGTCAGGCGACCGGCGCCCACCAGCGGACGTCCGGGTCCGGCCCGGCCGGGACGTCGGCGGCGCCCACCTCGTCGCCCGCGACCGACCCGACCGCCACGTCCGACCCGACGGCCACTGGGAGCAGCCCGCCGCCCGCGACCACCGATCCGCCTCCGCCGCCACAACCCGGGAGGAGCGTCGCCGTCGCCGGCGCGCGGCTGGACGGCAGCCAGCAGGAAGAGGGCTGCGCCCAGATCCTGCTCCGCAACCGTGACGAGGTCCTCGTGCTGGTGCAGATCGACCGGATCTCGCTGACTGTGACGGACGGCGACGGCACCCCGGTGCTGGACCGCTCCAGGTGCGCCGAGACATCAGGGCCCTTCTGTGAGGACGTCGCGCTGGGCCGTGGCGGGGTGGAGTCGTGCCTGGTCGGGTTCCGGCTGACCGAGGACCCGCCGGCCGGAGAGCGGGTCGAGCTCGTGGCCGTACTCGCACTGCGTGTCACCTGCACCGCGCCGAGCCCGGCACCCTGCGACCAGATCGAGGACCCGCGCCCGTCCGTGGCGAGTCCGGTCGACGCCGTCTGGACGGCGGAGGGACCGCCCCTGGCGGTCGAGGGGCCGGAGGAGCCGCCGGAGACCACCACTCCCGCGCCCACCGCGACCCCGGAGCCGAGCCCGACGGGCGACCTCTCGCCCTCGCCGTGACCGCGGACGAGAAGCGCACGGTCGCGGGCCTCGCCCGCTTCCGCGAGCTGGCCAGCGTCGTCGCGCCGACGACGGTCGTCACGGCGCTGCTGTTCTACTTCGGCTACGTCGCCACCCGGTCCCGCTTCGAGTACTTCGGCGTCTACCTGGACCTGACCGACCTGTCGACCCAGAACCTGCTGCTCTACGGGCTCGAGGTCGTCTACGTGCCTGCCGCGCTGGCCTTCCTGGCCGCGCTGCTCGTCGTCGGTGTGCACGGCGCGGTGAGCTGGATGCTCGCCGACCGCCGGCGGGACCAGGCGAGCCTCGTCGTGGCCCTCGCCGCGGCACTCGGCGGGCTGCTCCTCGTCGGGCGGGCACTGGTCGGCATGCTAGTCGTCGAGGTGGAGGCGGCCGAGGTGCCGGGCACGACGGCGCTCGCGCTGGCGACCGGACCGGTGCTGCTGGCGTACGCGGCCTGGATCGCGGGCCGGGTCACCACCAAGCGGTCGCCGGGGCACCTCACGGCGTGGTTTGCCAGCCCAGGGGCGAGCCGGCTGCGGGGCAGCGCGGTCGCGTGCGTCGTCGGCTTGGTCGTCGCCGGACTGTTCTGGGCGACGAACGAGTTCGCCTGGGCGTACGGGTCGTGGCGGGCGTACGACGACGCACTGCACATGCCGGACCGGCCCGGGGTGGTGCTGGAGGCGAAGGAGCCGATCAACGATCCGCCGGAGGGGGTGACCGTGACCCGGGGCAGCCGGGCGTTCCCGCACCGGTACGAGGGGCTGCGGTTGCTGCTGGCCTCCGGCGGGCGACTGTTCCTCGTCCCCGAGCACTGGACGACGGGCAGCCGGACGATCGTGGTCCCCTATGACGGGAGCGTCCGGATGCAGCTCCTCCCGGCGGCCGAATCGGCGGAGTGAGCCGCGGCCC
>JBKOXW010000093.1:0-11226 GCA_046744115.1 Actinomycetota bacterium | reverse complement strand
GGCGACCGGCTACGGCTTGTGCAGCACCGAGATGCGGTCGCGGTACTTGCCCACCGTGTGCCGGCCACCGTCACCCCACGAGCTGACCTGCGCCCGCACGCCGAGCCCGGCGGCGGCCGCCCAGCCCAAGACCATCTCCGCGGACACGTCGGATCGATGGCCGTCATCCCGCAGCCGGTGCAGCACACCCACCCGCTGGATGACCTGACCCGGACGCCCCATCCGGTGGGTGAGCGGTGCGATCGCCAGTGACCACTTCGGCTTGTCCGCGTGGTGGATGACCGCCTCCCCGCCGGGAGCGAGGACCCGGCCCAGCTCGGCCAGATAGCCCTCGATGACGGCTCCCTCCATGTGCACGAACGCATCGAACGACCAGGCGAAGTCGATCGAGTTGTCGTCCAGGAAGCCGAGAGAGTAGCTGTCGGTGAGGTGGTAGCTGATCGTGGGCTCCCCTGCAAACCGCTCCCGGCAGTGATCGAGGCAGCTCTGGCTGATGTCGACCAGCGCGAGGCTGCTGGCGCGCCGGACAAGATACTCGGTCCACCTGCCGTGGCCCGGACCTATCTCCAGGATCCGCGCACCCTCCGGCACCGGGTCGACGAACGTCCGGACGAGGTCAGCCTTCCATTCCTGGTATGGCTGGCCGCAGTACCTCGCCATGCCGGACCATTCGTCCCCGTCCTTGTCCCACTCGTGCGTGCTCCCCCAGGTGACGCGGTTCCACTCGACTGACGGCACGGTGACCCTTCCCCCCTTGGCGCAACCCGTTGCGCTGCGTCGTGCGAACCCTACGTTGCAACCGCCGGTGTCGGCGGCCGGATGGCCGATCTGCTCACCTGTCGGCGGAGTCAGATGCCGTGGCCGCGGCGGTGCAGCCGGCGCAGGACCGCATCGCTCGTGGCGAGCCGGCAGGCGACCGCCACGGCGAGGTAGCCGCGCAGTTCGCGAGGGCGGGTGCGGGCGCACCACCAGGCGGAGCGGACGGCGGCCCGGCGGCGACCGAGCGCGGCCTGCGCGAACGCGATCTGCCCGAGCACCCGGGCATGGCCGACCTGGGACCTGCTGATCTCCGGATGCCGGTCCAGCATCCACTGCAACGACGCGATCTTCGTCTCCCACTGCGCGGCGAACCGCGACGTGCTCCCCCACCGCACCGCGACCAGCGGCTCGTCGCAGTGCACGATGGGCCGCCTCCGGCTGGCCCGCAGCAGCAGGTCCCAGTCCTCGTTCATGCCGCCCGGAGCGTCCTCGTCGACCAGGCCGATCCCGTCGAGCAGCGCTGACCGGCGCGCCAGGAACGTCGAGGAGTGCAGCATCGCCATTCGGGATCGCAGCAGGTGCGCCTGTGTGACCCGGGCGCGCCCCGCCGTCCTCGGGCTGCGGTGCCCACCGAACTCGACCACGATCGACGTGGTGGCGAACTCCGCGCCCGGCTCGGCCTGGAACTCGGCCACCTGCCGGGCCAGCTTGCCCGGCAGCCAGCGGTCGTCGTCGTCGCAGAACGCGACCAGGTCCGCTGTGGACGCGAGGATGCCGGTGTTCCGGGACCCGGGCAACCCCTGCGTGCGCTCGTTCCGCAGCACCCGGACCGGGACCCGGCTACCGTCCACTAGGGACAGATCTGGCTCCTCGCCGTCGAAGACCACGGTCAGCGAGAGCGGCCCCGAATACTCCTGCGCCCGGACCGCCGCGATGGCCGCTCGGAGCAGCTCCGGTCGATCGCGGGTCGGCACGATCACGTCGACCGACGGCCAGGTTCCCGGCTCGACCATCTCAGGCCTCCCGGCGGCCGCGCAGGTAGCTGTAGCGCAGCAGCAGTGGCAGGGTCAGCGCGGAGACGACCCGGCGGTCCGCGGAGCGCATCTGCCGCCGCCAGGCGTCGTCGCGGCGCAGCGGTACCGTCCCGGTCTGGAATCGCATCGGGTTGCCGGAGACCGTGTGCCCCGGCGCCAGCCGCACGGAGTCGGGGCCGAGAAACGCGTCCAGTTCGGCACCCGGCAGGTCGAGGAACGCGCAGATCCTGCGCGTTGTGCCGAGTGGGTCGGCCAGCAGCCGCTCGTAGTGCACACGCAGGCAGGGCGTGCCGAGCCGGGCGAGCCTGGTGAAGGAGGCGTTCTGCGCGTCCCACAACACCGCCGAGCGCCACGGGCGGTACCGGTGCATCTCCGGGTGCGCCTCGGTCGCCTCCGGCCGGCTGACCTGCTTGGTCCACGAGTACGCCACCCCGCGGCTGTCCCGGACGACGTGGAGCACCCGCAGGTCCAGCTCGGGCTGGCACCGCAGCACGTAGGCCAGCGAGGCGTTCTTGCTGGAGTCCACGACCACCGAGGCGCCACTGATGGTGGCGACCGCGGAGTACACCGCGGCGTAGTAGTCGGCATACCGGCGAGCGCTCCGGGCCAGCCGCGGCGCCAGCCGGGGCGCAGCGAGGCCAGGGATATACCGGGTCCGGTCGACGTGCGCGCCCAGGTCGAGCACGACGTCGGCGTCGACGTTGTCCCAGCCGCCGAAGGCGACCTCGCCGACCTGCCGCCAGAACGGGCAGGCCGAGAACGACTCCCCGCACCCACATCGCTCGTCCCAGACCAGGCCGCGCTGCCACAGGTGCACGACCTCGCCGACCGCCCAGACGCCAGGCAGCTGGCCGAGGATCCGCTCGACCAGCGTGCTCCCGCTGCGGCCGAAGCCCCCCACGTACACCACTCGGGTCGTGTCGGTCACGCCGTCCCCCTCGACACAGCCTGCGCCCCGCTTCCTTACCGGCCCTCGCGTGGCGGGTTGAACCACGGGTCCCGGGCAACCGCGCGAAGCGCGGCCGTGGCCGCCGGATCGCCGGTCAGCCCCATGTGCTGGTGCACAGGCTTGCGCGGTGGGTCCCCGGCAAAGTAGATGACCGCCTTGATCTGGGGGTTCCTCCGGAATACGTCGGCTGCCGCGGCCAGCCACTGGGCCCGCCGGTTGCCGTAGGTGCGCGGCGCGCCGAACTCCCCGATCATCACAGGCTTGGGTCGGGAAGCCGCCCACTTCAGGAACGGCTGGACCAGCGCGCCGAACGGCTCGTAGCTGCCGCGCACCCACGGCTTGTCCGGGTAGACGTCGGCGCACACCCAGTCGACCTGCGCGTCACCAGGATAGAAGGCCTGAGCGCGGCCGGAGAGGAAGCCGGTCGCGGTCGGGCACCAGACCCAACCCACGTTCCGCACCCGCTCCTGGACGAAGATCGACCGGATCCGAGTCCAGGCTCGCCGGTAGTCCGCCGGCGAGTGGACGAGGTCGGCCAGGTTCGGCCGGTCCATCTCCCACCTCCACTCGACGAACACCTTCGTCGGCAAGCTCCGGACCTGCCGGGCGCGCTCCCGGATCAGCGCGTCCTCCGCGCCGCCCGCGATACGCCTGGTGTCGACGCCGGCCCAGGACAGCAGGAGCAGGCTCCCCCGGCGGGCGAACGCCAGGTCGCTGGCCGTGCCGACCGGCTGGGTCCAGGTGCGGTAGAGGTGGACGATGTCGAGCTGGCGCCCGATCGACCGCTCGAACCGCTGGACGCTGGCCACCCGGCCGGGCTGACTGTAGGGCTCGGGATCGACCCAGGCCCCGAAGTAGGCACCCCTCGTCGGCACCGGCGGCCCCTGCAGCACCGAGTAGGCCGCCGGGGCCGGCGAATCACCAATCTCGGCCTGTGCGCCGCTCGGCCGCTCCCCGGCCGGCGGGCTGACCCGGCCGTCGCCGTGCCGCACGAGCACCAGCGCGGCGACGGCCGCCAGCACCAGCACGGCCAGCACGACAACGGCACGCACCGGTCGCCGGGCCCGCGGACGCGGCCGGGGGTGCTCGGCCGGGCCGACGGACATCGGGTCGGGCGAGGTCATGAGGAGACTCCTGGTTCGTGGCTGGGCATCGATGAGTTCGGCACCCGCGCGGGCACTGCCGCCCGGCCGTCGCGGGGCTCCGCTGAGCCAGGCCGGTGCGCGCGGGCGCGGCGCCGGCCGCGCCGGGGAACCAGCGTGTCGAGATGCAGCCGGCGCCTCGCTCGCCACACGGCGACCGCGTAGAGGGCCACTCCGGCCACCGCACCGGCGGCGGCTCCGCGTACCCCGCCACCGACCGCACCACCGAGCAGCGGCAGCAGCCCGAAGCAGGCGCCATTCAGCCCGACCGCGTACAGAGTCTCGGCGCCGAACGGGTGCAGCCGCAGCAAGTGGAACACCTGCCCGAGCGGCAGCAGGTTCGCCGCGGTGATCCCCGCCGCCCATCCGATCGCCGCGCCGAGGATGCCGATCCGCGGGATGAGAACGATGTCGAGCGCGACGTTGAGGCCCAGAGCGACCAGCGTGTTCGCCAGGTTCCAGCTGGTCCGCCCGGTCATGATGAGCACATTGGTGACCAGCCCGCAGCCGGAGGCGACCAACATGGCCAGTGACAGCACCACCACGGTCGAGGTGGCGCTGCGGTAGCCGGGGCCGAACAGGCCGAGATACGTCGGCGCGAAGATGGCGCTGAGCAGGAAGACGGGCCAGACGCCGAGCACCAGCCAGGCGGTGGAGGTCCGGTACACCGCCTGCACGCCGGGCAGGTCGCCGCGGGCGAGCAGCCGGCTCAGCTGCGGCTGCACCGGCGCGGCGAGCGCCTGGTTGACGAACTGGCCGAGCACGAGGAACCGGGTGGCGACGGTGTAGAGCGCCGCGTCCCGCGGTCCACGCAGCATCGCCACGAGCACGATGTCCAGCCGCTGCATCAGGATCTGCGCCATACCGGCCACGCCGCGAGGCGCGGTGAACCGCCAGAACGCCTGGCGCACGTCGCGCCGCAGCGCTTGCCCGCCGGCCCGGCGCTCGGTCCGCCCGGCGGAGCCGGGCCACGGCAAGGCACGCACCGCCGACCAGGTCAGCAGGGCGACGATGGCGTACGGCAGCACCCAGCCGAGGCCGAGCAGGGCGAGCTCGTGCGAGCGCAGCACCGCGATGACGAGCACGAGCTGCAGGACCGGCCGGAGCACCTTCTCCAGCAGGACGGTCGGCCCCATCTTGTCGAAGCCGCGGGTCACCGCGAGGCCGAGGTCGAAGCCCACGGCGACCGGCAGGAACACGGCCAGCAGCCGGATCAGCGTCGCCGAGTCGCCGGTCTCCGCGCCGCCCAGCAGCCGGCTGACCGGTCCGGCGAGCACCAGCAGCCCGAGGCCCGCCCCGGCCGCGGCAAGGCAGGCCGGCACCAGCGCTGCCCTGGTCACCGGCCGGAGCCGTTCGGGCGCCCCCAGCGCCCGCCAGCGGGCCACGAAGTAGACCAGGCCGACGTCGGCGCCCAGCCGGCACACGGTCTCGGCCAGCAGGAACAGGGACGTCACCGCGAAGAACAGGCCGGCATGTACGTCGGTCACGCCGCGGGCGACCACGAGCACCAGCAGGAAGTTCGCCACCGCCGACAGGGCGGCGCCCACGAGGTTGAGCGAGCCGCCGCGGGCCAGCGCGCCCAGGTCCGCGCCGCTCACTGCGTCAGGACCGGCGCCGCCGCCGGCTGACGGTCCGGAGCGAGCGGTCGGTGCGGGCGGGGTCGGTGTTGGATCCACCCGGGTCATCCCGCCCCGAGGATCGTGCCGGCCCCGACGGTCGCGTTGGTCGACTCGTCGATCAGGATGAAACCGCCGGTGGTCCGGTTGCGCCGGTACTCGTCGCAGAAGATCGGCTGCGTGGTGCGGAGCACCACCCGCCCGATGTCGTTGAGCCGGAGGTCGCCGGCCGCCTCGTCGCGGTGCAGCGAGTTGACGTCCAGCCGGTAACGGAGGTCGCGCACCACCGCGCGCGCGGTGCGGGTGGTGTGTTTGATCACGAGCTTCCGCCCGGGTTGCAGTGCCCGGTCGGTCATCCAGCACACCATGGCCTCGAGGTCCTGCGCCACCAGCGGCGAGTTGTGCGGGCGGCAGATCATGTCCCCGCGGGACACGTCGAGGTCGCCCTCCAGCCGCAGTACCACGGACATCGGCGGGAACGCCTCCGGCACCGGGCCGTCCGCGGTGTCGATGCCGGCGATCCGGGTGGTGAGCCCGCTGGCCAGCACCATTACCTCGTCGCCGGTCTTGAGAACGCCGCCGGCCACGGTGCCGGCATAGCCGCGGAAGTCCGGGTACCGCGCGGACTGCGGCCGGATCACGTACTGCACCGGGAACCGCACGTCGATCAGGTTGCGGTCGCTGGCGACGTGCACGTGCTCCAGGTGATGAAGCAGCGATGGCCCCTCGTACCAGGGCGAGGCAGGCGACCGGCTGACGATGTTGTCCCCGTACAGCGCCGAGATCGGGATCATCGTCACGTCGCTGACCTCGAGCTTGGCGGCGAACGCGGTGAACTCGTCGCAGATGCGCTCGTATACCTGGTAGTCCCAGCTCACCAGGTCCATCTTGTTGATCGCGACCACGATGTGCCGGACGCCGAGCAGGGACACCAGGAACGCGTGCCGCCGGCTCTGCTCCAGCAGTCCCTTGCGCGCGTCCACCAGCACGACCGCCAGGTCGGCGGTGGAGGAGCCGGTGACCATGTTGCGGGTGTACTGGATGTGACCGGGCGTGTCGGCGATCACGAACTTTCGCCGCGGCGTCGCGAAGTAGCGGTACGCCACGTCGATGGTGATGCCCTGCTCGCGCTCGGCGCGCAGCCCGTCGGTGAGCAGGGCCAGGTTGGTGTACTCGTCGCCGCGGTCCCGGCTGGTTCGCTCCACCGCCTCCAGCTGGTCGATGAAGATCGCCTTGGTGTCGTACAGCAGGCGTCCGATCAGGGTGCTCTTGCCGTCGTCGACCGAGCCGGCGGTGGCGAAACGGAGCATGTCCATCTCAGAAGTACCCTTCACGCTTGCGGTCTTCCATCGCCGCCTCGGCGGTGCGGTCGTCTGCCCGGGTGGCGCCGCGTTCGGTGATCCGGCTCGCCGCGATCTCCGCGATCACGGCGTCCACTGTGAACGCGTCCGACTCGACCCCCCCGGTGCAGGACATGTCACCCACGGTGCGGAACCGCACGGTGGCCTCGAACGCCGGCTCGTCGTCGGAGCGCCGCGCCGCGGGGCAGTCCGCCAGCAGCATCCCGTCCCGCTCGAAGACCCGGCGCCGGTGGGCGAAGTAGATCGACGGGAGCTCCAGCCGTTCCCGCGCGATGTAATGCCAGACATCCAGCTCGGTCCAGTTGGACAGCGGGAAGACCCGCATCGACTCGCCGGCGCGGATACGCGTGTTGTACAGCGCCCACAGCTCCGGGCGCTGGTTCTTCGGGTCCCACTGCCCGAACTCATCACGGAAGGAAAGGATCCGCTCCTTCGCCCGGGCCTTCTCCTCGTCCCGCCGCGCGCCGCCGAACAGCGCGTCGAACCGATGCTCCTCGACCGCGTCCAGCAGCACCGGTGTCTGCAGCCGGTTGCGGCTGGTGTCGCGGCCGGTCGGCTCGGCCAGCCGCCCGTCGTCGATGGCCGCCTGAACCGAGGCGACGACCAGCTGGACCCCCAGCTCGGCCACCCGCCGGTCGCGGAACTCCAGCACCTCGCGAAAGTTGTGGCCGGTGTCCACGTGCATCACTGGGAACGGGATCGGCGCCGGCCAGAAGGCCTTCTCCGCCAGCCGGAGCATCACGGCGGAGTCCTTGCCGCCGCTGAACAGCAGCGCCGGTCGCTCGAACTCGGCGGCGACCTCGCGGAGGATGTGCACCGCCTCCGCCTCGAGCAGGTCCAGCTGGGACAGTCGATAGTCGGTCGTCGGCGACTGCGTCCAGGCGGGCGTGGGCGGCAGCGTCGTCGTCATCGCGCAATCTCCTCGCGGTGGCGGTTGATCAGGTGAACGATCCGGTCGGCCGCCTCGGGGTGGCAGACCAGCAGATCCGGCGACCAGGGGTTCGGCTGGTTGTACCGCAGCGGGCTGCCGTCCACTCTGGACGCATGCAGCCCGGCGGCGGACGCGACCGCGACCGGCGCGGCGGAGTCCCACTCGTACTGACCGCCGTCGTGCAGATACGCGTCGACCTCACCACGCAGCACGGCGGCGACCTTGGCGCCGGCCGACCCCATGCCGACCAGCTCGGCACCGAGCTCCGCAGCGACCCTGGCCGCGTACGCCGGCGGCCTGGTGCGGCTGACCGCGATCCGCCTGGGCGGCGTGCCCCAGGTGGCCGGCCGGGCCGGGGTGTGGGTCGAGTACACCGTGCCGAGCGCCGGCACCGCGACCGCGCCGCTGGTCAGCCGCCCGTGCACGCACAGCGCCACGTGTACGGCCCAGTCGGCGCGGCCCGGCTCGCCGTACTCCCGGGTGCCGTCGAGCGGGTCCACGATCCAGACCCGCCGGCACTGCAGGCGGGCCGAGTCGTCGGGGCGCTCCTCGGACAGCACGCAGTCACCCGGCCGGCGCCGGGCCAGCTCGGCGCCGAGCCACCGGTCCACCTGGGCGTCCGCCCGCTGCTCACCGGTTGTCGGTGCGTGGTCGCGCACCGACAGCAGCAGCTCACCGGCCTGCCTGGCCAGCTCCACGGCGAGCGCCGAGTCCTGCTCGGTTCGCCAGTTCGTCACGTACCCGTCCCCGTCTCCAGAGTCCTGCCCCGTCGGATTCCGGCGGCGCGACGACTGCCCGGTGCGACGATGCCGTTCCGGCCGTCGCGAGCGCGCCCCGCGATGCCAGCCACGCCGCGCATCAGTAGGCGCCCCGGCTGCGGAGTATGGCCGTCCCCGTCTTCCACAAGATCATCAGGTCGAGCACGAAGGACCAGTTCTCCACGTAGCGCAGGTCCAGCCGGACCGACTCGTCCCAGGTCAGGTCGCTCCGGCCGCTGATCTGCCAGAGGCCGGTGACGCCGGGCTTGACCAGCAGCCGGCGCCGGACGTCATCGCCGTACATGGCCACCTCGTGCGGCAGCGGCGGGCGGGGGCCGACTAGGGCCATGCTCCCGGTCAGCACGTTGACCAGCTGCGGCAACTCGTCCAGCGAGTACTTGCGCAGCACCCGACCCACCCTGGTGATCCGCGGGTCGTCCTTGATCTTGAAGAGGAGTCCCTCGGACCGCTCGTTGTACGCCAACAGTTCAGCTTGGCGTTCCTCGGCGTCCTGGCACATGGTGCGAAACTTCAGCATCGTGAAGCTCTTGCCGTTCCGGCCGACCCGGACCTGACGGAAGATCACCGGCCCGGGACTGGTGAGCCGGATCGAGACCGCCAGCACAAGCAGGAGGGGGGCCAGCAGCATCAGCGCGATGGCGGCGACGGCGCGGTCGAGAATGCCTTTCAGCAGCCGGCGTGGGCCGGCGAACTCGGGCTTCTCCACGTGCACCAGCGGCAGCCCGGTGACCGGCCGGATGTGCAGCCGCGGGCCGGCGACCTCGATCAGCCCTGGCGTGACCACGAGGTCGGTGTCGGTGGTTTCCAACTCCCAGGCCAGCCGGCGCAGCCGGTCGGGACCCACCTCGGCGCCGGCGACCACGGCGACCGTGTCCGCGTCGCTCTCCTGCAGGGCCTTCCGGATGTCGTCCAGCCCGCCGAGCATCGGCACGTCCACCTCAGCCAGGTGGGTGCCCTCGCCGGAGGCGAGGCAGGCGCCGACCACCCGCATCCCGCAATGCCGCTCCTGGTGTAGCCGGGTGATCAGGTCGACCACGGCGTGCTCGCCGCCCACCGCGACCACCCGCTGGACGCCGTGGCCGCGCTTACGCTGGTGGTGCAGGTGCTTCCGGATCGCGTAGTGCCCGAGCAGGCTGAGCAGCGCGGCGACCGGCAGGGCGACGACCACGTAGGCGCGGGCCACTTCCAGCTTCGCCGCGTAGGACACAAAGGCGACCACGGCGGTCAGCCCGACCAGCGCGCGGAAGATCCGCTGGAACTCGTCGGAACCGAGCCCCAGTACGCGACCGTCGTATCCGCCGGCGAGCGCCACGGCGAACAGCCACACTGCCGGCAACAGCAGGCTGGCGACGAGGTAGCTGGATTCCTCGGCGCCGGAGAACCGGATCAGGTAGGCCAGCGCGCCCGCAAGCCCTCCCGCGCACGCGTCGATGACCATGGCGCGGTCGACGTACCCGCGCTGCCACTGTCGACCGGTGCCGGCGCGGGACCCGACCAGCCGCCGCACCGACAAATCGAGTGCTGCCATTGATCCCCCCAAAGGCGAGCGCACCGGCCGGATGCCGACGATCCGGCCGCGTGCTCCGTGGCCCTATCTGCACCACGTCGTCGGCGTCGGCGGCTCGCGAACGCGCAATCCTCCCCGAACGCGGCGGCGGCCCCCGTCCGCGTCCCCCTCGTGCTGTCCCGTTCCGAACAGAGCCCGTGGCCTGACCGGTGATGCAACACCGGGTTCCCACCGACCCGGTGCAGCACGACCAGCCCGCGAGCGCACACCAACCCTAGCGTCTGCCGTCCGCTCGGTGAGTGAATTGGCAACTCCGCCCGGTCATCCGACAAGATCCTTGGCCTGACCGCGGTCTGACGACACACCGTGTTCGACAATCCAGACACAAGCCCACGGTCGACTACTCGGCGCATGCTCGCTCGGTCGAAACAGTCCTCGACCCGATCGGCGCCAGCCGACGGCGGTCCGCCCGGCGGCCGATGGGCAACGGTCGAGCGCCGGACCGGCGTTCGGAAGGATGGACGTCGTGACGGTCGACGAGCGGGAGCACGAGGCGAGCCGGATCGGGTCCGGCACCCCGGTCGGTGGCGGCCGACCCGGCCCGGCCGCGTGCCGTTCCCCGCCGGTTCACCGGCCGACGTGGGCGGTGCGGTCGGCCCGCTGCCGGCGGCCCTCCAAGGCAGCCCGGGTCAGCAGCCGGACGGCGTACGGCAGGTCGTCGACCAGGTAGCGGCGGGCCAGCCGGCGCGGCTCGGTGACCAGCCGGAACACCCATTCGAACCCGGCGCGCTGCATCCACGCCGGCGCGCGGGCGACATCGCCGGCGGCGAACGTGATGCTCGCCCCGGACCCGATGAACCACGACCGCGGGAACTGCCCGGACAGCCGGTCCATCAACCGCTCCTGCTTCGGGAAACCCAGCCCGCAGAAGACGATGTCCGGGTCGGCCTCGGCCAGCGCGGCGGAGATGGCCGCGGATGCCGCCGGGTCGGCCTCGAATCCGACCGGCGGGCAGTGCGTGCCGGCGACCTTCAGGTCGGGGGCGGCGGCGGCCAGCTCGACCGCGGCCCGGTCGGCGACCCCGGGCGCGCCGCCGAGCAGGAACACCGAGCGCCCGGCCGCCGCTGCGGCGGCGGACAGGTGCCAGA
>JBKOXW010000214.1:0-7572 GCA_046744115.1 Actinomycetota bacterium | reverse complement strand
ATCGAGCCGCGCTCGGTGAGGCCGAGCCGCTTCAGCCCGCCGAGCACCTGGTGCGCGATCTCGCGGGTCACGTCGCAGAGGATCACGTCGCCCGGCGGCTGCCGGGCGGCGCCGGCCAGCACGATCACGTTCGTCACCCCGCGCTCGGCGGTGAGCAGGTCGATCGCCGCCTGCGCGCGGTCGGTCGGGGCAACGATCCGCAGGTGCAACATGCCCGCATCCTCGCAGCCGCCGAGTGCCCCCAACCTCCGCGAGTGGTGACTTCCACGCCCGAGTGCCGAGCTATAGCCCCTCACCCGCCGGGTGAACTCGCCACTCGCGGTCTCAGGCGGCCACTCGCGGGGTCACCCGCGAGGTGGGACCGCGTCGATGCCGGCCTCCTTGCGCTGCTCCGGGGTGATCGGGGTGGGGGCGCCGGTGAGCGGGTCGCCGCCGGAGGCAGTCTTCGGGAACGCGATCACCTCACGGATCGACTCCGCACCGGCGAGCAGGGCGCAGAGCCGGTCCCAGCCGAGCGCGATCCCGCCGTGCGGCGGCGGCCCGTAGCCGAACGCCTCCAGCAGGAAGCCGAACTTGGACTCGGCGTCGTCCTTGCTCAGCCCGATCACATCGAAGACGCGCTGCTGCACCTCGGCCCGGTGGATACGGATCGACCCGCCGCCGATCTCATGGCCGTTGATGACGATGTCGTACGCCTGCGCACGTGCCCCGGCCGGATCCTCGGCGAACCGGTCCAGCCACTCGGGCGCGGGTGAGGTGAACGGGTGGTGCACAGCGGCCCAGCCGACCTGCCGGCCCTGCTCGTCGTGCGCCGGCTCGAACATCGGCCAGTCCACGATCCACACGAACGACCACCGCGACTCGTCGACCAGCCCGCATCGGCGGGCGATCTCCAGCCGCGCGGCGCCGAGCAGCTGCTGGGCGTCGGCCGGCTCGCCGGCACCGAAGAAGATCACGTCCCCGTTCGCCGCGCCGGTCGCCTCGGCCAGGCCGACGAGGTGCTCGGCGGACAGGTTGCGCGCCACCGGGCCGCGCGGCTCGCCGGTCTCGGCGTCCAGCACCAGGTACGCCAGCCCCCGGGCACCGCGGGAGCGGGCCCACTCCTGCCAGCCGTCCAGCTCCCGGCGGGACTGGGCGGCGCCGCCGGGCATCACCACCGCGCCGACGTATGGGGCCTGGAAGACGCGGAAGTCGGTGCCGGCGAAGTACCCGGTCAGCTCGACCAGCTCCAGGCCGAACCGCAGGTCCGGCTTGTCCGTGCCGTATCGGGCCATCGCCTCCGCGTACGGCATCCGCCGGATCGGCCGAGGCAGCTCGTAGGCGGCGAGCTCGGACCACAGCCGGGCCAGCACCTCCTCGGTCACCTCGATCACGTCGTCCGGGTCGACGAAGCTCATCTCGAGGTCGAGCTGGGTGAACTCGGGCTGCCGGTCGGCCCGGAAGTCCTCGTCCCGGAAGCAGCGGGCGATCTGGAAGTACCGCTCCAGCCCGGCGACCATGAGCAGCTGCTTGAACAGCTGCGGCGACTGCGGCAGCGCGTACCAGGTGCCCGGCTGCAGCCGTACCGGCACCAGGAAGTCGCGCGCACCCTCCGGCGTGGACCGGGTCAGGTACGGCGTGTCCACCTCGACGAACCGGCGCTCGGCCATCACCTCGCGGGCGATCCGGTTCACCTGGGATCGCAGCCGCAGCGCGGCCGCCTGCTTCGGCCGGCGCAGGTCGAGGTAGCGCCACTTCAGGCGGGCCTCCTCCCCCACCTCGCCGGCCCTGGTGTCCTCGACCGGGAACGGCAGCGGCGCGGCCTCGCTGAGCACATCCAGCCCGGTCGCGGTGACCTCGACCTCGCCGGTGGGCAGGTCCGGGTTCTCGTTGCCGGCCGGCCGGCGCCCGACCGTGCCGGTGACCGCGAGGCAGAACTCGGCCCGTAGGTGATGCGCGGCGTCGGCCATCGCACCCTCCCGGAACACGACCTGGACCAGGCCGGACGCGTCCCGGAGGTCGACGAAGATCACGCCGCCGTGGTCGCGGCGGCGCGCCACCCAGCCGGCCAGCGTCACCTCCTGCCCGGCGTCGCTCGCCCGCAGCGTGCCGGCCTCGTGGGTGCGGATCACGGCAGCTTCTCCCTCACGGTCTGGACCAGGTCCTCGAACGGCACGCCGATCTGGTCGCCCGAGCGCAAGTCCTTGACCTGCGCGAGCCCGGCGGCGAGATCGCGCTCGCCGACGACCACCACGTACGCGGCACCGGACCGGTCCGCGGCCTTCATCGCGCCCTTCAACCCGCGGTCGCCGTAGGCGAGGTCGGTGGCGACGCCCGCCGCGCGCAGCTCGGCGACGAGCGGTACGAGCCGGCGCTTCGCCGCCGCGCCGAGCGGGACCGCGTACACCGCGACCCGTGCCTCGTCGGCGGCCGCGATGCCCTCCGCCCGCAGCGCGAGCACCGTCCGGTCGACCCCCAGCGCCCAGCCGATGCTCGGCAGCGGCGGCCCGCCGAGCTCCTCGCTCAGCCCGTCGTACCGGCCGCCGCCGCCGACGGCGGCCTGCGCGCCCAGCCCGTCGTGCAGGAACTCGAATGCGGTCCGGGTGTAGTAGTCCAGGCCGCGGACGAGCCGCGGCTCGGCGGTGTAGGCCACGCCGAGGTCGGCGAGGTAGGCCTGGACCGCGGCGTGGTGGTGCAGGCACGCGTCGCAGAGCGACTCGATCATGAGGGGCGCGTCGGCGAGCTGCGCCTGCACCTCGGGCCGCTTGTCGTCGAGCACCCGCAGCGGGTTCGCCTCGGCGCGCTGCCGGGTCGCCTCGTCCAGGTCGAGGCCCCGGAGGAAGGCCCGCAGCCGCTCCCGGTATACCGGCCGGCACTCGGCGTCGCCGAGCGAGTTCAGCAGCAGCCGGACGCCGGACAGGCCGAGCGCGGCGTACCCGGTCGTGGCCAGCCAGATCAGCTCGGCGTCCAGCGCCGGGTCGTCGCTGCCCAGCGCCTCGGCGCCGACCTGGCTGAAGTGCCGGTACCGCCCTGCCTGGGGCCGCTCGTACCGGAAGAACGTGGCCGCGTACCACAGCTTCACCGGTAGCGGGCCGCGGTCGAGGCCATGCTCGAGCACGGCGCGGACGACCGGGGCGGTGCCCTCCGGGCGCAACGTGATCGACCGGCCGCCGCGGTCGGAGAACGTGTACATCTCCTTGGTGACCACGTCGGTGGTCTCGCCGACGCCGCGCTCGAACAGGGCCGTGTCCTCGAACGTCGGGGTCTCGATGTAGCCGTAGCCGGCCAGCCGCAGCGGCGCGGCCAGCGCGTCCCGCACCCGCAGGAACTCCCCCGACGACGGCGGGACCAGGTCGTAGGTCCCCCGGGGCGCGGTGAACCTGCCCGTCATGGGCCCACCCGGAGCGCTGCCGCCATCCGCAGGAACGGGTTGGTGGCCCGCTCCCGCCCGACGGTGGTCGAATCGCCATGACCCGGGAGCACCACGGTCGCGTCGTCGAGCGGCAGCACGACCCGGACCAGCGAGGTCATCATCTGCTCCTCGCTGCCGCCGGGCAGGTCGACCCGTCCGATCGAGCCCGCGAACAGAAGATCTCCGGAGAACAGCAGCGGCGCCTCCGGCGTGACCAGCTCGAACGTGACCGAGCCGGGCGAGTGCCCTGGGGCGTGCCGGACGGTCAGCTCCAGCCCGGCCAGTCGCAGCGTGTCGCCGTCGCCGAGGGGGCGCACGTCCGACGGCTCGGCGAAGGTGAGGCTGGCCAGCCCGAGCAGCGGGGTGCCCGGCGGCCTGCCCAGGCCGGACCACGGGTCGGTGAGCTGCCCCCGGTCGGCCGGGTGGATGTAGGCGGGCACGTCCCGGGCCTCGCACACCGGCAGCACGGAGACCGTGTGGTCGAGGTGACCGTGGCTGAGCAGCACAGCCACCGGGTGCAGCCGGTGCGCGGCGATGACCTCGTCGAGCCGATCGACGACGTCGAGTCCGGGGTCGACCACGACGCACTGCTCGCCGTCGCCGGGGGCGAGGACGTAGCAGTTCGTGTCGGTGACGGCGGCCGGGAACCCGGTGACGAGCACGCGTGACCTCCGAGCGTGGCGGATAACGGGCGCGTACCGGCAGCGTATCGAGTGTCCGGCCGCCCGCTCGGCGGCCGGCCGGAACGGCCTACACTGCCGGCTCGTTCGGTGAGTACGTCAGCTGCCGCTGCCGGGGCGGCGAGTGGAGGAGGGTCTGCGTGCCGACCACCAAGCAGCGCAGGGATGCCGCGCGGCGTCGCCTGGAGCGCCAGATCCAGCGCCGGCAGGAGGCCGCGGTGCGCCGGCGCCGGCGGACCGTGGTCACCGCCGCCGCGCTCGGCGTGGTGCTGGTGATCGGCGCGGTCTGGTTTCTCGTCGCCGTGGTCGGCGAGCCGGACAGCGACACCGACGCGGCCGCCTCGACCCCGACCCCGAGCGCGAGCGTGACGCCGGCGCGGGAGCCGAAGAAGACCGACGGGCCGTGCCAGTACGCGGAGTCCGACGCGACGCTGACCAACCCCCAGGCCAAGGACGTCGGGCTGCCGCCGGACCCGAAGACGACGCCGAACAAGGGCACCGTGCCGGTGACGATGAAGACCAACCGGGGCACGATGGTGCTCACCCTCGACCGCGCCAAGGCGCCGTGCGCGGTGCAGAGTTTCCTCTTCCTTACCGAGAAGAAGTTCTACGACAACTCGCCCTGCCCGCGGGCCACCGACCAGGGCATCTTCGTGCTCCAGTGCGGCGACCCGAGCGGCACCTCGCAGGGCGGGCCGACCTACCAGTTCAAGCAGGAGAACACGGCGAACGCCGACTACTCCGCCGGTGTGGTGGCGATGGCCAACTCCGGCCAGCCCAACTCCACCGGCAGCCAGTTCTTCATCATCTGGAAGGACTCGAACCAGGGGCTGGGCAAGGACTACTCGGTCGTCGGCACGATCACCCGGGGGCTGGACGTGGCGGTCGGCGTCGGCGAGTCCGGCAACGACGGCAGCTTCCAGGCCGGCGGCGGGAAGCCGAAGCGGGCGATCACCCTGCAGACCGTCCGCATCAACAGGTAGGCGCCCCTGCCAGGGACCGGTTAGAGCGGGCTGCGCTCGGCGCTGCGGGCCACGACGTCGCCGGCGGCGACCCGGTCCTCGGCCACCGCCGCGTACAGCTCCTCGACCTGGCCGTGCTCGAGCTCGAGGGCGACGACGAGGAGGCTGCCATCCTCGATCGCGTCGTCCATCGACCGGCCGACATCGCGGAACGCGCACTCCAGCGCCAGCCGGCCCTGCTCGATGACGTCGTCGCGGCTCTGCTCGGTGAACCACTGCCGGATCCGCACGTGCGCCTGCGGGGTGCGGACGAAGCCCAGCCAATCCTCCGACGGCCCGGACCGCTCCGACTCCGAGGTGAGGATGTCGACCAGGTCGCCGTCGGACAGCGCGCTGGACAGCGGGACGAGCCGGCCGTTGATCCGGGCGCCGACGGTCCGGTGGCCGATGTCGCTGCGCAGCGCGTACGCCAGGTCGACCGGGGTGGAGCCCTCCGGCAGCGTCACCGCCACCCCGCTCCCGTCCACGACCAACACCTCCCGGTCCCGGCCGAGGTCGGAGCGCAGCGTGCGGAAGAACTCGCCGGCGTCGGCCACCTCGCGCTGCCAGGCCAGCACCCGGCGGAGCCACTCGAGCTCCTCCGGCCGGCCGGTCGGCAGCCCGCCCGGCTGTCCCGAGCCGGCACGCGCCAGCGCCGCCTCGCGCAGGTGCGCGGCGATGCCGTATTCGGCCACCCGGTGCATCGCCTCGGTCCGGATCAGCACGTCGACCGGCTCGCCGTCGGTACCCAGCACCGTCGTGTGCAGGGATTGGTACATGTTGAACTTCGGCAGCCCGATGTAGTCCTTGAACCGGCCGGGCACCGGGCGCCACCGACCGTGCACGAGGCCGAGCGCGGCGTAACAGTCAACGGGCTCGCCGGAGGTGACGATCAGGATCCGGGCCGCGTCGAGCAGCTCGCCGGTGTCGCCGCCGCGCTCGAGCGTGGTCCGGAACGCCGAGAACGAGTGCCGCGGCCGGTCCGACACGGCCGCGTTGATCCGGTTCTCCCGCAGGTCCGCCTCGACCGCCCGGATCACCGCGGTGACCAGCGCCCGCCGGCCCGGTGTGCGCTCGGCCACCCGCTGCGCCGTCTCGGCGTACGCCTCCGGGTGCAAGATCGCGAAGCACAGGCTCTCCAGCTCGCGCTTGAGCACGTGAATGCCGAGCCGGTCGGCGAGCGGGACCAGCAGGTCGAGGGTGGCCTCGGCGGTCCGGACCTGCTTGTACGGCGGCTGGAAGCGCAGCGTCCGCATGTTGTGCAGCCGGTCCGCGAGCTTGATCACCAGCACCCGCAGGTCCCGCCCGCCGGCGACGATCATCTTGCGGATCGACTGGGCCTCGGCGGCGTCACCGAACCGGACCTTGTCCAGCTTGGTCACGCCGTCGACCAGGTGTGCCACCTCCAACCCGAACTCGGCCTGCGACTGGCCCAGCGTGTAGCCGGTGTCCTCGACCGTGTCGTGCAGGAGCGCGGCGACGAGGGTGGTGGTGTCGAGGCCGAGCTCGGCCAGGATGGTGGCGACCGCGAGCGGGTGGGTGATGAACGGCTCGCCGCTGCGCCGGACCTGCCCGCGGTGATGGTCGGCGGCCACCTGGTACGCCCGCTGCAGGAGCCGGACGTCGGCCCGGGGGTAGATGGCCTGGTGGACGCTGATCAGCGGGCCGAGCGCGGCGCCGGACGGGTGCCGAACGGCCGCCATCACCGACCGGGCCACCAGGCCGCGCACCCGCTGCTGCAGCGACGGTTCGGCGGCCGACTCGTCCGCGTCCGCCCGGGCGGGCGGCGCCTGATCCGGGTCGACCTCGGCCAGGTGGTCGATCTCGGCGAGGTGGGTCTCGCCATGCTCCGTCTCCGCGGTGGGCGCCGCCCCGACGACCGGGCCCATTACCCCGGGCTCGGCGGCGCAGGGCTCGAGGTCGGCCGGCTCGAGCCCGGCCACCTCCGGCGCCTCACCGCTCATCCGCATCCCCCTGCACACCGCGTCCGCTCACTTCCATTGAACCTGTCCGCCGGCCAAATGGGGAGCAGCACGGGCACCGCGTGGCCACTGCCCCGGTCGGCGCGCACCTCGTCGAGCAGATCCGGGTCCAGGGACCCACCGCCGGCCGAACCCGGATCGCGCGGGTCCAGCTGGTCGAGGTCGAGGCCGGCATGGTCGGCCGCGTCGCGGAGCATGGCGACGGTGCGCTCGGCCAGCCCGAGCCGCCCGGTGGTCACCCGCCGCAGCCGCGCCAGGTACGGCTCGGCGGCGGCGCGCCGCTCGAAGGCCGCGCGGGCGAGGGCGACCGCCCGGTAGAACGCGACCGCCCGCTCGTACGTCTCGACGCCGAACTGGTCGGGGTCGACCGGCACCTGGTTGCAGCCGAGGTACCGGCAGGCGTGGTACAGGTCGCCGCGCTCGGTGGCCACCCGGTCGGAGCTGCGGCCTCCGGTCGCTTGCCGCATCGCCGGGCACAGGTGTGGGGAGTCGGCCATCTGCTGCATCTGGTTGCGGGC
>JBKOXW010000052.1:0-37208 GCA_046744115.1 Actinomycetota bacterium | reverse complement strand
GCGTAGCGGCCAGCTGGTGGCCGGTGCCCGCGCCAATGTCCACCACGCACCCGTCCGGTGCGGCCACCGCGGCCGCGGTGGCGGCAAGGCGCGCGGTGAGCGGCGCAAAGTGGCGCGCGGCCAGGAACCGCTCCCGCGCGGCCACCATCCCGGCGGTGTCGCCGCTCGGCGCCGGGCGGCCGGCCGGCACCAGCATGACGTACCCCTGCCGCGCGATGTCGAACGAGTGCCCGCTCGCACACCGCAGCGCCGCGCCGGTCGTCGCCAGCGCTGCTGCGCAGTGCGGGCATGCCAGGTACGGCACGACGGCGCCGAGCACCCCGCCATCGTGCCCGCTCCTAGCATGAGCGAATGGGCGGACCAGAGGTCATTCGGGTCGGGATCGTCGGGTACGGCCTCGCCGGCAGGGTGTTCCACGGCCGGCTGCTCGCCGGTACGCCGGGAGCGCGAGTGGCCGCGGTCGTCACCGGCGACCCGCGCCGGCGCGCCGAGGCGGCCGCGGACCATCCGGGCGTCGTCGCGCACGACACGGTGGACACGATGCTGGGCGACGTCGACCTCGTCGTGGTGGCCTCGCCGGACGCCACCCACGTCGCGAACGCCTCGGCCGCGATCGACGCCGGCGTCGCCGTCGTCGTCGACAAGCCGCTCGCACCCACGGCGGCCGACGCCCGCCGGCTGGTCGACCGGGCCGAGCGGGTGGGCGTGCCGCTGACCGTCTTCCAGAACCGCCGCTGGGACTCCGACCAGCTCACCCTGCGCCGGCTCCTCGAGGCCGGGGACCTGGGTTCGGTCCGGCGCTACGAGTCACGGTTCGAGCGATGGCGGCCCAGCCTCACGCCGGGGAAGTGGCGGGAGACGCTGCCGGTGGCCGAGGGCGGCGGCACGCTGCTCGACCTCGGCAGCCACATCGCCGACCAGGCGGTGCACCTGTTCGGCCCGGTGGAGCGGGTGTACGCGGAGATCGACGCGCGGCGGGGCGGCTCGGAGGACGACGTGTTCCTGGCCTTCACGCACGCCTCCGGGGTGCGCAGCCACCTGTGGGCGAGCGCGGTCGCGGCCGCTCCCGGGCCGCGGCTGCGCGTGCTCGGCAGCGCCGGCGCGTACGTCGTCGAGCACCTCGACGGACAGGAGGACGCGCTGCGCGCCGGCCACACGCCCGGCGACGGGGAGCCGTGGGGGGTGCCGGCACCCGGCCGCGGCGGCATGCTGCGCCGGGGCGAGGAGAGCGCCGCGGTGACGCCGGAGCGTGGTCGCTGGGACGCGTTCTACCCGGCGGTCGTCGCCGCGGTCCGCGACGGCGCGCCGATGCCGGTCGACCCGCGCGACGCTGTCTACGTACTCGAGCTGATCGAGACCGCGCGCCGCAGCGCCGTGGAAGGGACCCCCCTCGCGGTTCGCCGCTGATCCGCAGCCCATACCGCGGCGAGGGTTGTCTCGGCAGTGGGAGTGCGCTGCAATGAGGGGCGCGACGTGGGTCGGGCTCAGGGATGCGTCGCGCCAGCAACGTCGCTGGAGGGAAGCATGCGCCGACTCCTGCATCTTGCCTCGTCCGGGCTCCTCGTCGCCGGGGTTCTCGCGGTGGCTCAGCCGAGCGGGGCGGCGCCGCCCGAACCGGACGACCGGGTGACGCCGGCCGCCGCGTACGTCCGGCATGACGGCGGCACCGACCGCGCGATCCAGCACTGCTCGGACACCTCCACCAGCACCGCGCCGGACGTGCCGAACGATGGCGACACCGACTCCAACGACGGCGGCGCCTTCCGCCAGGGCAACGAACCCGCGGTGGCCGTCGACCCCACAAATCCGGACCTCGTGGTCGCGGCGTGGAACGACTACTGCGACACCGACCTCGGCGGTGGGTGGATGGGCCTCGGGTACTCGCTCGACCGAGGCGAGAGCTGGACGCCGTCGAAGATCCCGGGCTACCCGAGCGACACGTCGGCCGAGGGCGCGGCGTCGCCGCTGCACGGGCAACAGCTCGAGGCGGGCGATCCGCTGGTCTCCTTCGACAACGACGGCAACCTGTTCGCCGGCGGGATCGCGTTCAACCGCGTCCACCCGCAGAACGGCGACGTGTGGGTGGCCAGCTACGCGAGCCAGCCGCACCCCAGCGGCTATCCCAAGGACTACCTGCGCACCGTGGTCGTGGGCGAGGGCACCCCGGGGATCGCCGGCATCTTCGAGGACAAGCCCGAGCTGGAGGTCGACCGGACGAACGGTCGGTTCGACGGGAACGTCTACATCTGCTGGTCCCGGTTCGTCGGCGGCGGCCGGACGAAGATCTTCTTCAGCCGCTCCACGGACTCCGGGGCGACATTCTCGCATCCCATCGGGCTGTCCGAGGGCAGGGACGTCCAGGGCTGCGACCTCGCCATCGAGCACGACGGCGACGTCTATGTGACCTGGGGGACCCGCAACACCCCGTCGGCGATCGACAGCCAGGGGCTCGCCTTCGCCCGGTCTGCGGATGGTGGACGGACCTTCGCGCCGGCCGGCCAGGTGGCGAACTTCACCCGGTACTTCCCGTCCGACGGCGCCCGGGACTGCGGCGACGGGGCGTCGGCCTGCCCGAGCGGCTTCGTGTTCTTCCGGGTGCCGCTGGAACCTCGCGCGACCGCGGACCAGAGCGGGCTGCTGCCCGGGATCTACGCCACCTACAACGCCGTCGATCCGACCACCGTGGTGCCCAGCCAGACGTCGTACAGCTCGGCCGGCGCCAACTCCGGGTTCGTCGGCCGCTCCGTGGTCTACGTGGTCCGCTCGCTCGACAACGGGGCCACCTGGTCCGCGCCGGTCGCGGTCGATCCGGCCGGTGGTCGCGGTCACCAGTACTTCTCCGACATCGACGCGCTCGGCGGCAAGCTCGTCGCCGTGTGGCAGGACAACCGCACCGACGACGCGTACAGCGTGCAGCTGCCGATCGGCGACACGCTCGACGCGCAGGGCCGGCCCGTCGTGTCCGGCACCGACGCAGTGGCCACCTACGCCGCGGTCTCGGACGACGGGACGGCGTTCACGCCGCTCGGTCAGGTGTCGTCGGCGACCCACCAGCCGTCCTATGAGATGTTCGGCAACCGCTCGCTCCCGTTCCAGGGCGACTACAACTGGGTCGCGCTCGCGTTCGACGGTGCCAGCTCGCTGTTCGGGTACCTGGCGTGGACGGACAACAGGGACGTGCTGGCCGGCGTGGACGTTCGCGAGACGGACTACGTCGACGGCTTCGACGTCCACCAATGCCGCTTCCCGCCGACTCTCGAGCCGGACAGGTGCCCGAACGCGCACGGCCTGGACCAGAACATCTACGGTCAGTCGATCACCTTGCCCGTCGGCTGAGCCCTGGGGCTGCACGCCCCGACCTCCCGGTGCCGGTCAGCTCGGCGGCCGGGCGGCGGCCTCGCGTGCGCTGCCGAGCAGCCAGGACGGGCCGATGGCCGCCGCGCCATGCCGGTGTACCCGCTCGCGCAGGCCACGGTCGGACGTGACGACCAGGACCGGATGGCCAGCCTCCGCGGCCACGACCCGCACGATCGCGTCATCGCCGGCGCCGTCGGCCGCCACCACCTCGATGGCGCCGGCCGGGTCGGCGGCGACGGACCGGGCGGCACCCTCGACGACGAGGACCATCCGCGGCAGCAGGACGTCCAGCCCGGCGCCGTCGACGGGCGCGGGCACGTCGGCGGCCGGCACGCCGGCCACCGGCAGCGGCGCCAGCGTAGCCCGCAGTCGCCTGGTGGCGCCGGCCCGGTCCCGCCACCACCCGGTGCCGCCCTCCGCGCCGACGACGTTCGCCGCGTCCACCACGATCACGAGGCCGGGCGGCGCCGCCCGCAGCCGCGGCCAGGTGGCGGCGAAGCCCGGGTGCAGCGGCAGCCCGGCGACCTCGTCGGTGTCCACCCAGCGGAGCTCGGCGCTCTCCCCGCCGGTCGGCCGCGGATCCAGCGGTGCCCGCGGCTCCGCCGCCACCGTGGTGTACGTCCAGCCGCCGTGGTCGTCGCGGAGCAGCCCGACCGGGCGGACCGTCGCCGGGTCGAGCCCCGCCTCCTCGGCCGCCTCGCGAAGCGCGGCATCGACCGCGGGCTCGTGACTGTCGCGAGCCCCGCCGGGCACACCCCAGGTGCCGCCGTGGTGCGACCAGCCGACCCGGTGCTGCAGGACGACCCGGTCCAGGCCGCCGTCGCGCTGCCGCACCAGCAGGCCGGCCGCCCCGAACCGGCCCCAGTGTCGATGCCCGCGCCCGCAGATCACCCACCCGTTGCCGTCCCCGCGCACCACCCGATCCCACCACGGCAGCGGGAGTCGACGGCCGGGACTGTCAGCTGGGCCACCTACCATGGAGCCTCGCGGGCGGCGAGAGAGGAGATGTGGTGCCAGATCCGGACCGGCGCGGCCACCGGCCGCTGCTGCGGGGGAACGTGGAGACCCTGGCGGCAGCCGCCGCGGGCGGCGAGCCGTTCGCCCGGCAGGAGCTCGCGCACGCGACCGCGGGCGCGCTGGTCGATGCCGGCCGCGGCGAGGACGGCCCGGACACCCGGCGGCTCGTCCAGCTGGCCGAGACCGTCGGCCTGGACACCCTCTCCGAGCTGTGGCGCGACGCGGCGGCCGACTCGCTGCCCGGCGCGCTGTGGGCGCTCTACCTGCTGCGCACCTGGTGCCTGGACCAGGGCGAGGCGGTCTCCCGGATGTACCGGGCCGGCCGCGGCCTCGCGCCGGTGGACGAGGTGGTGGCCGGGGTGGCCGAGGACGCCGACCCGGCGGCGGTCGCCGCGCTGGCCGAGGCGGTGCTCACCGGGGCGTACCGCGGGGACTTCGCGGTCGCCCTGGAGCGGGCCGCCGCGTTCTTTCGCATCGTCTCGATCGGCCGCCGCGAGCTGGTCCCCGACGCCGCCGACGGCGAGCAGGCCGCGACGGATCACGAGATGGCCGAGCGCAACCGGCGCTGCGCGCGGGCGCTGGAGCGGGCCGCCGCGTCGTGGCGGCGGGGCACGCTGCGCTGACCCGCCGAGCGGGCGCGCCGGCTGGAGGTGAGGAGCGGTGGGAGACCTCAAGGTTGGCACGGCGTCGTGGACGGACAAGACGCTGCTCGCCTCCGGGTGGTACCCCGAGGATGCGACGTCGGCCGAGGAGCGGCTGGGCTACTACGCGAAGCAGTTTCCGCTCGTTGAGGTCGACTCGACGTACTACACCCCGCCGAACGAGCGGAACAGCGAGCTGTGGGCGCAGCGCACGCCGGACGGCTTCACGTTCAACATCAAGGCGTTCTCCCTGCTCACCCAGCATCCGACCCGGCCGACCGCGCTCTACAAGGACCTGCGGCCCGAGGGCGCGACGAAGAACCTCTATGTCAAGGACCTGGACCAGTCCACCGTCGACGCGGTGTGGGAGCGCTTCCTTGGTGCGCTCGACCCCCTGTACCAGGCGGGCAAGCTCGGCGCGGTGCTGTTCCAGTTCCCGCAGTGGTTCCCGATCGGCAAGCGGAACAAGAACTACATCCTGGAGTGCAAGCGCCGCTGCGAGCCGGTGCCGGTCTGCGTGGAGTTCCGCAACAAGACCTGGCTCAGCGAGGACAACCGGGCCGAGACCCTGGACTTCCTGACCTCGTACGCGGTGCCGTACGTCTGCGTGGACATGCCGCAGGGCTACCCGAGCTCGGTGCCGCCGGTGCTGGCCGCGACGGCCGACCTGGCCGTCATGCGCTTCCACGGCCACAGCGACAAGTGGAACAGCCGGGACATCTACGAGCGGTTCGGCTACCTGTACTCCGAGGACGAGCTGCGCCAGTGGGCGCCGAAGCTGCGGGAGCTGGCCGCGCAGGCCAAGGAGACCCATGTCCTGATGAACAACTGCTATTCCGACTACGCGCAGACCAACGCCCAGCAGCTAATCGGCCTACTGACCAGCATAGATGCGATGGATAACGAGTCGCACGCTTGAGCACGACGCTCCCAGTTGTGATAGAACGCAACCGCGGGCCGGTCGGCGACGAGGCGCTTGCCGCGATGCTCGTCCGGCGCGCCGAGCAGGCCGGCGTTCGGCTAAACCCCCACCAGCTGCGGCACTTCTTCGCCGACGCCTGGCTGCGTGAAGGCGGCTCCGAGGGCGGCCTCATGCGGGCGGCTGGCTGGTCGAGCCGGCAGATGCTCGACCGATATGCCTCCGCGAACGCCGCCGAACGTGCCCGCGCCGAACGCCGCCGGCTGACCCTCGGAGACACGGTCTAGCGGCATACATAGATCTCCCGCATGCCGATCAGCTCCTCCGATCCCGAGATGATCGAGGATTACTGGACAGGCTGACCCTCCGACCCGACCGGCACCCGAGTGCCGTCGATCCAGCACGATTACGCGGTGGCTGCCGCGACTCGCAGTGACGCGCAGCCGGTAGATCACAAGTGTCGCTGCACTCTCACAGGAAAGCGCAGTCACATCATGAATATCGCTCTGTGGATCACTGCCGCATTCGCACGTCGCAGGCTCCCGTGCGGAGCTGTTCAGCTCAAGCCCGCCTGCAGTCGGCGTGCAGCACGTCCGGTCGGAGAACCCGACGACGTGACGGGGATTGCTGTAGATGCCGACCAGCTCGGTGACCTCGACGTCGATGAAGTCAAGATCCGCGGTAAGCGCGCCGGCCGGGACGCCCGAGTGTTGGGCGGCGGGCCACCGGGAGGCTGACACGCCTGGTGATCAGTGCGCGCCGACGGACGATACCGGTGCGGTCCAGGCGACCGACTGCCGAAGTTCGGATGTCCCGTAGGCCGTACGCGGTCGCCGTCTGGCGAGGGCCTCGTAGACGGCTACTCGAGATAGGGGCAGACGGGTGGCCTGCCGGATCGAGGAGTATGGACGCCGTGCCGGAGCTGGCACGCGGCCGGGCTGCACCCGGACTGCTGGCCACAGTCCGACAGCCGCACCACAGGCGTGTGCCCATGGCGAGGCATCGCTGGTCACCACCAAGTATCGGGTCAAGCGATAGCCAAGGTTTCCGTCACGAATTCATTACGTGGTGTAACGTCGCTGCGGAGAAGCAGGGGGTAGAGCGTGTCCGAGCAGCCGCCCGATCAGCCTCAGCAGCAGGATCCGCTCGCAGAGCCGCGCTGGCAGCAGGATCCGCTCGCAGAGCCGCGCTGGCAGCAGCCCGGCCAGCCTCAACAGCGGGAACCGTACCCACTGCCGCAGTGGCAACCCGACCGGCCCCAGCGGCAGGAACCACTGCCGCAGTGGCAGCCCGACCGGCCCCAGCGGCAGGAGCCGTTCCCACCGCAGTGGCAGCCGCCGGGCCGTGAACAGCCGTCAGCGTGGGAATACCAGGGTCCGGGGGGATCCCGGTCGGGAGATCGGCATGACAGGCGGAACCTTATGTTGGCCGCCGCAGGCGGCTTTCTTCTGCTCGCGGCGCTCGGCGTCGGCGCGGCCTTCCTCATCATCAGCGGCAAGCATCCGGCCAAGGGGGCCACTGCCGCGGCGACCGCCAGCTCGAGTCTGAACACCCCGGCGCCAGCGTCCTCCTCCCTGACGCCGTCCGCCGCAGCGTCGGGACGACCCATGACTGGGGATGAGCTGGTCTGGTTGGAGGCCATCAACAAATTGCACACGGATGGTAACTGGTTCCTGGGCTTGCCGTGCTGCGTGACCACGGCGCAGATGCGCGCGATCGAGGAGGAGATGCGCGGCTGTACTCGCGAGCTGGCTCGGCTCGGGTTACCGACGGACCGGCTGCTGCCCGTCTACAAGCTGGCGCAGAAGGGATGCGCCGAGTATGACAAGGCAGCGGAGTGCATGGCCACTGCCGCGACGATCGGTGCCCCGCTCGTCGGCACGTCTGCGGAACGCAAGTCCGGCGAAGCGTTGGACTGTGCCTTTTCCGCTCCGTATGAGGGCGCCAGCCTGCTCGCCGACGCCGTGGAAAGGGGCTTTGAGATCAAGGCTGCAGCGGGCTAGCCACCCGACCCGTTTGTCATCTCGACGTGTCGTGACCGGGCACACCCGGATCGGTCTTATCGAGCGGATTTGCCCACCGAACCGTGATCGACCTCGATCCCCACCAAGAGCCAACCGCTGGAAGTCCCTTACTTAGGAGTTCGTTGCTTAGCTGATTTTGATCTTTCGGTTTCTGTTGGATTGCGGTGTGCGGGACAACGATGGCCGGAGGCTGGATCACAAGACGCTGGAGGTGCTGCGGCTGCGCGGGGTGACCAGGTCCAGGCCTGGGCGCATCCGGCGGCGGTGGCGGCCGCGCCGGGGATGGCCCGCGGCACCCTGTACGGGTGGCTGGCGAGGTACCGGGAGGGCGGCAAGGACGCGTTGCGGGCGCGGCCGGTGCCCGGTCGGGCGCGGAACTTGCGGCGGATCAGCTTGCGGACCATCTCACGGGTCCACAGCGCGAACGGGAACTCCAGCTGCCGCGGGTCGGCGCGCACGATCAGCGTGTACAGCCGGCGCCCTGCGCACCGGACAGCTTCGCGCGGTGCCCCTGTCGGTGGTCAGCGTCGGCGACGAGTCTGGCGCGTGCGATCTGAGGCCCCTCGCGGGTAGTCATCGCAACGGAACGACGTACACGTTCACGAACCAGTTTGAAACGTTAGCCCAGTGCAAGTGACCTGACAACGTGCTGTTGTCCTTCCGGCCGAATACGCAATGCAGGTGCACTCGGCCGTCCACGATCTCTCCGGTGCCCGACATCTCACAGGCCGTCAATGCGGTATCGGAAGGCGCACCGGCTGCTGCGGCCCGAACGTCACTTGGCGTTCTGGAGCGCCTTGCATGCATTCCCCGCTGACGTCGATCCGTTCTTCTCCGAGATCCAGGAGGTCTATGACGCGATTGGCGATAGTCACCCGGGCGAGTGGCCGCCGCCTCCGCCGGAGGAAATCCCCGACGAGGCTGCAGAGATCGAGGCGAGCGGCCTCTTCGAAGACGTCAGGGTCAGGCGCTACGTCTGGGAGAGGTCATACACAGCAGAGGAGTACATCGCTCTGCTCAACACGTTTTAGGGACACATCGCAATGGACGACGCGAAGAGAGTGCACCTCTACCGGGAGATTCGACAGCGGGTCGGCCAGCGTCACGATCGAAGCGTGCGGCGTCACTGGTGCTCGATCCTTCACGTGGCTCGCCGCACGGCCCAGACGTGAGCGCTGATGCGCAGAGGTGCCGGCCGACTCGGAGTACGCACGGTGGAGAGCTTCACGGTCTTTCGCTCTTGCGTCTTCTTGCAGTGGGTGGTCGTGGCTCGAGACTGCACCCCGATCGGCGCCTTGCCGTTTCTAGGATGGGCGCGTGGCGATCCGTGAGGTGCAAGCATCGGGCCTCGAGTACCTTGCTCTCGCGACGGAGCTCCTGCAGCGCGCTCGCCTGGCGGATGCAGAGGCGGGGGTTTGGGAGGCCGCTGATCTACAGTGGTGGTGGCGCACGCCTCGGCACTCGGACGCGATCGACCAGCTCTTCTGGATCGATGACGAGGGGCCCGTTGCGGGCGTCGTACTGACGGACTGGCGTCGAGCGTGGTGGTGCGATCCCATCGTCGTACCCGGTGTCGCGACCGTTCCGCTCACCACTCTCTGGGCCCTCGCCGTGGAGGCGATTGACGCCTTGGGCCTCGAAGCGGTCGAAGTGTTTGCCCGTGACGACGACTTCGAGCTTGCTCGCCTGCTGGCAGGCGCCGGCTTCGCGGCCGGCGACGACCGGTCGGGGATCACATGGATGAATGCCCAGGACCGGCCCGCCGTGGCCGGTCTGCCGGAAGGATTCGTGCTCGTCGACCGCGCCCAGGAGACGACCAAGCCGCACCCCATGATGCGACGAAGCGGCGAAGGGATCGAGGCCCGCCTCCGGCAGTGCTCGCTCTACGAGCCGGCACTCGACCTCGCAGTCGAGGCTGCGGACGGCGAGACTGCCGGCTACGCGCTCTTCTGGTTCGATCCCGTAACCGAGGTCGGGCTGGTGGAGCCGGTGAGAGTCGAGGATGCGTACCAGCGGCGCGGTCTCGCCCGTGCGATGCTCACCGCGGGTCTCGAGCGGCTGGCGACGCGAGGAGCACGCCGCCTGAAGGTCGGCTACGGCACCGACGTGGCACGCGCACTCTACGTCGGCGCCGGCTTCCGGGTCACCTCTACGAGCAGGTCATACCGTTGGAGTAGAGCGGTCGCGACAGGCTGACCGCGATCGTGGTTCCTTGTGCCGCGCCACGCGCGGGTTGCGTCGGCGCTCCGCGACGTCAGGACCGTCTCACGTCGACTCTTTGATTGCGCGGCGCAGCTCCGTCGCGAGGTCGACCATCTCGCCGTCGCCGAGATCGAGAACACGGTTCGAGTCGAGCACCGCGAGCTGCTGCTGGTCGAACGGCACGCCCGGCGGCAGCGGCGCAATGTGCCGGTGCACGTGCCGATTTCCGTCCTGGCTTCCCAGGCTGAGGATGTAGAGCCGTTCAGTTCGGATTACCCGGCGGACGGCCTCGCCGACCAGGTAGACGACTCCCTGCAGGGCGAGGTACTCGTCGCGGCGGAAGTCGCCACTGACTTGCTCGCGGTGCTCCGTTGGAGCGACGAGCACGTAGCCGTACAGCACTGGATACCGGTTGTGGAACGCGACGGCGAGCTCGCCCTCGTAGACCACATGGTGGCGGAACTCCGGATTGCTGGCGAGCATCTCGCAGATGAAGCAACGCCCACCGAGATGCGCGCGAATCGCCTCGAAGTCCACCCGACGTGTTCGATGCGCCCTCACCGGCAGGCCTGCAGCACAATGATCGGCGGGTACAGCCGCTCTCCGACCTCCTCGAAGCGCTCGAGTTGAAAGCCGGCATTGAGGAAGGCCTGGACGAGCTCGCCGAGCGGAATGTGAACCGCTCCGACCTTGGCGCGCAGCCCCTCCGGCGAGATACCCGGCGCCTCCGTATGAAGTGCGACCCAAGCTGTGTGTGCCGCGAACGCGCGAAGAAGGGCCGGTGATGAGTCTGCGGGTAGTGTCACTAGATCATCCACTGTGGACGGTCTGTCAACGGATCTGTCAACGAATCGCCGTCACCGGGTGGCACGGCGGGCAGCGTTGACAGTCCCGATGCCTGCTCAGGCAGTGTGTGATGGCTGTGACAGGCCTGCGCATCCGCCTGTTAATCGTCGGGTCGCTGGTTCGGACCTACCCGGAGAGCCCAAGATGGTTGATCTATCTGCCCGGCTCAGGACACGGCCTGTTGGGCAGGAACGCCTCCGGTCGGGCCCCGCACCGCTCCTAGTTGTCGACGACGCTTGCTGGGTCGGATGCTGGTGCACGACGTGCAGTGGGGCGAGCAGCGCCGGCCGCTGCGGGTGGTGATCGCCGACGACAGCATCCCAGCTGGTGAGCACAGCGGTGGGTGCGGGAGAGACAACTGCTACTCCGACTCGCCCAGCGCAACGCGAGCCAGCTGCTCGACCTGCTGAACAGCATCGACGCCGACTAGCGCGCATGAGCTCTTCTCCGAGTACACGGGGTCGTGTAATAGTGGTGATGTGGTCGAGGAACCCATCGGATGCGGGCCGGAGTTGTCGCCGGCCGCTAGGGCGGGCAAACCGCCGCTGGCGACCCGGCCGCTGTTGACGCCATCGCAGGCCGCCGAGCTGGTCGGGCTGTTCAAGGTGCTCGGCAACGACACCCGGCTCCGGCTGCTGCACGCGCTGCACCGCGGCGGTGAGGTGCGAGTGGGGGACTTGGCCGAGCAGCTGCGGATGCGCCCGCAGGCGGTATCCAACCAGCTGCAGCGGCTGGCCGACCGGCGCATCGTGACGGCCCGCCGGCACGGCAACCGGATCTTCTACTCGATAGCCGACCCGTGCGTGCCCAGCGTCCTGGACCTGGCGCTGTGCCTGCTGGAAGAAACGGCTGCCGGCCGTGCCACCGGCTGACCGCACCGAGCCGAGCAGGCGGCGCGCCCGGGTGGGCGACGCGGATGTCGCCTACCTCGAGGCCGGTGCCGGGCCGCCGGTACTGCTGCTGCACGGCTGCCCGTTCTCCTCGTTCGTCTGGCGGCGGATCATCCCGCCCCTCAGCACCCGGTTCCGGTGCCTGGCGCCGGATCTCCTCGGCCTGGGCGACACCGAGACCCAACCCGGCGCCGACTGGACGTTGCCAGCTCAGGTGCGGGCCGTGCTGGGCCTGCTGGACCGACTCGACCTGGACCGGGTCGCGGTAGTCGGCCACGACCACGGTGCCGCGGTCGCGCAGCTGATCGCCGTCCAGCATCCCGACCGGCTCACCGCGCTGGTGCTGACCGACGCCGAGGCCTACGACAACTGGCCATCGGCCGAAGAACGGCCGTTCGTCAGGGCCACCCAGCTGCCGGCGCTGGGGCCGTTCGTGCTCTGGGCCTGGTCCCGGCCCCGGCTGTTCCGGTGGGCGCTGGCCACGGCGAAGGCGGTGCACGACCCCAGAGTGCTCACCGACGAGCTGGTCGACGGGTACGTCGCGGCCAACCTCGCCGACTCCCGCCGCCGCGCCCGCACTCGCCGATTCCTCGCCGCCCAGCTCGACCCAGCCAACCATAGGCACACGGCCGAGCTGGCCGGCGAACTGACCCGGATCTCCGCTCCCACCATGATCGTCTGGGGCGGGCGGGACGTGCACTTCGGTCCGGAATGGGCGCACAGGCTGGCTCAGGACATTCCCACCGCAGAACGGGTGGAGATCGTTCCCGACGCCGGGCACCTGCTCATGGAGGAACAACCCGGCCGGCTGGCCGAGCTGCTCGCCGACTTCCTCGACCGGCACACCGCCCGGCGGTGAGTCAATGCTGCTGCACCTCGCCATCGGGCTGCACGTGGCGGCCGGACTGACCGCCGTCGGCGCCGGCGCGACCGCGATGCTCGCGCCCAAACGCGCCGGCCGGCACCCCCGAGCCGGACGGATCTACCTGGCCGCGGTGACCGTCCTCGCCAGCACCGCCGCCGGTATCGTCGTCGCCCGACCCCACACCTGGTACCTGCTCCTCCCGGGCGCTACCGCGCTCGCCGCCGCCGGCTTCGGCTACGCCGCCCGACGCATCCGCTGGCACGGCTGGCTGACCCACCACCTCACCGGCATGAGCCTGTCCTACCTGGCCATGCTCACCGCGTTCTACGTCGACAACGGCCCACGCCTGCCGGTCTGGAACCTGCTCCCACCCGCGACGTTCTGGTTCCTCCCCGCTGCCGCCGGCCTACCCCTCCTCATCCGCGCGCGCCGCCATCACCGGCCAACCCGCACGACGCCAACCAGGGCCGCCGGCCGCTCGGTCAGCCCGAACGCTTGAGCTTGCCGTTGCGCTTGGCGTACCGCTCGCCCGCGGCGAACAGCGCCAGCCCGGCCGGGATGCACACCGCGCCGATCACCGCGAGCAGCAGCAGCTCGCGACCCATCGACGTCAGGCCCGCGCCGTCGAGGATGGCCGCGCGGATGCCGTCCAGGGCGTACGTCGCCGGCGAGATGGCCGCGATGCTCTGCATCCACCCCGGCAGGATGTCGATCGGGTAATAGACGCCGGACACGACGAGCAGCACGCCCTGGGCGACGAAACCGAGCTGGGCGCCCTTCTCCGGCGAGATCAGCGGCAGCACCGCCGTCATCATGCCGATGCCGATGAACGACACGCTCGCCACGAGCAGCACCACGATCGCGGCCAGGAAGTCCGCGTTCGGCATGCTCAGGTCGAAGAAGACGGCGACTACGGCGAACAGCAGCCCGGCCCGCACCAGCCCGTACAGCACCGCGAATGCGCCCGCGCCGGCGAGGTGGGTGAACCGGGACAGCGGCGCCATGAACGTGTACTCGATCGTGCCTTCCCAGCGCTCCCACGCCACCGTCTCGGTCAGGAACTCGAAGATGATGCCGAGGTAGGCCCAGATGACCGCGCCGACGAGCAGGTACGTGGTGGCCCGCGCGACGTCGATCGTGCCGCCGGTCGCCTCGATGCCGTTGGCGATGAACACGATCGTGAGCGTGTTCGCCACCGTCCAGACGAAGAACGCGACGTCCCACCAGATGTACCGGCGGGTGAGGTAGACGTTGCGCTCGACCACGCCGCCGAGCCCGATGAGCTCCTTGCGCAGCCCGCGCGGCATCGCGGCGGTCACCCGAACACCTCCCTCTCGTCGTCGGAGTCCCCGTCGTCGGGGTCCCGGTCGTCGTCCAGCTCCTGGCCGGTGGCCGCGAAGAACGCCTCCTCGAGCGTCGCCGCGCCGTAGTGCGCCCTGAGGTCCTCGGCCCGTTCCAGCCGCAGCAACCGGCCGCGGTCGATGATCCCGACGCGGTCGGCCAGCGCCTCCGCCTCGACCATGTCGTGCGTGCAGAGCAGGATCGTCGCGTCGTGCTCGCCGCGGATCTCCCGGACGAAGTCCTGCACCTCGCGCTTCGACCGGGGGTCCAGGCCGGTGGTCGGCTCGTCGAGCAGCAGCAGCACCGGCGCGGTGAGCAGGGCCCGGGCGAGCGCGACCTTCTGCTGCATGCCACGGGAGAGGTTCTCCATCGGCTCGTGCCGGCGCGCGGCCGGGAAGCCGACCCGGGCCAGGATCCGCGGGATCTCCTCGCGGGTGCGGCGCGCGGTCATGCCGTAGAACCGGGCGGCGTACCCGAGGTTCTCCGCGGCCGACATCTTCTTGAAGAAGCTCGCCTCCACCGAGACGCGGTTGACCAGCCGGCGCACCGCCCGCGCCTCGCGGCCGACGTCGTGCCCGAAGACCTTCGCACTGCCGCCGTCGAGCAGCAGCAGCGTGGACAGCACCCGGACCAGGGTCGACTTGCCCGACCCGTTCTTGCCCAGGATGGCGATGATTTCGCCGCGCTCGATGGTGAAGCTGACCCCGTCGAGGGCGGCGACGCGGCGGAACCGAGGCCCGCGCGCGCCGCGCGGAGCCCGCCGGCGGAACTCCTTGCGAAGGCCGTCGACGTCGACGGCGGGGACGCCCGGGCGCGGCTGCGGTGTCAGGGTCGGCGGCGTCGGGGCCATGGTGGGGACGGCGTGGGACATCAGCACTCCGGTGTCACAGAACCGGGTCGTGGCGAGGGTGGGGGCAACGGTTGTCCGCGCGCTTGGCAGGGGCGCGCGCCGGTCGATCGAGTGGGATCGGGTGAGTCAACCGCTGGGTGGCATGACGTCGACCATAGGGCCGCCGGTCGGCGGTGCAACCGAATTACAACCCGTGCTACGGCCTGGGTTTACCGGCCCGCCCCGGCGGGAGCTCTCGTCACCGCCGGGGCGGGCGCGCTCAGTAGGGGAGGCGCCGGCCGGAAGGCGTCCGCAGGTCGAGCGGGAACCGGGTCTGCCGCGTCGGCTTGCGGATCCTGACCTGTCGCACGTCCCCTCACTCCCCGTCACGCTCGTCGCTTGCCGCTACCCCTCACTACGTCTCCGGCTCGGTTCCCGTTCAACGACGGCCGGGTAGGTTCTCGGCATGCCGACGCTGATCGGCACCTCGGGGTGGCAGTACCGGGACTGGCGCGGCCGGCTCTACCCGTCCCGGCTGCCGCAGGCACGCTGGCTGGAGCACTATGCGGACGCGTTCGGCACGGTCGAGCTGAACAACGCGTTCTACCGGCTGCCGGACCGGCAGACGTTCGCCGGATGGCGAGCCCGCACGCCGGACGGCTTCGTCATCGCGGTCAAGGCCAGCCGCTACCTCACGCACATCCGCCGGCTGCGCGACCCGGCCGGGCCGGTGGCGCGGCTGGTCGACCACGCCCGCGGTCTCGGCGACCGGCTCGGCCCCGTGCTGCTGCAGCTGCCACCAACGCTGCGGGCCGACACCGGGCTGCTGGCCGGGTGCCTGGCCTGCTTCCCGGCCGACGTGCGGGTGGCGGTCGAGCCGCGGCATCCGTCCTGGTGGGTCGATGAGGTCCGGGACGTGCTGGCCGACCGCGGCGCCGCGCTGTGCTGGGCGGACCGGCGGGGCCGGCCCATCACCCCGCTGTGGCGCACGGCCGGCTGGGGGTACCTGCGGCTGCACGAGGGCGGTGCGGCCCGGTGGCCCTGGTACGGCCGTCAGGCGCTGCGGACCTGGGCCGCGCGGCTGGCTGAGACCTGGCCGGACGCCGCCGACGTGTACGTGTACTTCAACAACGACCCCGGTGGCGCGGCGGTGGAGAACGCGGTGGACTTCGCCGCGGCGGTGCGGGCGGGTGAGCGGACCGCTGGCCGGGTGCCCGAGGCGGTGCCGGCTGGCTAGGTTTCGCCTGGCCGCGTACCGGATCGCGGGCGTCTCCGCAACCCGTCGTCCACAGGCCGAGGTCGCGTCCACAGATCCGGCCGGCCGTCGCCGACTCGTCGGAGCCCTTCTCTACGGTTCAGGTGTGTACGTCGCCGCCGATGGCGGGTTGGTCGTCAGTCCCACCGACCTGACGAACTTCCTGGCCTGCCGCCATCTCACCCGGCTCGACCAGGCCGTGGCGAGGCGGTTGCTGCTGGCGCCGGACTCCGACGACGAGGCGCTCGCCGTGCTGCGGGCCCGCGGCATGGAGCACGAGCGGGCCTACCTCGCCCGGCTGCGAGCGGCCGGACGCACGATCGTCGAGATCGACGTCGGCGGCGACCTGCGCCGCGCGGAGCGGGACACGCTCGACGCGATGCGCGCCGGGGCCGACGTGGTCTACCAGGCGACGTTCTTCGACGGCTCCTGGCGCGGGCACGCCGACTTCCTGGAGAAGCGGCCGGACCGGCCGAGCGATCTCGGCGGCTGGTCCTACGACATCGCCGACACCAAGCTGGCCCGCCGGATCAAGGTGGCCGCGCTGCTGCAGATGGCGACGTACGCGGAGCGGCTCACCGTACTGCAGGGGCGCGCGCCGGAGCTGCTCACGGTGGTCACCGGCGACGGGGCGCGCCGGCCGTTCCGGCTCGACGACTGCGCCGCCTACGCCCGCCGGGTGCGCCGCGACCTGCTGGCGTGGCTGGACTCGACCGAGTCCAGCTACCCGGAGAAGGTCCGGCACTGCCCGCAGTGCCGGTGGGATGCCCGCTGCTCGGCCCAGCGCCGGGCCGACGACCACCTGTCCGTGGTCGCCGGCATGCGCCGGGACCACGCCCGGCAGCTCACCGCCGCCGGGGTGGGCACGCTCGCCGCGCTGGCCGCGGCCGACCCCGCGCTGCTGCCCGACGGGATCGGCCTGACCTCGCGGCAGCGGCTCGTCCAGCAGGCGCACCTGCAGCGGGTGCAGCGCGATACGGGCCGGCCGGCGTTCGCGTTGCTGCCGCCCGAGCCGCGGCGGGGACTGGCGCGGCTGCCCGCGCCGAGCCCCGGTGACCTGTTCCTCGACCTCGAGGGCGACCCGTACGTGGGGGACGCCGGCCAGGAGTACCTGTTCGGCCTCTGCGACGCGAGCGGCCGGTTCACCGCCTACTGGGCGCGCACGCCGGCCGAGGAGAAGGGCGCGTTCGAGCGGACGATCGACCACCTCATGCGCGCCTGGGCGGCGGACCCCGGCATGCACGTCTACCACTACGCGCCGTACGAGACGGCGGCGGTGCGCCGGCTCTCCGCCCGCCACAACACCCGGGTCGATGAGGTGGACCGGCTGCTGCGCGGGAGTCGGCTGGTCGACCTGTACGCGGTGGTCCGCCAGGCGCTGCGCGCCGGCACCGACTCGTACTCGATCAAGCAGATGGAGGTGTTCTTCGACCCGCAGGCCCGCACCGGCGTCGACGTCGCGGACGCGGCATCGAGCATCGTCGCGTTCGAGCGGTGGCTGGCCAGCGGGGACGACACCGAGCTGGCCGCGATCGAGCGATATAACGAGATCGACTGCCGGTCCACGCTGCGGCTGCGGGACTGGCTCGAGCAGCGCCGGGCGGACGCGGTGGCCGCCGGCGCCGCGATCGAGCGCCCGGAGGACGGCGACGGGCTGCCGTCCGAGCGGGCCGTGCAGGTCTCGGCGGCGACGCTGCACCTGCACGCCCAGCTGGTCGCGCCGCTACCGGCCGAGCGCGTCGCCGACGGCGACGAGGAGCGCGCCACCCGGCTGCTCGCCGACCTGCTCGACTGGCACCGGCGCGAGGCCCGCCCGGAATGGTGGGAGTACTTCCGGCGGCTGCAACTCGGCGACGAGGCCCTCGTTGACGACCCGGCCGCGGTCGGGCAGCTCGGTCCGCCGGTCGAGGTACGCGCGACGAAGCAGTCGACCGTGTGGCGGATGGACTTCCCACCGCAGGACACGAAGCTGCGGGTGGGTGAGAGCGGCTACGTCGACCCGCGTACCGAGCGGACCCAGGGCACGGTCGTGGCCCTCGACGCCGAGCAGGGCTGGCTGGAGTTGCGCCGGGCCAGCCGGACCGGGCCGCCGGCCTGCCCGTCGCTGGTCCCGGGCGGGCCGATCGACGACCGGGTCCAGCGGGAGGCGCTGCGACGGCTGGGGGAGTGGGTGCGCGACCACGGCATCGACGGGCCGGGGCCGGCCCACCGGGCCGCGCGTGACCTCCTGCTGCGCCGACCACCGCGCGGCGTGCCGGCCGGCCCGCTGGTCGGTGCCGGCGAGTCGCCGGTCACGGCGGTGACCCGGCTGGCCCGGCTGCTGTCCGGCGGCGTGCTGGCCGTGCAGGGGCCGCCCGGCTCGGGCAAGACCTGGGCGGCCGCGCGCACCGTGCTGGCGCTGGTGGCCGACGGCCGGCGGGTGGGCCTGTCCGCGTTCAGCCACAAGGCGATCGCGAACCTGCTGGACGCGGTGATGACGGCGGCGGCCGAGCAGGGTGTCGCCGTGCGCGCGCTGCAGAAGGCCGACGGCGAGGACCGGTCCACGGCCGCGGGTGTGGAGCACACCACGGACAACGCCGTGGTGGCCGAGGCGCTGTGGGCCGGCAGCGTGGACGTGGTGGCCGGCACGTCCTGGCTGTTCGCCCGGGAGGAGATGGCCGGCGCCGTGGACGCCCTGGTCGTCGACGAGGCGGGCCAGCTGTCCCTGGCGAACGTCGCCGCGGTCGCCGGCGCCGCGCGTGACGTCCTGCTCTTCGGCGACCCACAGCAGCTCGCCCAGCCGGCGCGGGGAGATCACCCGCCCGGCGCGGAGCTCTCGGCGCTGCAGCATGTCCTCGGCGGCGCGGCGACGCTGCCCGCCGACCTCGGCGTCTTCCTCGACCGGACCTGGCGGATGCACCCCGCGATCTGCGCTTTCGTCTCCGAGGTCGGCTACGACGGCCGGCTCGGTGCGCTCGAGTCGTGCGGCCGGCAGGAGGTCGACGCGGCGGGGCTGCTGCGCGGCGCCGGCCTGCGCTGGGTGCCGGTCGAGCACGCCGGCAACCGGTCGGTCTCCACCGAGGAGGTCGACGTCGTCGCCGGGCTGTACCGGGAGGTGCGCCGCGGCGCCTGGACGGACGCGCGGGGCTGCCTGCGGCCGGTGACCGCGGCCGACGTGCTCGTCGTCGCTCCGTACAACGCGCACGTCGGCCGGCTCCGGTCGCGGCTGCCGGCGGGCGCGCGGGTGGGCACGGTCGACCGGTTCCAGGGTCAGGAGGCGGCGGTGGTCATCTACTCGATGGCCACCTCGAGCGCGGAGGATGCGCCGCGCGGGATCGAGTTCCTCTACAGCCTCAACCGGCTGAACGTCGCGGTGTCCCGGGCCCGGGCGCTGGCCGCCGTGGTCGCGAGCCCGCGGTTGCTCGACGCGGCCGTGCGCAATCCGGCGGAGCTGCGCTTGGTGAACGCGATGTGCCGGCTGGTCGAGGTCGCCGATCCCGTCTCCCCCCTTCCGGTCGCGACCCGTCCGTAGCACCCTTGGGTGCGAGGGTCCACCGTGGAGGAGGTGCATGACCATGCAGGCGATGGTCGGTGACCGGCTACACGTGCACGGTCACACGGTCGGCCAGCCGGAGCGGACGGGTCAGATCGTCGACGTCCGCGGGGCGGACGGTGCGCCGCCGTACCTGGTCCGGTTCGACGACGGGCACGAGGCGCTGGTGTTCCCGGGGCCGGACGCGGTCGTCGAGCGGACGTCAACACAGAGCAGCTGACAAGCACAGAGCATCTGACAAGCGCTCGTCGCCTGACACACACTCGCCGCGGGGACCGGCCCGTTAGATAGCCACTCCGCGCCGATCTGTCAACCGGCCGTCCACAGGCGCAACACTCGTCCACAGATTGCCCCGCGGCCCTGTCCGGCGGCTGGCCGGCCGGAGATCGTGGCCGCATGCCCGAGCAGCGAGCCGCCGTCGCCGACGCCCCGGTCCCAGCGACTCCCGCCCCCGCGGCGCTGCGCGTGCGCAGCCCGCGCGACCTGGTCGAGATCCTGCCGTACCTGCTCGGTTTCCACCCAGCGGCAAGCCTGGTCGTGGTCGCTCTGGGGCCGCCGACCGGGCAGGTGCTGCTGACCATGCGGGTCGACCTCGCCGACGTCCGCCGTGACCGTGGCTTCCCCGGCGCGCTCGCCGCGCAGCTGCGACGGCAGGGTGCCGCCGAGGTCGTCGTCGTGGTCTACGGCGGCTCGGTGCAGGCCGGTGACCGGCTGCCGGAGTGGCGGCTGTTTCTCCGCCTGCGCGACGCGCTGGCGGACGCCAGCATCGCTCTGCGCGACGCGCTGCACGTCGCCGACGGGCGGCTGTGGTCGTACGTGTGCGTGGACCCGACCTGCTGCCCGCCGGACGGCCATGTGGTGCCCCCGGCGGGTTCGGGCGGGTCGCCGCTGGCCCGCGCGGCCGCCGCCGCCGGACTGGCCGCCCTTCCCGACCGGCAGGCGCTGGAGCGGAGCCTGGAGCCGCCCGGCGATGCGGTCGAGGCGAGCCTGCATCGCGCCGTGGAGCGTGCCGAGCTGGGGTTCGTCGATGCCGTGTCGGCGGCGGGCGGCATCGCCGGCTGGCGCGCGGTGATGCGGCGACGCCTCCGGACGCTCGTGACGGGCCAGGCGGACGGCGAGGCGGGGGCGCCGTGCGATCTCGATGCCGACGAGGCGGCGCGGCTGCTCGTCGCGCTTGTCGACGTTCCCCTGCGGGACGTCTGCTGGCTGGCGCTGGAGCGGATGAACCCGATGCCCGCGCCGGTGCTCTGGACGTGGCTGGCCCGGCACGCGCCCGCGCCCTACGACGCGCCGCCGCTGTTCCTGCTGGCGTGGTCGGCCTGGCGGCGCGGCGACGGCGCACTGGCCCGGGTGGCCGTCGTGCGGGCGCTGGACAGCGACCCGGGCTGTCACGCCGCGACGATGCTGCTGCAGCTGCTCGACAGCGCGGTGGACCCGCGTCGGGTGCCCCGGCTGCGCCAGCCCGCGGAGCCGTGGTCAGCGCGGACCGGCGGGAGGCGACGGTGATCGGCCGGCAGGTGCGGTCAGAGCGGTCGCGTCCCGGGCACCACCGGCGCGGGGAGATCGCTTCCGCCCATCAGGGCCGCGTCGACGGCGGCCGCGCACGCGCGACCCTCCGCGATCGCCCACACCACCAGGCTGGCACCACGGGCGGCGTCGCCACAGGCGAAGACCCCGTCTGCGGTGGTGCGCCACTGGCGGTCGACGTGCACGGTGCCACGGTCGGCGTCGACCTCGACACCCAGGTCGTTCAGCGCCGAGCCGGGCTCGGTGCCGAGGAAGCCGGCGGCGAGCAGGACCAGGTCGCAAGCCAGCTCCTGCTCGGTCCCCGACACCCGGCGGAACGTTCGCCGGCCGTCCACCCGAACGGCCTCGACCCGCGCCGTGCGCACCGCCCGGACCTGCCCGTCGGCGTCGCCATGGAAGCTGACGGCCTCCCGTGCCCACGCCTCCACCACACCCTCCTCGTGCGCTGGCGAGACCTTGTGCACCTTCGGCCACTGCGGCCACGGGTTCGTCATCGGGTTGCGCGCGTCCGGAGGCCGCTGGTTGTGGTCGAGCTGCACGACGGAGACCGCACCCTCGCGGTTGGCGGTGCCCAGGCAGTCCGCGGCCGTGTCACCCCCACCGATGATCACGACCCGCTTGCCGGCCGCCGTGATCGCCGTGGCCGGCCGATCGCCGGTGCGCAGCCGGTTCGCCTGCGGCAGGTAGTCCATCGCCTGGTGCACGCCGGACAGCGTCCGGCCCGGCAGCTCAAGCTCGCGCGGCTGCAGCGCACCGCCGGCGAGGACAACGACGTCGACGTCGGACCGCAGCTGGCGGGCGTCGAGCCCGTCCGGGCCGCCCACCTCCACGCCGGTCCTGAGGTCGGTGCCCTCGTCGCCGAGCTGGCGCAGGCGGCGGTCGAGGAGCCGCTTGGGCATCTTGAAGTCCGGGATGCCGTACCGGAGCAGGCCGCCGAGCCGGTCCGACCGCTCGTAGACGACCACCTCGTGGCCGGCCCGGGTGAGCTGCTGGGCGCAGGCCAGGCCGGCGGGTCCGGACCCGACGACGGCGACGCGTCGCCCGGACCTGCTCGACGGCGGCTGGGGCCGGACCCAGCCCTCGTCGAACGCCCGGTCGATGATGGCGAGCTCGACCTGCTTGATCGCGACCGGGTCGTCGTTGATGGCGAGCACGCACGCCGCCTCGCACGGCGCGGGGCAGAGCCAGCCGGTGAACTCGGGGAAGTTGTTCGTCGCGTGCAACCTCTCGATCGCCGACCGCCAGTCGTCGTCGGCGACCAGCTCGTTCCACTCCGGGATCAGGTTGCCGAGCGGACAGCCGGCGTGGCAGAACGCGACGCCACAGTCCATGCACCGGCTGGCCTGCACGCGGACGTCCTCGCCGGCGGGCCGGGTGTAGACGGGCAGCCAGTCCCGCAGCCGCTCGGGGATTGGGCGCTTCGGCGCCTCCCTGCGGGCATGCCGCAGGAACCCCCACTGGTTGGCGACCATGAGACACCTCCCGAGCTCGACTGGCCGCTCGCGCTGGGCGAGACGGCGTCGGCTCGCGAGGACGTGCCGATTCTACCGGCCGGTACCGGCTGCCGGCGGTCAACCGCCCGGTGGTCAGAGCAGGGCGGGCCGCTCCCACTCCTTGCCGAGCACGTGCTGGCCGAGAAAGGCGAACACGGTCTCGTACCAGACCCGGGCGTGCCCCGGCGTGAGGATCCAGTGGTTCTCGTCCGGGAAGTAGAGATACTTCGCGGGTACCGAGGCCCTGCCGAGGTCCCACCACAGCCGCAGTGCCTCGCCGATGGGCACCCGGTAGTCCTTGTCGCCGTGGATGACCAGCATCGGCGTCCGGATGTCGGCGACGCGCAGGTGCGGCGAGTTCGCCTGGTATCTCTCCCGCGTCCCCAGTGGGTCGCCGAACTCGCGCCGCCAGTACGACGGCTCGTCCGTCGTGCCCGCGAACTGGTCGAGGTCCCACAGGCTGGCGTGCGTGACGATGGCGCGGAACCGGTCGGTCTGGGTGGCCACCCAGTTGGCCATGTAGCCGCCGAACGAGCCGCCCATCGCTCCGGTCCGGCTGTCGTCGATGTCGTCGCGGGCACAGGCGGCGTCGGTGATCGACATCAGGTCGGTGAACGGCCGCTGCCCCCACGCGCCCCAGCCGCGCCGGATGAAATCCATCCCGTAGCCGGTCGACAGCGCCGGGTCCGGCAGCAGGACGGCGTAGCCGCGGGCCACGGCCAGCCACGGGTTCCACCGCCAGGACCACGCGTTCCAACTGGCGAGCGGGCCGCCGTGGATCCACAGCAGCAGCGGGGCCGGCGTGGTCGCCGACGCGCCCGCCGGCAGCGCCAGCCACCCGCGCAGCGGCACGCCGTCGTCGGCGGTGGTGCGGAGCTCGGTCACGGTGCCGGGCAGCGGGCCGACGTCGCCCGGGGTCGGCAGCCGCACCGGGTCCTGGTCGGCCGCGCGTGGATCGAGTCGGACCGGTGCCGGCGGCGCGTCGACCGCGGACCGGAGCGCGTACAGGGCGGAGCCGTCCGCCGTGACCGCCAGGTCGGAGTAGGCGCCGCCGCCGGTGAGCCGCGTCAGCGACCCGCCGGCCAGGTCGAGCCGGTACACGGGGGCATGACCCTGCTCGTCGGAGACGAAGAAGACCGCCCCACCATCGGGCGAGAACACCGGGGAGTGCGGCCAGAGCGCCCGGTCCGGCAGAAGGTGGCGCTGCTGGCCGGTGCCGAGGTCGATGAGCAGCAGCGTGCAGTCCGACGGCTCGTCCCAGCCGCCCATGCCCTGCCGGACGCACACCAGCGCCGCACCATCGGGGGCGAAGGCCGGCTCGGCGAAGAACGTCGCCGGCTCCTCCACGAGCCGGATGCGCCGGCCCGTGCCGGTGTCCAGGACGGAGACCGCCCACCGGTCGACGACGTCTGGATCGTCCAGCCGCACCGGAAGGGCCACGGCGCGGCCGTCGGGGGACACTGCGAGCCCCTCATCGAAGCGGCCGTCCGGTGCCGGCGTGAGATCCCGCGGCTGGTCGAGACGCCCGTCGTCGCCCGGGTGCATCGCGCCGGCGAAGATCCGGAGCTCGGCCGGGCCGAGGTCGCGGTCCCAGTACCGGACGGGACGCCGCTCGTGCAGGATCGCCGACACGCCGGCGTCCTTGCGGTCCTTACGGCGGCGCTCGTCCTCCTCCGCACCGGTCGTCCCGGGCAGCACGGGTGCGGTGAACGCGACGTCGCCGGCGTCTCGCGCGACCGCCACCTCGGCGATGCCACCTGGCCGGCTCGCGACCCGGCGGGCCTCGCCGCCGCCGGGGGGCAGGGCCCACAGCGCGGCCTCCTCGTCGCTGTCGTCGTCGCCCGGCTTCGCCTCGGCGTCCGGCCGCTTCGAGGTGAACAGCAGCGTGCCGTCGGGCAGGAAGGCGGGCTGCGCCTCGCCGGGCGCCGAGCGGGTCAGCCGGCGCGGCGGCCGCTCGCCGCTCGGGTCGATCTCCCACAGCGCGGTCGCGTACTTCTTGCCGTCGGCGGACGGTGTGTCCACGCCGGTGACGAGGCGGTCGCCAGCGGGCGAGATGGCGAGGCCGGACAGCCGCGGGAGCGCCACGTACGTCGTCAGCTCCTGAAAAGCGGTCGGCGGACCGTTCGACCCGCCGCCTGTCGCGACCGCCGCCGGCTCGCCGTGGTCGGACGAGCGAGCGGAGCTGTCCGCGGCGCCGTCCTCGCTGACGGGACGCTGAGGGGCCATGGTGCGGGCCTCCCCCAATTCAGTGGCGGGTGGATCGGTGCGGGTCGGACCGGTGCGACGACCCTAACCGGCCACGCCCGGCAGCGGCCGAGGCGGGGCTCGAGTCAGCCGGCGGAGACAAAGACGTGCATGGCGATCAGGTCGTCCACGCCGGTGCTGCGACCGTCGGTGTCCACCAGGACGCCACGCTCGGCGGTCCCCACCGCCACCGATCGCCCGGGCTGGATGCCCGCCTGCCGTAGCTGCCGCATGATCTCGGCGTCGGGCTGCAGCTGCTCGCTGATCCGGCGGACCACGACCGTCGCTCCGCCGGGGCGCGCGGCGTCCTTCATCGTCGTGAGCCCGGCCAGGCCCGACGCCGCGGCCGCGGCCTGGCTGGCGCCGAGCTCGGTGAGGCCGGGGATCGGGTTGCCGTGCGGGCACTGCGTCGGACCGCCGAGCAGGACCAGGATCCGCCGCTCGACCGCCTCCGACATGACGTGCTCCCACCGGCACGCCTCGATGTGGACCTGCTCCCACTCCAGGCCGATCACGTCCACGAGCAGGCACTCGGCTAGACGGTGCTTGCGCATCACGGCGATCGCCTGCCGCCGCCCGGCCGTGGTCAGCTCCAGGTGCCGGTCGCCCTCCACGGTGAGCAGCCCGTCGCGTTCCATCCGGGCCACCGTCTGGCTCACCGTCGGTCCGCTCTGCTTGAGCCGCTCGGCGATTCGGGCACGCAGCGGGACGATGCCCTCCTCCTCAAGCTCGTACACCGTGCGGAGGTACATCTCGGTCGTATCGATCAAATCGCTGTGATGGCTCAAGGGCCCCTCCGGCTGTCAGGTCGATGCTACGTCCGCAGACCGACAGACCGGGCCGTCGCCGGAGGGTGGGCCCGCGCCGGCGGTCACTTGCCGAACGTGGCAAGCAGCTGCTCCAGCAGCACCACCGCGACCTCATGGCCGCCCTCACCGAGCTCGGGGAAGTACGCCCCGATCAGCCCCTCGGCTCCGGGGTCGGTGGCCCGTGCCACGTAGACGATGTTCGTCGAGGTGCGGATCGCCGGGTGCTCGGCGATGGTCAGCTCCTCGAACTCGCCGCGCTTGTACTCGGTGAGCGTGAGGTAGTCGAAGACGGAGACCACCACGGACCGCCCGTCGGCACCGGTGACCTTGCAGCCGTTCTCACGCGAGTCCGCCAGCTCCACGCGCGAGCCGATCCGCGCGCGCAGAGCGCCCGGGTCCAGGGCCCGGCACACCTCGTTGAGGTCGGACGAGGATTCCCTGGACGGCGACGGCGTCGACGACGGCCGCTCGGCGTCGGCCGCCAGAGTGCCGGTGCCCGGGATCGTCTCACCGCAACCGGTGGCCACGCCGCAGGCCAGCAATGCGGCCAGCGCCACCAGGGCGCGTCGGATCATGGACACGTCCTCCCTGCCTCGTCGGCGCCGTCCGGGCCGGGACCATAGCCTATGCGGTGCCCGCCGACGCATCGCCGCCACGGCGCCTGCCGCGACCGCGCGTGCCGCGACGACGCCGTCGCGACCGCCGACCTCGAGCGGGGCACGATGCCGCTACGGTCGACGGGTGAGCGATGCCGCGGCGGTCGTCTGGGACGACGGCTACCTCGACTACGACCTCGGCGAGGACCATCCGCTGCACCCGGTGCGGCTGGCACTGACCATGTCCCTGGCCCGCTCGCTCGGCGTGCTCGACCGGCCGCAGGTCCGCGTGCTCACCCCGGAGCCCGCCGACGACGCCCTGCTCATGCTCGTCCACGACGGCTCCTACCTGGCCGCGGTCCGCCGCGCCCCGGACGACCCGTGGGCTGCGGCCGAGGTCGGCCTCGGCACCCCGGACAACCCGATCTTCCCGCGGATGCACGAGGCGTCGGCGCTGATCGCGGGCGGCAGCGTGCTGGCCGCGCGGCAGGTCTGGGACGGCGAGGTCCAGCACGCCGCGAACATCGCCGGCGGCCTGCACCACGCCATGCGCGCGCGCGCGTCCGGCTTCTGCGTCTACAACGACGCGGCCATCGCGATCGCGTGGCTGCTCGAACGCGGCGCGGACCGGATCGCATACGTCGACATCGACGTGCACCACGGCGACGGGGTGCAGGCCGCGTTCTACGACGACCCGCGGGTGCTCACGATCAGCCTGCACCAGAGCCCGCTGTCGCTCTTCCCCGGCACCGGCTTTCCGGACGAGGTGGGCACCGGCGACGGCGTGGGCAGCGCGGTGAACGTCGCGCTGCCGCCGGGCACGGCAGACGCCGGCTGGCTGCGGGCGTTCCACGCGATGGTACCCGGCCTGCTGCGCGCCTTCCGGCCGCAGGTGCTGGTCAGCCAGTGCGGCTGCGACACGCATCGCGAGGATCCGCTCGCCGACCTGGCGCTGACCGTGGACGGGCAGCGCGCCGGGTACGCGGCGCTGCACGCGCTGGCCCACGAGCTGTCCGGGGGACGCTGGCTCGCCCTCGGCGGCGGGGGTTACGGCCTGGTCCGGTGCGTGCCCCGGTCGTGGACGTTCCTGCTCGGCGAGGTGGCCGGCGCGCCGGTGCCGCCGGAGACCCGGATCCCGCCGGAGTGGGCGGACGAGGTTCGCCGGTACGGCCTGCGCACCACGCCCCCGACGCTGATGACCGAGCTGATCGGCGGCGTCGATCCGGACGACGCCCAGGGGCTCCTCGCCACTCCGCTCGACCCGGACGCCCCCGAGCCGGGCGGCGAGATAGCGACCGGTGCGCCGCCCGGGCCTGCGTACGTGCCATGGCAGCCCGGCGGCGACACGCCGCTGGACCGGGCCATCGCCGCGACGCGGCGGGCCGTCTACCCCCTGCACGGCCTCGATCCCGACGACCCCCGCGACTGAGCCCGCCATGGACGGGCCCGCCGCGGAGCCGGCATATCCTGCGCACTGGGAGGCCGACGGAGTCGCGGCCGACGGCGGCGCGTTCCACCTGCGGCCCATCCGCCCCGACGACGGGGATCGCCTCCGCAGGCTGCACGCGCGACTCAGCGACCGGACCCGGTACCTGCGCTTCTTCGGCGCGTACCCGGCGATCCCCGACCGCGACCTGCACCGCCTCACCCATGTCGACCACGTCGACCGGGTCGCGCTGGTGGCCGAGCTCGGCGGGGAGATCATCGCGGTCGGCCGGTACGAGCGGGTCGGCACCGGCGACGAGGCCGAGGTCGCGTTCGTGGTGGAGGACGCGCACCAGGGCCGCGGCATCGGCACCGTGCTGCTCGAGCACCTCGCCGCCGCGGCCCGGGAGCGCGGGATCCGGCGATTCGTCGCCGACGTGCTCGCCGAGAACTCGCGGATGATCCGCGTCTTCCTGGACGCCGGCTACCAGACCGACCGCACGCTGGCCGACGGCGTGGTGCGGCTGACGTTTCCGATCGAGCCCACCGAGACATCGGTCGCGGTCGCGTACGAGCGCGAGCAACGCGCCGAGGCCCGGTCCATCCAGCGGCTGCTCACGCCGGCCTCGGTCGCAGTCATCGGGGCCAGTACCGACCCCGACACGGTGGGTCACGCCGTGTTCGCGAACCTGCTCCGGTACGGGTTCGCCGGCCCGGTCTACCCGGTCAACCCGCGCGCCCGGCACGTCGGCGGGGTGCGCGCGTACCCGACCGTGCTCGACGTGCCGGACGACGTCGACCTCGCAGTGGTCGTGGTGCCCGCCGCCGCGGTGGCCGGCGTCGTCGAGCAGTGCGCCGGCAGGAACGTCCGGGGGCTCGTCGTGCTGTCCGACGGCTTCGGCGAGCGGGACGGCGCGGGCGGCGTCGCCGGCCGGGAGGCCGAGCGGGCGCTGGTGGCCTCGGCCCGCGCACACGGCATGCGCGTGGTCGGGCCGAACTGCCTCGGCATCGTCAACACCGACCCCGAGCTCCGGCTCAACGCCACGCTGGCGCCGCTGTCGCACCAGCCCGGCCGGGTCGGCTTCTTCTGCCAGTCCGGTGCCCTCGGCGTGGCGATCCTGGAGACGGCGGCTCGGCGGGGGCTCGGCCTGTCTACCTTTGTCTCCGCAGGGAACCGAGCCGATGTCAGCGGGAACGATCTGCTGCAGTACTGGGAGACCGACACCGCGACCGAGGTCGTCCTGCTCTACCTGGAGAGCTTCGGCAACCCGCGCAAGTTCGCCAGGCTGGCCCGGCGGCTGGCCCGGCGCAAGCCGATCGTGGCGGTGAAGACCGGCCGGCACACCGCGCCCGCCCCCGGCCTGGCGGACCGTGCCGTGCCGCTGCCCGAGCAGAGCGTCGCGGCGCTGTTCGGGGCCTCCGGGGTGATCCGGGTCGACACGCTCGCGGAGCTGTTCGACGTCGCGCAGGTGCTGGCGTACCAGCCGCTGCCCGGCGGGCGGCGGGTTGCTGCGGTGACGAACTCGTCGGCGCTCGGTGTACTGGTCGAGGACGCCTGCCTGGGGGCCGGGCTGGTGCCGGTCGGCGACGGGCGGGCGGACATCGGCCCGCACGGCAGCGTCGCCGACTTCGCCGGAGCGGTGCGCGCGGCGACGGCGGACCCGGCCGCGGACGCCGTCGTGGCGGTCTTCGTGCCGCCGCTGGCGACGGTCGGCGTGGAGTACGCGCAGGCGCTGGCCGACGCCGCCGCCACGGCCGGCAAGCCGGTGGTCTCGACGTTCCTCGGCTCCGAGGGCGTGCCGGAGCCTCTTCGCCGGGTCGGGCCGGGCGGCATGGTCGAGCGCGGCTCGGTGCCGTCCTACCCGACACCCGAGCGTGCCGTGCGAGCGCTGGCCAGCGTCGCGCGATACGCCGAATGGCGCCGCCGCCCGCCCGGAACCGTGACCGAGTTCGCGGACGTCGACCGCGACGCCGCCCGCGCGGTGGTCGAGACCGCGCTCGGCCCGGACGCGCCCGTCGCGCAGGCGTTGACAGCCGACGAGGCGACGCGCCTGCTCGGCGCGTACGGCGTCACCGTGTGGCCCCGCCGGCTGGCGCGCGACGCGGACGAGGCGGTCGACGCCGCAGCGACGCTGGGATATCCGGTGGCCCTGAAGGCGGCCGCGCCGGCGCTGCGGCACCGCCAGGACCTCGGCGCGGTGCGTCTCGAACTGGCCGACGAACAGGACGTGCGGGCCGCCTGGGCGGCGTTGTCCGCGCTGTCCGCGCAGTCCGGGCAGCCGAGGCCCGGCGCGACGGAGGAGGAGGTGCCGGCCGGAGACTCGGTGGTGGTGCAGGCGATGGCGCCGCGCGGAGTGGCCTGCGTGGTCGGCGTGGCCGACGATCCGTCGTTCGGGGCGCTGGTCTCGTTCGGCCTCGCGGGCGCGGCGACCGACCTGCTCGGCGACTGGGCGTACGCGGCGGTCCCGGTCACCGACATCGACGCCGCCGAGCTGGTCCGCTCGCCCCGGGCGGCGCCGCTGCTGTCCGGCTGGCGCGGCGCCGACCCGGTCGACGTCGCCGCGCTGGAGGTCCTCGTGCAGCGGTTGTCCCGGCTCGCTGAGGACCGGCCCGAGGTGCTCGGCCTGGAGCTGAACCCGGTGCTCGTCGGGCGGAGCGGGCTGGCCGTGCTCGACGCGGTCGTGCGCGTCGGGCCGTCGACCGCCCGGGTGGATCCCGGTCCGCGTCGGCTCCGCTGACCGGCCGCCGCGACGCGACCGCGAACGACACGCGAACGACAAGGGCCCCGTCCACCAGGACGGGGCCCTTGCCAGGCCGGTCAGGTCGGCTACTCGACGTAGTCGCGGAGCGCCTGCGAGCGGGACGGGTGGCGCAGCTTCGCCATCGTGTCGCGCTCGATCTGGCGGATCCGCTCGCGGCTGAGCCCGAACGCCTTGCCGATCTCGTCGAGGGTCCGCGGCTGGCCGTCGTCGAGCCCGTACCGCATCCGCAGCACCTGCCGCTCGCGCGCCTCGAGGGTGCCGAGCACGGCGTCGAGCTGGTCGCGCATGAACCGGAAGTTCACCGCGTCCTCGGCCACCGGGGCGTCGGAGTCCTCGATGAAGTCGCCCAGCTGCGCGTCCTCGTCGTCGCCGACCGCCTGGTCCAGGCTGACCAGGTCGCGGGCGTACCCGAGCAGCTCGGTGACCCGCTCCGGGGTCAGGTCCAGCTCGGCGGCCAGCTCCTCCTCGGTCGCGTCCCGACCGAACTGCTGGTGCAGCAGCCGGCGGGTCCGCTCCAGCTTGTTCACCTGCTCGACCAGGTGCACCGGGAGCCGGATGGTCCGGCCCTGGTCGGCCATCGCGCGAGTGATCGCCTGCCGGATCCACCAGGTCGCGTACGTCGAGAACTTGAACCCCTTGGTGTAGTCGAACTTCTCGACCGCCCGGATCAGCCCCAGGTTGCCCTCCTGGATCAGGTCCAGGAACGGCAGGCCGTGCCCGGTGTACCGCTTCGCGAGCGAGACGACCAGCCGCAGGTTCGCCTGCAGCAGGTGCTCCTTGGCCCGCTGACCGTCGACCACGAGCGCGCGCAGGTCACGCCGGCGCGCCGCGCCGAGCTTGCCTCCGCGCTCGGCCAGCAGCTGGTCGGCGTAGAGCCCCGCCTCGATGCGCTTGGCGAGCTCGACCTCCTGCTCGGCGTTGAGGAGGGGAACCTTGCCGATCTCGTTCAGGTATACGCGGACCAGGTCGGCCGAGACCGCGGCGCTCTGCTCGTCGAGGTCAGGCAGATCGGTGCGCTCGGCGGTCTCGTCGACCGCCGTGTCGGGCTCGACCGCGTCCGCGGGCGCCGTCGGACGCTGCGTCCGGTGCGGCCGCGACATGATGCGCGGCTCCACCGACGCGCGGCGGCGCGGCGTGGCAGAGTTGGTGCGAGGAAGAGTCACTGAGAGTCCCCAAGCTCGGGTGCGAGTCGTACGCCTGTTCCAACGTTCCTGACGACGTGGTGTTCCCGTGCCTGGTTCACATATGCCCGATTCGACCTTTCGGGTCGGTAACGATGAGGCAGGTCACGGCTAGCCCTCGAGGATGAGCGTGACCGGTCCGTCGTTGACGAGCGCGACCTGCATGTGCGCGCCGAAGACGCCGGTCTCGACATGCGCGCCGCGCTCGCGCAGGGCGGCCACCAGCGCGTCGACGAGCGGCTCCGCCACAGCGGCCGGCGCGGCCGCGCTCCAGGACGGGCGGCGGCCCTTGCCCGTGCCGGCGTACAGCGTGAACTGGCTCACCACCAGCAGCGGCGCACCGGTCTCGCTGGCCGACCGCTCCCCGGCCAGGATGCGCAGCTCGTGCACCTTGCGGGCGAGCGCGGCCGCGCGCTCCGGGGTGTCGTCGTGGGTCACGCCGACGAGCACGAGCAGCCCCGGTCCGATCCCGCCGACCGTGGCTCCGTCGACAGTGACGCTCGCCGAGGACACCCGCTGCACCACCGCCCGCACGCCCGGCATCCTGCCGCACGCGCTGGGAGCCGCCGCGGGCGCTCGATAGCCTCTGCGTCATGGGTCTCGTTCTCAGCCAGCAGCCCTCGGCCGACGCGCTGCTCGACCGCGATCCGCTCGCCCTGCTCATGGGCATGCTGCTGGACCAGCAGATCCCGCTGGAGTGGGCGTTCACCGGCCCGTACGAGCTGACCAGGCGGCTGGGCCACGAACTGTCCGCGCGGGAACTGGCCGACTACGACCCGGACGCGCTCGCGGCGCTGTTCGCCCGGCCGCCGGCGCTGCACCGGTACCCGAAGTCGATGGCCAAGCGCGTGCAGGAGCTCTGCCGGGTGATCGTCGACCGGTACGACGGGGACGCCGCCGCGGTGTGGCGGGACGCCGCCGACGGCGAGCAGCTGCGCCGGCGGCTGACCGGGCTGCCCGGCTTCGGCGACCAGAAGGCGCGCATCTTCGTCGCGCTGCTCGGCAAGCAGCGCGGCGTCACCCCGCCCGGCTGGCAGGAAGCAGCGGGCTCGTACGGCGAGCCCGGCTCCTACCGGTCGGTCGCGGACATCGTCGACGATGAGTCGCTGCAGCGGGTCCGCGAGTACAAGAAGCAGCTGAAGGCGGCCGCGAAGAGCGGTTGAGGCGGGCGCACCCCACTCAGGCAGGTGCGCCCCGCCCCGGCCGGTGCGAGGATGGGGTGACCCGTGCGGGTGGGAGACCCGTGCAGGTGGGAGACACCGTGACGCCGAAGCAGCACCGCCCCGACCCGGTCCTCATCACCGAGGCCGAGCCGAGCCTCGACGACCAGCTGCGCTCCCGCCGCCGCAAGTACCTCGTGATGATGGGCATCCGGGCCGGCTGCCTCGTCCTGGCCGCGGTCTTCTACCAGGTGCCGGTCGCGATGGCCGCCTTCGTCATCGCCGCGGTGGCCCTGCCGTGGATGGCGGTGCTGATCGCGAACGACCGGCCGCCGAGGACCACCTGGCGGATGCGCCGGTTCCGCGGCCACCCGGCGCCGGAGCGGGCGATCGAGGCGGCGCCGGAGCACTCCCGCGTCATCGAGGGATAGACCCGCCCGCCTGCCAGCGCAGCGCGCAGATGAACGGGTCGAGGTCGTCAGTGAACGCCGCGCCCGGGAAGACCTCGCCGTGGTGGCGGTGGAACTCCGACCGGGTGAGCGGGTGATTGGTGCGGGCGTGCCGCATCCAGGTGCGGTGCTGGCGCAGCCGCAGAACGGTCCACGCGTCGGGCACGGAGCGGCGCCGGGCGAGCGTACGCAGCCCGTCCTGGACGCCCCACCAGCGCTGATGCAGCAGGGAGCGCGGCCCGGGGGAGACGACGTCGACGAGCACCGCGACGCCGGCCGGCGCGAGGAGCGAGCGCACGTGCCGGAGCACGCCGACCGCGTCCCGCTCGGCGTAGACGTGGAACAGCGCGTTCACCGAGAGCACCACGTCGAACCGCCCGTCCCGGTCCGGCGTGACGTCGAGCAGGCTGCGCCGCTGGTAGCTGATGCTGGGCCGGCCGCGCTTGGCGGCCGCGAGGGCGAGCTCGCGGCCGGAGATGTCGACCGCGAGCACCTCCCCGCAGCGGTCGGCGAGCAGCGGCGTGAACCGGCCGGAGCCGCAGCCGAGGTCGACGCCGCGGGCGCCGCCGGTGGGCAGCGCCCGCGCCAACCACGGTCGGAGGATGTCGTCGGTGATCTCGGCGTACCGCTCGTACAGCTCGGCGATCGGGTCGAACAGCGGCACTGCGGTCATGGCAACGGCACGTCACTTGCTCTTGACGCCGATGGCCGGATCCACAAACTCGCTCGTGAACAGGTCGGTCGGGGACAGATCGGCGGGCAGCGGGCGGCGCTGGCCGGCGAAGATCGGGCGCACGATCTCGATGATCCGTTGCACCCGGCGCGCGTCGAAGTCGCCGACGGTCGTGTTCCCGCCGTTGCCGATGATGCCCTGGTCGCGCATTGCGATGACGGCGTGCGCGGCCCGGTCCGCCGAGTACGGGAACGCGCCGAACTCGTCGACCAGCTTCACCAGCAGCGCGTTGGTGGCCGCCGGGTCATCGAGGTAGTCCACTGTGGACCGCTGCAGGATCGGCACCAGCCTGTCCAGGCAGAGCCTCAGCTCGGCCTTGCGGTCCGGCCGGATGGCGAGCGTCTCCGGGTAGACCGGGTAGCCGGAGTCGGCCACCAGCGTCCAGCCGATCTTCCGCTTCCACTGCGCAAGCTCGTGCTCGTACTGGTAGACCTCGTTGGTGAGGTAGCCCTGCTGGGCGACCGCGCCGGCCTCGGCGACGAACCGCGCGGGCGTGCCGTCGTAGGAGGCGTCCACCTGGGACTTGCGCAGGATGCCGGAGCCCACCAGGTAGTCCATGTACGTCGAGCCCTGGTAGTAGAGCACCGGCGCGCTGGTCTGCCCGATGTCGGAGATCGTGTTCCAGTCCGGGTGCCGCTCCGGGTCCCACATGATCACCAACGGGGACAGGTCCAGCGGCGCGAACACGGCCTGCACGGGTTGCTCGGCGGCGACCTGCGCGGCCTGGTCGATGTCCACTCCGCCAAGGGTGATCGCCGGGTCGGTGTAGAGCATCTTCGCGGACGGGACAAAGCCGATCGCCGGCCCGCCGGCCCGGATCTCGAGCTTCACCCCGGTGTCGGCGCCGGCGGCCACCAGCGCGCCGCTGACCCGCTTGCGCTTGCTGTCGATCTGCGGCTGCGGGCCGAGTAGGCGGTAAAGGGCGCCGTACTCGGCCTGCGGCCACCAGTTTGTCTGCACCACGATCGTCTCCGGGCACACTCCGGCGAGCGCCGTCGCCGCGCGCTGCCCCGCCGCGGCGCTCGGCGACGAGCCGGACGGCTCGTCCGATCCACCACAGCCGCCGAGTCCGGCGGCGGCCGCCAGCGCGGCGACGGCCACGAGCCCGATTGCCTTGCGATGCCCAGCCATTCAGATCCTCTCCGTTGGGCCGATCACCGGAGTGCCACAGAGAACCGACAGGTGTGCGGTCCGGTCGGCGGGTTTGCCCTGCTCGCGCCGCGCTGCGCCGGCGGGGCGTCCCACTGGTGTTTCGTCCGGTGTTATGTCAACATTGAGCCATCAACGGGGGACTATAGCAACCGCGATACAGACCGGGCAGGTCGCAGTGAAGAGACTCGGTCGCGTGCCGGCCTCTCCGATTCCGTCAGTCCAGGTCCGCCGCCTCGCCTTCGGCAAGGCGGTGCGCACTCGGCGGAAGGCGCTCGGCCTGTCGCAGGAGCGACTCGCCGAGCGCGCGGGCTGCGACCGCCAGTCGATCAACCGCGTGGAGAACGCGGCCTACTCGCCGTCGCTGGACCGCGTCTTCCGACTCGCCGATGCGCTCGGTGTAAGCCTCTCCGATCTGTTCACCGACCTCGACGAGTTCGAGCCCTCCCCCGACGCGGCCTGGCGCGTGCGAGCCGCGGCCCGGGGCTGACGACGATCAGCCGCGCTGGGTACCGGGTCCCCTGCCGCCGGCGGTGCCGCCGGCATTCCCGGCGCGCAGCGTCTCCGCGGCCCGGGCGGCCTCGTGCAGCGCGCGCGCCAGCTCCCGCTCGTCGGCGCCGCGCGCCGACTCCAGCAGCGCCGCCAGCGTGGTCCAGTCGTCGAGGAGCCGGGCCAGATGGCGGGCGGCGTACGGGGCCAGGGTGACGACGACCGCGGGCAGCGGGCTTCCGTCGTCAGGGTCGGCGATGCCGCTCCCGTCAACGCAGACCGTCACCCCGTCCTCGACCGGCCACAGTCGCGCGCCGGACAGATCCACGAGCTCGAGGTCGGCCAGCCGGTCAGCGGACAGCCGGGCGGACGGCGGGCCGTTCACCTCGACCTCGCGGTGAGCGGCAAGGGCCCGGCCACAATGCACGGACGGCACAGGTGCTCAGCAACATGGTGGGCAATCACGCTGCAGGAGCCTGCCGAGCGCAGGGCGTGACTGTCTAGAGGCCGATCGTGTTCTCATCGCCGTGATGATCCCCCGATCGGGCGGTATTTGCGCCCGTTTGCACGTGGGCTTCAGCGCGGTGTCATCGCTGCGGCGATCTGACCCGCGAGCCGGGCGTTCGCCAGCACCAGCCGTACGTTGACCTCGAGGCTCCGGCCGCCGGTCTCGGTGTGGAACCGGTCGAGCAGGAACGGGGTGAGCGCCGGCCCGGCGATGCCGGCGCGGGCGGCGTCGGCCAGCGCGCGGTGCAGCACGAGGTCGTGCAGCGCGGGGTCGAGCTGGTGTGCCGGCGGGATCGGGTTGCCGACGACAACCGCGGCGGGCAGGTCGAGCGCGGCCCGCGCCGCGACCACCGCCGCCACCTCCTCCGGAGAGTCGACCCGCCACCCGGCTGAGAGACCCGAGTCGGTGAGGTAGAAGCCGGGGAAGCGGTCGCAGCCGTACCGCAGCACGGTCACCGACAGGCTCTCCAGCCGTTCCAGCGTCGCGGCGACGTCGAGGATGGACTTCACCCCCGAGCAGACCACCGCGACCGGCGTACCGGCGAGCGTGGCCAGGTCGGCCGACTCGTCGAAGCTGTCCGCGGCCTGCGGGTGCACGCCGCCGAGACCGCCGGTGGCGAACACGGCGACGCCCGCCCGCGAGGCGATGGCGGCGGTCGCCGCGACGGTCGTCGCGCCGTCCCGACCGCGCGCCACGGCGACCGGGAGGTCGCGCACCGAGAGCTTGGCGACGTCGTCGCCGAGCGCCACCCGGCGCAGGTCGTGCTCGTCCAGGCCGACCCGGACCCGACCACCCACGACGGCCACCGTGGCCGGCACCGCGCCCGCGTCCCGCACGGCCTGCTCCACCTGCAGCCCCACCGCCAGCCCGTCCGGGCGGGGGAGGCCGTGCGCGAGCAGGGTGCTCTCCAGGGCGACCACCGCCCGCCCGGCCGACAGCGCCGCGGCCACCTCGGGCGCCACCTG
>JBKOXW010000191.1:0-5898 GCA_046744115.1 Actinomycetota bacterium | reverse complement strand
GCCACGGCCCGTGGTCGGCCCGCTGGCCGGCGTACGCGGCCAGCCCGTCGAGGATCGCGGCCAGGTCACCGGCCGGGGCCGCGGCGAGCGGCCGGTGGGTCGCCCGGCGGGAGGGGTGGTCGACGGCGTGCACGACGGCGGCGGCGCCGAAGTCGCCGAAGCCCAGCCGGAAGTCCAGCGGCGTGCCGACGACCACGACCAGGTCGGCCTCCTTCTTCAGCAGCCCGCGGGTGCGCGAGAACGCCAGCTCGTGGTCGGCCGGCAGGCAGCCACGGCCGAGACCGTTCGCGTACACCGGCAGCCGCAGCGCCTCGGCCGCCCGGCGCAGCGCCTCGGCCGCCCCGTCCCAGTAGACGTCCGTGCCGGCGATCAGGGCGGGCCGCTCGGCGGCCGCGATCAGACGGGCCGCCTCGGCGACCTGATCGGGGTCGGGCTCCCGACCGGTCGGCGGCGGCACGACCTCCGGCACGGTCCCGCTCGCCGGGGAGAAGATCACGTCCATCGGGATGTCCACGAACGCCGGACCGCGGTGCGGGGTCACCGCCGCCGTGGTCGCCGCCAGCACGTCGCGCGCGATCTCCGCCGGACCCGCGGCGGTGCGCGCGTCCTTGGTGATCGTGGCGAGCAGCGGCACGTGGTCGAGCTCCTGCAGCGCGCCGCGGCCCCAGTTCACCGTCGGCGCCCGGCCGCCGAGCACGACCACCGGCGAACCGGTGAAGTGTGCGGTGGCGATCGCGCTGACCGAGTTCGTCACACCGGGGCCGGCGGTGACCACGGCCAGCCCGGGGCGGCGGGTCAGCTTGGCGACCCCCTCGGCGGCGAAGACCGCGGTCTGCTCGTGCCGGACGTCGACGATGCGCACGTCGGACCGGACCGCGGCGTCGTAGAGCGGGAACACGTGCCCGCCGGAGAGCGTGAACATCTCGCTCACCCCGAACGGTCGCAGCGCCGCCAGCGCGACGTCGCCGCCATGTCCCTCCACGGTGAGCCCGTGCACCGGGGTGCCGGTCTCTGACAGCGGCTGCGTCATCGCCCCGTCCTCTCCCGGTCTCGATCGACATGCTCGGCCGCCGCGCGCGTCTTGCGGGCGATGTCGGCCAGCGCGGCCCGCCGGGCCCCGTCGGCCCGGTAATCGGCGACCCGGTCGCGGACCACCCGGGCCGGCACGCCGACCGCCACGGCGTATTCAGGCAGGTCGCGGTTGACCAGCGAGTGCGCGGCGACGACGCACCCGCGTCCGACGGTGACACCGCGCAGGACGGTGGCCTTGGTGCCGATCCACACGTCCGGACCGATCCGCACCGGGGCCTTCACGATGCCCTGGTCCTTGATCGGCACGGTGATGTCGGCGAAGGCATGGTCGAAGTCGCACACGTACACCCAGTCGGCCACCAGCGTGGCCGCGCCGAACTCGATGTCCAGGTAGCAGTTCACGGTGTTGTCCTTGCCGAACACGCACTTGTCCCCGATCCGCAGCGTGCCCTCGTGGCAGCGGATCGCGTTTCCCGGTCCGATGTGGACCCACTTGCCGAGGATGAGCCGGCCGTAGCCGGGGCGGGCATACAGCTCGACGCCGCGGCCGAGGAACACGAAGCCCTCGGTGATCACGTGCGGGTTGCGCAGCTTGAACCAGCCGAACCGGGCGTAGCGCACGAGGTACCACGGCGTCCAGGCGCGGTGCCGGACCACCCAGCGCAGGCTGGCGACGGTGAGGAACCTCGCCTGGCGCGGATCGCGGGCACGGCCGAACACGAGACTGAACGTATCGCCCCGCACACAATGCCCACAGAAAAGGGCTCGCGGAAAGGGCAGGGACCACGGTCGATGACCGTGGTCCCCGTCGAGTCCCTGGTTCAGATCGTGCGGACGTTCTCCGCCTGCGGGCCCTTCTGGCCCTGCGTGATCTCGAACTCCACCCGCTGCCCCTCGTCCAGCGAGCGGAAGCCGGAGGACGCGATCGCGCTGTAGTGGACGAAGACGTCAGCCCCACCGCCGTCGACGGCGATGAAACCGAAGCCCTTGTCCGGGTTGAACCACTTGACGCTGCCCTGTGCCACTGCTGTCTCCCTACGAGACGATCTCGGTCGCCCGCACCGCGCGAGCGCCCGGTCGCCGCGGGCAGCAGATAATGTGCCGGCCCGCACTGAAGTCCCGCGAGCGTCTTAGCACATCGTTGGGAACGTCAAACGACCTCGCCGACCCTATCACGCGGCCGGCTTCGTCCCCGTCAGCAGGCAGTTATAGAACAGGCCCGCCGGTACGACCCGGGCGAGCACGCGGGAGTCCAGCGCGGACAGCCGCTGCCAGCCCCGGTAGGCGAACATCGCCCAGCGCCAGCCGAGCCGGTCTGCCGGCACCGCGTACTCGAACGTCCGCACCGGCCAGCCGAACCAGGCCGCGGTCAGCTCCTCGGTGCGCACCTCGACGTCGGCCGCACCGGCCACCACCGCCAGCCGGCGCAGCTCGGCCGGCCGGAACGTGTGCAGGTCGACCACCGCCTCCAGCTCCGCGGCGCGGGAGGTCTCGTCCAGCTCCCGCTGCGGCCGCCGCCAGCCGGCCAGCGCGGGCAGCCGGGTGGCCCGCGTGGTGGCCCACCAGGTGGCCCGCGACAGGCGCCGGGCCACCGCGTCGCCCCACCTCGTTGGCTCGCCGGCGAAGACGAACCGCCCACCCGGCCGGAGCACCCGCAGCACCTCGCGCAGCGCCAGCGCGACGTCCGGGATGTGGTGCAGCACGGCGTGCCCGACGACGAGGTCGAAGCTGTCGTCGCCGTACGGGATCCGCTCGGCGTCGGCGACCCGGCCATCGACCGGCAGGCCCAGGCCGGCCGCGTTGCGCAGCGCGACCTCGACCATGCCCGGGCTGATGTCGGTCACCGAGCCCTTCGCCACGACCCCGGCCTGCACCAGGTTCAGCAGGAAGAAGCCGGTGCCGCAGCCGAGTTCGAGCGCGGTCGGGTAGGGCCAGCCGGCGGTGCCGGCGATCGCGACGAACCGGTCCCGGGCGTACGCGATGCAGCGCTCGTCGTAGGAGATCGCCCACTTCTCGTCGTAGGTCTGCGCTTCCCAGTCGTGGTAGAGGACGTTCGCCCGCTTCGGATCCGACCGGGCGGCCGCCACCTCCTCCGGCGTGACGGCCACTGTCAGCGGCCCACGAACTGGGCCTTGCCCGGGCCCTGCTCGACGAACGAGCGCATGCCGATCGCCCGGTCCTCGGTCGCGAACAGCGCCGCGAACAGGTGACTCTCCAGCCGCAACCCGGACGCCAGGTCGGTGTCCAGCCCACCGTCGATGGCGGCCTTCGCCGCGCGCAGGGCGTTCGCCGGGCCGTTCGCGTACGCCCCGGCCATCTCGACCGCGGTCGCGTACACGTCGTCGGGCGCGACGACCCGGTCCACCAGCCCGATCCGCAGCGCCTCGTCCGCGTCGACGAACCGGCCCGTGTAGACGATGTCCTTCGCGCGCGCCGGGCCGACGAGCCGGGGCAGCCGCTGGGTGCCGCCGGCGCCGGGGATGATGCCCAGCAGGATCTCGGGCTGGCCTAGCCTGGCGTTGTCGCCGCACACCCGGAAGTCCGCGGTGAGCGCCAGCTCGCAGCCGCCGCCGAGCGCGTACCCCGTCACGGCGGCCACCACCGGCTTCGGGATGCGGGCCACGGTGTCGAACGCCGACGAGAGAGCGCCGGCACGCGCGGCCATGTCGGCATAGGTCATGCCGAGCATCTCCTTGATGTCCGCGCCCGCGGCGAAGACCTTCTCGCCGCCGTAAAGCACCACCGCCCGGATGTCGGCGCGGGTCGCGGCCTCCGTGGCCGCTGCCCGCAACTCCTCCTGGACCTGGGCGTTCAGCGCGTTCATCGGCGGCCGGTCGAGCCGGATCGTGCCGAGGGCACCATCGACGTCGAGCCTGACGAACTCACCCACCGGCGGCTCCTTCCGCGAGAGCCGCGAGCCTACCGGCCGGTCCGCCGCCGGCGGCTCAGGTGTTCGTGGGCGTGGGGGTCGGGGTCTCCTCGGTCGAGCCGGAGCCGGAGCCGGAGCCCGAGCCGGACCCGGAACCCGAGCCGGAGCCCGACCCGTCGTCGTCACCGCAGCCGGCCAGCAACGCGGCGAGGGCGAGCGCCACGACGGCGGACGCGGCACGGCGGGAAGCGATGCGCAGGCTCACGGACTCGTACCTCCTGGCTCGGCGGGCGGGGTGCCCGACGGTTGCGACTTAGGCGAGCCTAACCTTACTCAGTGCCCATCGCGCGGGACAGCCGCCCCCCCGCCGATCTCGCCGTGCTCGGCGCCGGCCCCGCCGGGCTCGCCGCCGCGTGGTGGGCGGCGCGGCGCGGCCTCGACGTGGTCGTGCTCGAGCGGGCGACCGCGGTGGGGGGCATGGCGGCCTCGTTCGAGGTGGCCGGCGTGCGCGTCGACCACGGCAGCCATCGGCTGCATCCGGCCACCCCGGCCCCGCTGCTGGCCGCGCTGCGCGAGCTTCTCGGCGACGACCTGCAGACCAGGCCGCGGCACGGGCGGCTGCGGGTGTTCGACCGGTGGGTGAGCTTCCCGCTGCGCGCCGGCGAGCTGCTGCGCGCCGTGCCGCCGCGCGTGCTGCGCCGGCTGGCCCGGGACGCGCTCTGCCGGCCGTTCACGCCGCGCCGGGACGGCTCCTACGGCGCGGTCCTGTCCAGCCGGCTGGGGCCCGAGCTGTACGGAGCGCTGTACGCGCCGTACGCGGTCAAGCTGTGGGGTCTGGACGGCAACCTGATCGATGCCGAGCAGGCCCGCCGGAGGGTGAGCGCGGACAGCCCGTGGAAGATCGCCCGGCGGGTGCTGGGTGGTGCCCGGATGGTGGGTGGGCACCGCGCCCCGGGGGCCGAACAGGGCCGGGTCTTCTACTATCCGCGCCGCGGCTTCGGCCAGATTGCCGAGGCGCTGGCCGGCGCGGCCTCCGCCGCCGGCGCCGAGATCCGCTGCGGCGTGGAGGTGTCCCGGCTGTGGCCGTTAGCCAACCGGGTCGCGCTGTCCACTCCGGACGGTGCATCGGTCAGCGCCCGGCACGTGCTGTCCACCGTTCCGCTGCCGGTGCTGGCCCGCCTCGCCCAGCCCGGGCCGCCGGCCGGCGTGCTGCACGACGCGTCGCGGCTGCGGTTCCGCGCCATGGTGCTGGTCTACCTGGTGCACGCCGGCGGGCGGTGGACCGAGTACGACGCGCATTACCTGCCGGGGCCGCAGACGCCGGTGACCCGGGTGAGCGAGCCGGCGAACTACCGGGTCAGCGTGGACGACCCTGCCGATCGCAGCGTGCTGTGCGCGGAGATCCCGTGCGCGGTGGATGATCCGGTGTGGACGGCCGACGACAGCGATCTGGCCGCGCTGGTCGTCGACGGGCTGGCCGAGGCCGGCCTGCGGCCCGTGCGGCTGGCCAGCGTCGCCGTCCGCCGGCTCCGCCACGTCTACCCCGTCTACGAGGTCGGCTACGCGCGCCACCTGGCCGGGCTGGACCGCTGGGCGGACGGGCTGGACCGGGTGACCACGTTCGGCCGGCTGGGACTGTTCGCTCACGACAACACCCACCACGCGCTGGCCACCGCGCAGGCCGCGGTCGAGGCGCTGCGACCGGACGGGACCCGAGACCCGGTCCGCTGGGCGGCCGCGCGCCGGGCGTTCGCCGACCACGTCGTGGAGGACTGACGCTGCCGTCAGGCCGCGTTGAGCTCGCGGTGCACCGCGGGCACGACCCGGCGCAGGTATCGGCCGAGCCGCACGAACGATGTGCCCGAGGTGCGGAACGCGTACCCGATCGGCACCTCGGCGTACGCATACCCCTTGGCCAGCAGGTCCAGCGTGAGCACCTGCGCGTAGTTGTAGTCGTGCACCACCTCGGCGGCGGCCGCCGCCTCCGGCGAGAAGGC
>JBKOXW010000068.1:0-26431 GCA_046744115.1 Actinomycetota bacterium | reverse complement strand
CGTCCGCCTCGGCGAGCGCCGCCCGCAGGGCCGCGGCGTCGACGAGGGAGCCACCGGTGGCGGCGGGAGCGCGGCCGTCGGCGCCGGCCTCGGCACCGCGCTGCGCGCGCGAGCCCGTGCCGAACGTTCGGACGCGGATGGCGATGTCGTGCGGCGTGTCGGGATCGAGCGATCGCCCATCCCAGCCGCGACCGTCCACCTCCAGCGCGCCGCGGCCGTACCGCTCGGCCAGCATCGACAGCAGCCGGGCGTGGCTGCCCTCGGCGGCGACCACGAGCGGGACGAGCACATCCGCGCGGGCCCCGTCCACGCCGACCATCCGCCGCGCCAGGGCCAGCCGCTCCTCGGCGGAAAGCACCTCGATGGCCTCGTCACATCGCGGGCAGGTTCGGGCGGCGAAGCGCGCGTACAGCAGCCGAAGGAACGGATGGAGGCCGCTCGCCGTCGCGACCGTCGACTGCGGGTTGCGGATGAGCGTGTCCTGACCCAGCGCAACGGCGGGACCGAGGCCGCGGATGCGGCGGACTCCGGCCGGTGGCACGCTCGTGAACGGCGAGCCCAGCTGAAGCGCGTCCAGCAGCCGGCGGCGGGCCTCGTGGTACACGACGTCGAAGGCCAGCGACGACTTGCCGGACCCGGAGACGCCGACGATCGCCGTCACCCCGCGGCCGAACGCCACGTCGATGTCACGCAGGTTGTGCTCGGTCGCGCCCTCGACGACGAACGCCGGACCGCCACCGGCGGGCGAGGAAGCGCTCACGGCCAGACGATAGGTCGGGTCACCGACAGCCGCCGACGCCTCACGCCTCGGCGGGGAGCCGGCGGCGACCGAGGAAGCCCACGTCGGCGCGGTGGTACCAGGCCAGGTCGGCGTCGCCCTCCAGCCAGCAGAGCAGCACCGGCACGCCGTCGAGCTCCGCCGGGAAGTCCAGCAGCAGCGGAGCGACGCCCTTGACCTGCAGGTCGGTGGTCGCGGCGATCCGCGACAGCAGCTCGTCGAACCGGGCCTGCGCCGCCTTCAGCTCCGGCAGCCCGCCCAGCGGCGAGGTCGCACCCCGCTGCAGGGCTGCCGCCAGCTCGGCCGCGTCGGCCCGCACCGCGACGAGGTCGTCGATGACCGGTCGCAGGTGCCCGAGCACCGCCCGCGCCTCCGCCACGGTGTACACCCGCGCCACGCCGTCACCCTAGTGCGGCGGATGGCGGGAACGGCGGGCTAGGCGTTGGTACCGGTGAGGCGGCAGGCGGCTGTCCAGGCGGGGGAGTCGAGGCCGGCGGGAGCCGGTGGGTCGCACCAGATCCGGCAGTCGTCGATCGCGCCGACGAGCAGGTCGTACAGGATCGGGTCCGGGTCGAGCACGCAGGCTTGGGCGATGCCGTCGACGGCTAGCCGGATGGTGGCCGGCGCGGCGTGCCGGCGGAACGTCTTCAGCGAAGTCGACGAGTGCCGGGTGAAGCGGCGCGCCCAGGCCTCGGCGTGCGGCGCCCTGGCCAGCGCCTCTCGGCTGCGCTCGGAGAGCTCGCCGACGGGCCGGCCGTCCAGCTCGGCGAGCATCCGCTCGGAGGTCAGCACCGCGGCCGCCATGACCTGCTGCCGCTCGGCGGCCGCGATCGGCAGCGTCGTGGTCGCCGCCCGGAGCGCGATCCGGACGTCGATGTGCGGGTCGGCGCCGGTCAGCCCGATCACCGAGGGAATCAGGGTGGCCAGCCGCTGCCGCCCGGCGTCGGACGTGTAGTCGTTGACATGCCGGGCCAGCGCGGCGAGCAGCGGGTGCGTGCAGGCCGGACGGTCGCTCCAGCGTTCACCGGCGAGGAACGACGCGAGCTCCATGAAGCACGCGCCCTTGCGCGGACTGCGGTGCTTGCCCCGGGAGAGCACCGGGATCAGATCTGGGATGCTGTCGCTCGTCACGAGAAACCCCCACCTGACGGCTTGACGACCTAAGTCTGCCCCGCCCGGGGCGGCCTGTCACCGCGAAATCGCCCGGAGAGGGTCGACCGAGGCCGGCTCACCCGCTCTTCCGGCGGAATGTGCGCTTGCTCGCGGCGGGCCCGTGCGCGTCGTGGATCTTCGACGACCCGCCGGCCTCGCCGGCCGGCGTCTTCCCGGCGGCCTGGTCGTGCTTGCGCTCCAGCGCCTCCCGGAACCGACGCTTGACGTCGTCCTCGGCTTCCTCGGTCTCGGGTTCGTCCGGCATCCGGACCTCCAGCTCCAGGGGAAAGGGAACGGGCGGTTCCACCAGCCACCCTCGCACGAGACACCGCGCGCCCGCGACCTCTTACCCGCCCGATCCGCCGATCGGCCAGGTCAGGCGATGGGCCAGGTGTGCACAGGTTCGTTCGTGTGCATGTGCTCGATGTAGCGCTGGGTCATCCGGCGCAGCGCCTCCGGCCGGTCGACGCCGCCTTGCTGCTCGAGGTGATGCACGGCGTCGACCTGCCATGCCGCCCCGTTCTGCCCGGTCAGGCAGCGCTGCTCGATGATGCCGAGCAGGCGGTCCCGCACTGCCGGCGACACCTCCCAGCGGTCGAGGCCCTCGGCCGCCATCGGCAGCAGCCGGCGCAGCACCAGCTCGGTGACCGGCACTTGGCCGAGACCCGGCCAGTACACCTCGGCGTCGAGACCGGCCTGGGCGCAGGCGTGGAAGTTGTCCGCCGCCGCGACGAACGACATCCGTGTCCACACGGGACGGTCGTCCTCCGAGAGCGTCCGGATCAGTCCATAGTAGAACGCGCCGTTGGCGAGGATGTCGGCCACGGTCGGCCCGGCCGGCAGTACCCGGTTCTCCACCCGCAGGTGCGGCTTGCCGCCCACGACGTCGTACACCGGCCGGTTCCAGCGGTAGATCGTGCCGTTGTGCAGCCGCAGCTCGGCCAGCTGCGGCACGTCACCGCGGTCGAGCACCTCGACCGGGTCCTCGTCCTCGATGAGCGGCAGCAGGGTCGGGAAGTATCGGACGTTCTCCTCGAACAGGTCGAAGATGGAGGTGATCCACCGCTCGCCGAACCACACCCGCGGCCGCACGCCCTGCGCCTTGAGCTCCTCGGACCGGGTGTCGGTGGCCTGCTCGAACAGCGTGATCCGGGTCTCCCGCCACAGCTCCTTGCCGAGGAAGTACGGCGAGTTCGCGCCGAGCGCGACCTGAACGCCCGCGATCGCCTGCGCTGCGTTCCAGAACTGCGGGAACGCCTCCGGGCTGACCTGCAGGTGGAATTGCACGCTCGTGCACGCCGCCTCCGGCGCCACCGTGTCCGCCGACATCGCCAGCCGCTGCACGCCGTCGATCGCGATGTGCATGTCCTCGCCGCGGGCGGCGAAGATCTGCTCGTTGAGCAGCGCGTACCGGGGATTCGCGGACAGGCTGTCCGCCGTCAGCTGCCGCTCGGTCAGCGTCGGCAGGATGCCGATCATCACCATGTGTGCGTGTGCCGTGCGGGCCCGCGCCTCCGCCTCGTTCAGACTGTCCCGCACGTTCTGCTCGAGCTCGACCGCCGCGTCGCCGGACAGCTGCCGCGGCTGGATGTTGATCTCGATGTTGAACTGCCCGAGCTCGGTCTGGAAGTCCGGGTTCTCGATCGCGGCGAGAGCGGCGTCGTTGCGCAGCGCCGGATCACCCCGCTCGTCGACGAGGTTGAGCTCGATCTCCACGCCGGTCATCGGCCGCTCGAAGTCGAACTGCGACTGCGCCAGCATCCGCTCGAACACGTCGAGGCAGCGCCGGACCTTATGCCGGAACCGCGTCCTGTCCTCGCGGCTGAACACGACCGCGGCGACGTCCTTGCCCATGTCCGCCTCCCGCCGTCCACGCGGGGTGTGTTGCGCCCTACGGTGGCATACCCGATCAGTCGATGCCCAGATCAGTCGATGCCCAGCAGCGTCCGGACCGGCTCGATCGCGAAATACACCGCGAACAGCGCGGCGGCCAGCCACAGCAGCGGGTGGACCTCGCGCGCCCGACCGCGGACCGCCTGCAGCAGCGCGTAGCTGATGAAGCCGGCGCCGATGCCGTTCGCGATGGAGAACGTGAACGGCATCAGCACGATGGTCAGGAACGCCGGCACGACCAGCGCGAAGTCGCTCAGGTCCAGACCGCGCACCTGGCCGATGAGCAGGCAGCCGACGATGACCAGCGCCGGTGTGGCGGCCTCCGCCGGCACCAGCGACACCAGCGGGGTGAGGAACAGCGCGAGGACGAAGAGCAGGCCGGTGGTCACGCTGGCCAGCCCGGTCCGGGCGCCGTCGGCCACCCCGGCCGCGCTCTCCACGTAGCTCGTCGCCGACGAGGCACTGGCCGCGCCGCCGGCCGCCGCGGCGAGCGAGTCGACGAGCAGGATCCGGTCGGCGTCCGGCAGCTGGCCCTTCTCGTTGAGCAGGCCCGCCTCCGCGCCGATGCCGACGACGGTGCCCATCGTGTCGAAGAAGTCCGCCAGCAGCAGGCTGAACACGATCAGCAACGCGGCCAGCACGCCGATCCGGTCGAACCCGCCCGCGAGCGAGAAGTTGCCGACCAGCGACAGGTCGGGCAGGTCCACCACCCGGTCGGGCCAGGTCGGCACGGCGAGCTGCCATCCGGTCGGGTTCGTCGAGCCGTCCGCCCGCACCGCCGGGCCGATGTCGCCGATCGCCTCGATCACCAGCGCGAGCGCGGTGGCGACCGCGATGCCGATCAGGATCGCCCCGCGCACGCCCCGGGCCACGAGCACGGTCATGACGAGCAGCCCGACGACGAAGACGAGAATCGGCCAGCCGCGCAGCGAGCCGTCCACCCCGAACACGACCGGGACGGTGCCGCTCGGCGCGCGCCGGACCACGCCGGCGTCGACCAGCCCGACGAACGCGATGAACAGGCCGATGCCGACCGCGATGGCGATCTTGAGCTGGCTCGGGATGGCCCGGAAGATCGCGGTACGGAACCCGGTGAGCACGAACGCGGTGATCAGCAGCCCTTCCAGCACGACCAGCCCCATCGCGTCCGGCCAGGACATCTGGCTGGCGACGCCGACCGCGACGAACGCGTTCAGCCCGAGGCCGGTCGCCAGCGCCACCGGAAACCGGGCGACGACGCCCATCAGGATCGTCATGACCGCGGCCACCAGCGCGGTGACGCCGGCGACCTGGGGGATGCCGAGCACCCGGCCGTCGGCGTCCTCGACCGTGCCGATGATCAGCGGGTTGAGCACGACGATGTACGCCATCGTCACGAACGTGACCAGGCCGCCGCGCATCTCGCGGCGCACGTTCGAACCACGGTCGGTGATCTTGAAGTAGCGGTCCAGAGCGGACGGTTGTTCGGTCCCGGTCCTCGTCACGGCGACAGGCTAGTACGCCCGGGACCGGAGTGTGATCTTGCCGCGCGGCGCTGGTCGGGACGGCCGGCCAGCGCCGCTGTATGTCTGGAAGGGCGCGGCGGCCTCAGCGGAACGCCGCGATCACCTTCGCGAAGCGCTCGACGGCCGGCGAGTCCCAGATCCCGGCGAGGCTCACGATGACCTGCCGCACACCCGCGTCCCGCAGCGCCCGCGCCCGCAGCACGTGGTCCTCGACCGTGCCAGGGTTGGTCCGGCCGGCCCAGGCCGCGACGCCGCGAGCCGGCCGGCGCCGGGCGACCTCGGCGGCCAGCTCCTCGGTGTCGCCCGCGACGAGCACTGTGGACAGATGGGTCACCTCGACCTCGGCGGGATCCCGGCCGACGTCCGCGCAGTGCCGGCGCAGGACGTCGACCTTGCGGCGGACCGTGTCCGCGTCGCCGAACAGGTTGCACGCATCGGCGTACTCGGCCACCAGTCGCAGCGTGCGGCGCTCGCCGGAGCCGCCGACCAGGATCGGCACCGGTGACCGCAGCGGTCGCGGGTAGCACATCGCCTCCGGCACCTGGATCGTGCGGCCGGCGAATGGCGGGCTGCCCGGGCCCCACAGCAGCGGCAGCAGCCGCAGCGCGTCCTCGAGCATCGCGAACCGCTCGGCGGGCGGGGGAAAGCGCCAGCCGTACGCGACGTGTTCGGCCTCGTACCAGGCCGCGCCGAGCCCGCACCAGGCCCGCCCGCCGCTGAGCACGTCCAGGGTGGCCACGATCTTCCCCAGGTGTGCGATGTTCCGGTAGGTGACGCCGTGTACCAGGCAGCCGATCGAGGCGGTGCGGGTGGCGGCGGCCAGGTAACCCAGCGTCGCGGTGCTCTCCAGCATGTCCTCCCACGGCCGGCCGAGCCGCGGCGCCTGCCGGAAGTGGTCCATCACCCAGATCGAGGAGAAGCCCGCCTCCTCCGCGGCCGCGGCCACCTCGCGTAGGCGATCGCGCAGTGCCGCGGGGCCGCCGGGCACGCCGAACGAGGAGATCTGCAGCCCGAACCGGAGCCCGGTGTCCGGCTCCGTGGCGGCCCGGCCGTTCTCCGCGCCCGACGGGGCCGTCGACCCCGTCGACCGCGCCGCCGCGGCGATGGCCGCCGGCACCACCCGTACCGGCTCGGGCGCCAGCACCTCGTCGAAGCCCTCGGCCGCGAGCCCGGGGCGCAGCTCGGCGTACGCCTTCAGCTGGCCGGCGAGGACGGCCGCCGGCACCCGGTGGGTGCGTGCCGCGTTCCGCCGCCGGCACTCGGCGGCGGGCGTGTCGAACGCGACCGCGACGCAGGGCACGGTGTGGCGTGCGGCGAGCTCTCGCCACTCCCGCCGCCGCTCGCCGTCCAGCCCGAGCGTGTCGACGACGGTGCTCAGCCCGCGCCGCAGCCGCGCCGCCACGACCGTGTCCAGCAGCGCGAACGCGTCGGTGCTCGCGGCGATGTCGTGCTCGCCCTCGCCCACCAGCGCGCGCAGCCGGTCTGAGGAGACGACCTGCTCCGGGCCGAAGTGCTCGGCCGCCCACGTCGATTTGCCCGACGCGGACGGCCCAACCAGCACCACGAGCGTCGGGTCGGCCAGCCGCAGCATGCCGGCAACGGTAGGACCGCGTCGACCAGCCCGCACGCACGGGTCAGGTCAGGGGATTGCGCCAGGACAGCTCGGGGAAGCGGGCGAAGTCGCTGTCCGCAGAGCAGAGGGTCAGCCCGTGCTCGATCGCCAGCGCGGCGAGATGCGCGTCGCTGACGAGGTTGCCGGTGACCTGCCGGCGGGTGATGAGGTCAGTCAACAGGGCGGCGTGTCGGGGTCCGGGCTGCGGCACCCACGTCACGTCCGGGGCGAGCCAGTCCTCGACACACCGCACGGCGTCCTCCGGCGGGAGCGGGTTGGCCGACGCACGCGGGTGCGTGCTGATCCGAAGGAATGCGACCAGTGACTGCCATGGCAGCCCGACCCGGCGCGGCCCGTTCAGCTGCTCGGTGAGCCACTCGGCCGCGCGCTTGTGGTAGCGGCTGGTCCGATCCACGGCACAGAGGAGCAGGTTCGCATCGATCAGCATCAGCGGGCGTCCGGCCCGTCCAGGACGTCGAGCGCCTCGGCGACGTTGGACACGTCGATCCGCAGGCCCAGGTCGGCGCTGCGCTGCCGGAACGCTGCTCGCCGACGCGGCGCCCGCAGACCGGCCCGGATCAGCTCGTTCACCGCCTCGCTGAGCCCGACGTGCCGGGCGCGCCGCAGCTCCTCGACGGCGGCCACCACATCGTCGTCGAGGGAGACCGTTGTCCGCATGCGGCCAGTGTAGCATCATGATGCGCGCCGGAGCACATCATGAAGCGGTCCGCCTAGCCCGGTGACTTCTGCAGGAAGGTACGGAGCTTGCGCAGCGGCCAGGTGTTGATCACATCGTCCGCGGTGAGCCAGCCGCGCTGGGCGGTGCCGACACCGTACCGGAGGTATCCCAGGTGGACGGTCGAGTGCGAGTCGGTGTCGATGGAGAACTTCACGCCGTAGCGCCTGGCGCGCATGATGTGCTCGTCGGGAAGGTCGAGCCGGTCGGGGTACGCGTTGATCTCCAGCGCGGTCCCGGTACGCGCGCACGCCCGGAACACCTCGTCCCAGTCGGCGTCGACCGGCGGCCGGCGGCCGATCTGCCGCGTCGTCGGGTGCCCGATGATGGTGACGTACGGGTTCTCGGACGCCCGGACCAGCCGACGCGTCATCGCCTCGCGCGACTGGGTGAAGTGGGAATGCACCGAGGCGACGCACAGGTCGAAGCCGGCGAGGAAGTCCGGCGGCCAGTCCACCCCGCCGTCGGGATCGATGTTCAGCTCGGTGCCATGCAGCAGTCGCATGCTGGACTGCTCGCGGTCGAGCGCCCGCACGACCGAGCGCTGGGCCAGCATCTTCTCGTTCGACATCCGCTGCATCGCCAGGTTCGGCGCGTGGTCGGTGATCGCGTAGTAGGCGAGCCCGCGGCTCGCGGCGGCACGGACCATTTCCTCCACTGAGGACAGACCGTCGGTCAGGTTCGTGTGCGTGTGCAGGTCGCCGCGGATGTCGTCGACGGTGACGAGGTCCGGCAGCTCGCCGCGGCGAGCCGCCTCGATCTCGCCCCGGTCCTCCCGCAGCGGCGGCGGTATCCACGGCAGGCCGAGGCGCTGGTAGACCTCCTCCTCCGTCTCGGACACCACGAGGTCCCCGGTCTCGGTGTCGAACAGGCCGTACTCGGAGAGCTTCAGCTTCTGGTGCACCGCCATCTCGCGGGTCCGGATGTTGTGCGCCTTCGAGCCGGTGAAGTACTGCAGCGCCGCGCCCCATGCCTCGGGCGGGACCACGCGCAGGTCGACCTGAAGTCCCCGGGTTGTCCGGATCGAGGTCTTCTTCGGGCCCTTCACGATCACTTCGTCCACAAGGGACAGATTCGCGAACGCGTCCATCAGCGGGCCGGACCGCGTCGACGCGGCCAGGACGTCGATGTCACCGATCGAGTCCCGGAAGCGGCGGAGCGAGCCGGCGTACGTGCAGCGCTCGCAGCCGGGCAGGGCCGACAGCTCGGCGACGATCTCCTCGGCGAGCTCCATCGCGACGTTGAGGAGCACGCGGCCGCCGGCCTGCTGCATGAGCCGCACGCCGTGCAGGATGTTCTCCTCGGTCTTCGGCCCGAAGCCCTTGAGGCCGCGCAGCTTCTCCGCCTCGATCGCGGCGATTAATTCCTCGACCGAGGAGATACCCAGGCTGCGGTGGAGCTCCATCGCCTTCTTCGGGCCGAGCGTCGGTATCGCGGTGAGCTGCCGCACGCCGGCCGGGATCCTCGCCCGCAGCTCCTCGACCGAGGGCATGCTGCCGCTCTGGAGGTACTCGGCCACCTTCTCGGCGATCGACCGGCCCACGTTCGGGATCCGCACCAGGCCCTGCAGGTCCAGTGTGGACACGTCCTCGTGGTGGCCGCCGATCGCGCGGGCGGCCTTCTCGTATGCCCGGGCCTTGAACGCGTCGCCGCCGGTGATGGAGATCAGGTCGGCGTACTCCTGCAGCAACGCCGCGACCGTGTCGTTCGGCCGGGTCATGCTCGCCAGTCTAGGAGGCCCCTGAGCGGCGGCCTCCTGGGAGCCCGCCGTGCACCGGCCGCCTCACGGCGGGGAGGTCTCGCCGGTCGACGTCGGAGCCGGCGTGCTGGTCGGAGGCGGCGCGGTCCCGCTCTCCGACGGTTCGGCGGTCGGCGACCCGGTGCCCTCGGTCGGACCGGGAATGCCGGACGGTCCCGGGCTGCCGGACGTACCCGACGGCCCGGGCGTCGGCGTGCCGGACTCGGTGGGTGCCGGCCCGGCCGGCAGCGCCGGCTCCCGACCGCGGCCGACCAGGTCCGGCGGCTGCACCGGCGTCGGGCTCGGCGCGAGCAGCAGCGCCGCGACGATGCCCACACCGACGACCGCGCCGGCGGTCGCGCCGATCGCCGCGCCCCGCACGATCGTCTCCCGGTCCCGCTGCCACTCGGTACGCCTCCGCTCCCGCAGATCCGGCGGCAGCGCGGCCCGCTGCGCGGCCAGGCTGTTGACCGGCGCCGCCGCCAGGCCGATGGTCGGGAAGACCAGCAGGCCGGCCAGCAGCGGTCCGGCCAGCTCGTCCACCCGCGTCAGCGCCGCGACGAATGCGGCCGCGCCGAGCACCGCCAGCGACGTCTCCGCCCAGTTGGCCCGGATCGCCTGCCACCACGACGTTGTCTCGCTCGTCTTCGGCGTGCGGAGGAACTCGGCCTTGCGGGCGAACAGGCCCTGCACCGAGGCGCGCGCCACGACCAGCGAGGTGGACTGCCAGACGAGGAACGCGCCGAACGCGTCCCGCCAGGACGCCCCGGTGCCACGGCGCAGCAGCGCGACGGCGCGGATCAGCCCGAGCGCGACCAGCACCGGCACCGTGGCCACGACGAACGCGGTGAGCTTGCGGAACAGTTCGCCGCCGCCGGTGGCGAGGTTCGCCGCGCCGATCAGCAGGAGCAGGAAGAACGCCAGCCCCAGCAGGTCGCCGTACCACTGGATCGCGCCGGAGAAGTAGGTCCAGCGCTGCGCGAGGCTGAGCCGGTTGGACCGGGTCGGCCGGCCGGGGAGCATCGATCGCCCGTGCATCCGCAGGATCTGGATGCCGCCGAAGCACCAGCGGTACCGCTGGCTCTTCAGCGCCTCGAAGGTCAGCGGCATGACGCCGCGGCCGAACGACTCGTCGACGTGCAGCCCGGACCAGCCGGCCCGGAGCAGCCGCAGCGACAGCTCCGCGTCCTCGGTGATGCACCACTCATCCCAGCCGCCGACCGCCTCCAGCGCGTCCCGCCGGATGAGCCCCATCGTGCCGGCGAAGATCGCGCCGTCGCGCTCGTTCCGCGACGGCTGGGACACCGCGAAGAAGTACTGGTACGAGTAGTACAGGCGGCGGTAGTACGGCGCCTGCTGCCAGTCGCGGTAGTCCTGGGGCGCCTGGATGAACCCCACGCGCGGGTCGGCGAACAGCGGCGCGCACCGGCGCAGGAACGCCGGGTGGAGCTGGTAGTCGGAGTCGACCACGCCGATGAGCTCGGCCCGCGGGTCGGTCGAGTTGCGCAGCGCGTAGTTCAGCGCCCCGGACTTGTAGCCCGGCCAGTCCTCCAGGTGCACGAACGTGACATCGTGCGCGGCGCACCAGTCCGCGACCGGCCGCCACAGCGCCTCGTCGTCGGTGTTGTCGTCGATCGCGACGATCTCGTAGCGCGGGTAGTCCAGGCGCAACAGCGAGGTCAGCGTCGCGATGACCATGTCCGGTGGCTCGTTGTGCGCCGGCACGTGCAGGCTGACGAACGGCAGCTCGTCCTCGGGCACCGCCCGCGGCGTGTCCCGGGTGATGCGGCGGCGCCAGCGCTCGGTGCCGAGCGCGTCGCACAGCTCCCACAGGTACGCGCAGGCGAGCAGGGCCGCGAAGACCTCCAGTGCCCACAGCAGCACCCCGCCGGCCGTGCTCAGCGCGCCGAGCCCGCTGCGCAGCGTCCAGTCCAGGATGAAGACCAGGTAGGCCACGAACAGGAACACGCTCGACGCCCAGCACAGGTGGGCCCGGGCGTTCCACCGCCGGGTCGCGGGCAGCCAGACGAGGCTGGCGATCGCGAAGCCGACCGTGCCGGCGACGACATTGGTCCGGGGCAGGTCGAGCAGCGTCAGCGTCACGGCGATCGCGGCGCCGACCGCCGCGGTGCCGAGCAGCGCGAGCACGAACCGCCGGGTGGAGGCCCAGAGCCCGGCCGCCCGACCACGCCATCCCACCGGCACGAACAGCGCCACCGAGCTCACCGGAGCCGCGACGATGCCGGCCAGGAGCAGGGTCGCGAGCATGGATGTCCTCCAGATGATCTGTCCCGAGACCCCTACCCCTCCCGACGCGGGCGCATGCGAGGGGGAGGACGCTGCGACCCATGCAGCCGCACGAGCAGCTGGATCGGCACTTCCTGGACGGCGTCCGCGCGCTGCCGGGCGGCGCAGTGGTCGGCGATCCGGCGGCTGCACTGCGGGAAGGGTCATCGCTGACCGGTTCGGCGGCGCTGACCCTGTTCGACGCCCAGCTCGGCAGCCGCCACCTCGACCTCGCCGCCCGGCTGCTGCAGTCGCGGGGTGACGGCTTCTACACGATCGCCTCATCGGGGCACGAGGGAAACGCGGCCGTCGCCGCTGCGCTGCGGCCCACCGACCCGGCGCTCCTGCATTACCGGTCGGGTGCGTTCTACCTGGCGCGGGCCGGCCAGGTGCCCGGTCAGGACCCAATCAGAGACGTGCTGCTCGGCCTCGTCGCCGCCGCGGACGAGCCGATCTCCGGCGGCCGGCACAAGGTCTTCGGCAGCCGCGCCCTGGCGGTGATCCCGCAGACCTCGACGATCGGAAGCCACCTGCCGCGCGCGCTCGGCCTGGCGTTCGCGGTCGACCGGGCCCGCAAGCTCGGCGTCGGAAGCGGGTGGCCGGCCGATGCGATCGTGGTGTGCAGTTTCGGCGACGCGTCGATCAACCACTCCACGGCCGCCGGGGCGATGAACACCGCCGGCTGGTCTGTCCACCAGGGACTGCCGCTGCCGCTGCTGCTTGTCTGCGAGGACAACGGCCTCGGTCTCAGCGTGCGCACGCCGGCCGGCTGGGTGGAGGCGGCGCTGCGCGCCCGCCCCGGCATCCGCTACGTCGGCGCGGACGGCACCGACCTCGTCGAGACGTACGACGTCGCGCGGGAGGCCGCCGACTGGGTCCGCCTGCACCGCCGGCCGGCCGTGCTGCACGTGCGGACCGTGCGCCTCCTCGGCCACGCCGGTTCCGATGTGGAGACCGCGTACCGTGGCTCCGCCGAGATCGCCGCCGACCTGGCGCGCGATCCCCTGCTGCGCACCGCCCGGCTGCTCGTGGCCGGCGGCGTGCTCGGCCGGGACGCCGTGCTCGACCGGTACGAGCGCAGCCGCGACGCGGTGCTCGCCGCCGCCCGTGCCGTCGCTGGATCGCCGCGGCTCGCCACCGCGGCGGACGTGATGCGTCCACTCGCGACACACCACCCGGCTCCCACCGCCACGGTCCGCGCGGCGGCGCCGGCCGCTCGGGAGCGGGCGTTCGGTGGGCGACTGCCGGAACGGCAGGGCGGGCTCACCCTGGCGCAGGCGATCAACGCCGCCCTGCTGGACGCGGCGCTCGCGAACCCGGCGTTGATCGTCTTCGGCGAGGACGTCGCCGCCAAGGGCGGCGTGTACGGGGTGACGCGGCGGCTGCGCGAGGCGCTCGGCCCGGCCCGCGTCTTCGACACGCTGCTGGACGAGCAGGCCATCCTCGGTCTCGCCCTCGGCGCCGGCCTGGCCGGGCTGCTGCCCGTCCCGGAGATCCAGTACCTCGCGTTCCTGCACAACGCCGAGGACCAGGTCCGCGGCGAGGCGGCGACGCTGCGGTTCTTCTCGGCGGACCAGTACCGCAACCCGATGGTGGTCCGCATCGCGGGATACGGATACCAGCGCGGGTTCGGTGGCCACTTCCACAACGACAACGCGGTCGCGGTGCTGCGCGACATTCCGGGCCTGGTCGTCGCCTCGCCGGCGCGCCCGGACGATGCCGCGGCGATGCTCCGCAGCTGCCTCGCCGCCGCGGCGGTGGACGGGCGGGTGTGCGTGTTCCTGGAGCCGATCGCCCTGTACCACACCCGTGACCTGGCCGAGCCGGGCGACGGCGGCTGGCTGGCTGCGTACCGGGACCCGGCGGACTGGGCGACCGCGCAGATGCCGATCGGTCGCGGCCGGACGTACGGCACCGGCGCCGATCTGACGCTCGTCACGTTCGGCAACGGGCTGCGGATGAGCCTGCGGGTCGCCCGCCGGCTGGCCGCGGACGGGATCGGCTGCCGCGTGCTCGACCTGCGGTGGCTGGCCCCGCTGCCGGCCGAGGACCTGCTCCGAGACGCGAACGCGACCGGCCGCGTGCTCGTCGTGGACGAGACCCGGCGCACCGGCGGGGTGTCCGAGGGCGTGCTGGCGGCGCTGGTCGACGGCGGCTTCGGCGGCCGGCTCGCCCGGGTCGCCAGCCACGACAGCTTCATCCCGCTCGGCCCGGCCGCGGACGCCGTCCTGCTCGACGAGGACACGATCGAGGCCGCCGCACGCGATCTGGTGACGTGAACCGCCTCCGGCCGCGAACCACGGTCTGCGGGAACCGGCACCCTGCGTGCACAATGTGAACGGTCGCGCGGGGCGGTGCACGTACCGGGCCAGATTCGCGTCTATGCAGGTGCGCGCCCCGGCCGGGGGGCCGTCGAGAGGGGCAGGCTGAGCTGAGGTGCACCGCCAGACCCGCCCCCGGTTACGTCGTGCGCTGCTGCTGACGGCCGCCTCCGCCGTGCTGCCCGGCACCGCGCACCTCGCCGCCGGGCGGCGCCGGGCCGGCACCGTGATCGCCGCGGCGGCCGCCGCCGCGCTGGCCTCGCTGCTCGTCCTGGCGGCACGGACGCCGCGCGCCGACTTCCTCCGCCTCGCCGTGCAGCCCCGCTGGCTGACGGTGATCGCCGCCGCCGCGGTCGTGCTGGCGGTCGCCTGGATCGCCGTCGTGCTCAGCTCGTATGTGGTGCTGCGACCGGAGCGGGTCAGCGCGGGGGGCAAGCTGCTGGTGGCGGCGACGCTCGCGCTGCTCTGTGTCGCGGTCGCGACGCCGCCGGCGCTCGTGGCGCGCTACGCGTTCGTCCAACATGGAGTGATCACTTCCGTGTTCCCGGACTCGGACGTGTCCGCACTGGACGGTTCGGGCGATGGCGGCGGCGACGATGACCCCTGGGGCGGGCGGGAGCGGCTCAACGTCGTGCTGATCGCGAGCGACTCGGGACCGGACCGGTTCGGCACCCGCACGGACAGCCTGGTGCTCGCGAGCGTCGACGTGCGGACCGCGGACGTGGTCCTGTTCAGCCTGCCGCGGAACCTGGAGAACGTGCCGATGCCGGATGGGCCGCTCGCGCAGACCTGGCCGAACGGCTTCCCCGACCTGCTGAACAGCGTGTACGAGTACGTGGACGAGCGGCCGCAGCTGCTCCGCGGGGCGCGCGACCGCGGCGCCGCGGCGGTCAAGCTGGTGGTGGGGGAGATCCTCGGGCTGCGGGTCGACTACTACGTGCTCGCCAATCTGGCGGGCTTCGAGCGCTTCGTCGACGCGCTCGGCGGGGTGACGCTGACCGTCCAGGACCGACTGCCGATCGGCGGGCTCGACGCGTACGGCAACCTGGTGCCGCCGACCGGCTACATCGAGCCGGGCCGCCAGAAGCTCGACGGCTACCGCGCGCTCTGGTACGCGCGGTCGCGGCGTGACTCGTCCGACTACGACCGGATCGAGCGGCAGCGCTGCCTGCTCGGCGCGCTGGCCCGGCAGGCCGACCCGGTAACGGTGCTGCGCAACTTCCAGTCGCTGGCCGAGGCGACGAAGCGGCTGATGTCCACCGACATCCCGCAGGACCTGCTGCCCAGCCTCGTCGACCTGGCCGAGAAGGTCCGCACCGACGGGAGCATCCGCAGCCTGCCGTTCGTACCGCCGCTGATCACCACCGGCCGGCCGGACTACCGGCTCATCCGGACCGCGGTGCGCCGCGCGCTCGCCCCGCCCCCGCCGAAGCCGAGCGCCGCGCCGGGGGACCAGAACGGCGGCGCGGGACCCCCGGGACCGGTCGAGCGGAGCGCGGACGCGGCGCCGACCGTCTCGCCGACGCCGCACGGCCCGCGGACCGGCGACTCGGCCACCGGCCGGGGCCGGTCGTCGTCGCCGGCGGAGGTCGACGAGGTCTGCGGCATCGACTGACCGGGCCCGCAACGGCGTGCTGGCACGGCTGGGACGATGGGATCGATGGACTCGACTGACCCGGTGAGCGCGTCGCCCGAGCAGGAGTTGCTGGCCTCGGCCCGTAAGGGTGACCAGGGTGCGTTCGAGCGGCTGATGGCGAGCTACCGGGGCGAGCTGTACGCGCACTGCTACCGGATGCTCGGCTCGGTGCAGGATGCGGAGGACGCGCTGCAGGAGTCGCTGCTCGGCGCCTGGCGGGGGCTGGCCGGCTTCGAGGGCCGCAGCTCGCTGCGCTCGTGGCTCTACCGCATCAGCACGAACGCCTGCCTGCGGCTGATCGGCCGGCGCCCGCCGCGGATGCTCTCGGTGGACCGGTACCCGCCGCTGCGGGACCCCGGCGACCTCGGCGAGCCGGTGTCCGGGCCGGTCTGGCTGGAGCCGTGGCCGGACGAGGTGGCCGGGGGTGCCGATATGGGCGCGTCCGACCCTGCCACGCGCTACCTGCGCCGCGAGAGTGTCGAGCTCGCCTTCGTCGCGGCGCTGCAGCACCTGCCGGGTACCCAGCGCGCGGTGCTGATCCTGCGCGACGTGCTGGAGTTCCCCGCCGCCGAGGTCGCACGCCTGCTGGACACGACCCCGGCCTCGGTGAACAGCGCGCTGCAGCGCGCCCGGAAGGCGGTCGAGGAGCGGGTGCCGCGGACGTCGCAGCAGGCCGAGCTCGACGCCCTCGACGTCGTCGGCGCGGGCGGCCGGCGCGAGCTCGTCGACGCGCTCGTGTCCGCCTGGGAGCGCGCCGACGTGCCGGCCCTGCTCAACCTGCTGGCCGAGGACGCGAGGTTCCTCATGCCGCCGCTGCCCGCATGGTTCGACGGCCGGGAGGACATCGGCCGGTTCGTCACCGAGCGGATGTTCGCCATTCCCTGGCGGCTGGTGCCGATCCGGGCGAACGGCCAGCTGGCGCTCGCCTGCTACCAGGGCGAGGCGGGCGGCGACCGGTTCCGGCTCGGAGTGATCGCCGTGTTCAGCGTTCGGGCCGGCCGGATCGTGCAGATCGTCGGCTTCCTCGACCCGGCCCTCCACCGCTACTTCGGACTCGCCGAGGAGCTGGCTTAGGAGGCCGCTGAACAATCCGCTGCCCTGCTGCGCCGCGCCCAGACGACGACCGGCGGCGTTGTCGTCGTCGCCGATATGTCTCATATCGGCTCCTCCTCCGCCTTGCCGGACCGCCGCCTGGATCGCGGCTCGCGACGGGCGGGATTGTTCAGCGGCGTCCTAGTCGCTCAGGTAGAGCAGGGCGTACGCGGCCAGCCAGTGCTCGACCATGTAGTCGCTGCCGGTCGCCTGGTCGAGGGCGGACTCGGCGTGCCGGCGGGCCGCAGCCACCATCGGCTCGCGCCGCCCGTCGTTGTCCGGCAATGCCGCGGCGAGGCGGCGCCACGCCCACGCCCGGCACAGGTTGAGCCCGTGCAGATGGGCGATCTGGCCGTCGGTGTCGTCGCTGACCACGGCCGGCCGGAACAGGGCGGCCGGCTCGCCGGCGGCGATGCCGGGCAGGAACCGGTCCAGCCAGCCCGGGAACTCGGCCGGCTCGAGCAGCTGCGCCATCAGCTCGGCCTCGACCAGCGCCGGGGAGAGGAAATCGGCGCCGGACGGCTCCCAGCCGCCCGGGTAGTCGGCGTCGTCGGCGTACCACCGCTGCGCCGCCTCGGTGATCGCGCCGAGCAGTCGTCCGTCTCCGGCGGCGGCTCGCCGGCGCGCCCACGGCAGCGCGCGCGACAGCCCGAACGCGCTGTTCGGGTGCACGCCGTACCGGCTCGAGTACGTCGCGCGCGGCAGCCACTCGACGAAGCGGTCCGCCAGGACCGTGGCCAGGCCGCTCAGGTTGGCCTCCCAGCGCCGGCCGTCCGGGTCGTCCCACCCGGCGGCCTCCTCGGTCAGGGTGAGCGCCCAGCCCCAGCCGTACGGCCGCTCGAACATCCGGTTGTCCGGATCGGCCACGAAGGCGGCCTCTACGGCCAGCGCCGACTCCGACAGGTGCCGGTCGAGCACCGCCCTGGCCTCGGCCCCCGGCACCCGGTCGGGCGCGAGCCGCAGCAACCGGACCAGCACCCAGTGCATCTCCACGCAGGAGTGCCAGTCGAGGCTGCCGTAGAACGCCGGATGCAGCTCGCGCGGCCGACCCGGCCGATCCTCCGGCCCCGTCACCAGATAGCGCAGGTCGTGCGGGAACTCCCGCTGCACGTTGTCCAGCGCCACCCGGGCGTACCCGCCCGCCCGCTCCTCCAGCAACTCCCGCCGCTCCGCCGCACCAATCACCCCTGCTCCCTTCCGGGTAGCCAGCCGCCCGCGCCTGCCCGTCCGGACGCTAGCCGGGTTGCCAGGCTGGTTGGCCGTCGAAGCCGGTGCGGTTGGTCAGCCGCTGCAGGCCGGTGCCGTCGACGCCGATGGTGTAGACCTCCCAGTCGTCGTCGCGGTCGGCGAAGAACGCGATTCGTCGCCCGTCGGGCGACCAGCTCGGGCGTTCCTCCGATGCGACGTCGCTCGTCACCTGTTGCCGCGCCGACCCGTCCACGGCCATCACGTGCACATCGAAGCCGACCGACGAGACGGAGTTGTACGCCAGCCGCTGTCCGTCGGGCGACCACGCCGGGTTGATACCGCGCGTCGGCGGAAGCGTCATCGGCCGCTGCCGACCGTCCACATCGGTCAGGTAGAGCTGCGGGAAGCCGTCGCGGTCGGAATAGAAGGCGATCCATCGGCCGTCCGGCGACCATGCCGGCTTCTCGTCGAAGCCGGGCGCGGTCGTGAGCCGGCGCACGCCCGCCCCGTCGACGCCGACGACGTAGACGTCCCAGTTGCCGGCCCGGTCGGACGCGAAAGCGAGCCGCCGCCCGTCCGGTGACCATGACGGGTAGATGTCCCGGCCCGGCCCGCTGGTGACCCGGCGAAGGCGGGAGCCGTCCGCGCCGACCACGTACAGGTCGCTCCCGTCGCTGTCGGCACTGAACGCCACCCAGCGGCCGTCCCGAGACCAGGCTGGATGCGACACTGCCGGTGTCGTCCGAGTCAGCCGGCGCACGCCCGACCCGTCGGGCGCGGCGACGTACAGGCTCAACGGGCCGTCGCGATCGGACACGAACGCGACGAGGCCGTCCGCCGACGCCGGCCCGGACGGCGGCAGGATCCGGGTCCGGCTCGGCGGCGCCGCTGTGTCGGCGTCGTTGGCGGACGTACACGCGCCAGCGCCGGCCACGACCGCGACCACCAGCGCGGTCAGCCGCCGAGAACCGGGTCGAGCCAATACGCCGTCCATCTCCGAGATGTGCTGTGCTCAGTAGTCTGACCCGTCCACACCCCGCGGACGTGCGGGAGTTTGCACCAAGAAGCGGGGTGATAACCCCAGTTCTCGGTACGAACCCGCGGCGCGAGCGGACGGCTCGCCGCGGCGGGATCGGGTAGCGGTCCTCAGGGGGTGTAGCGGGCGGGGTTGTCGGCGAAGGCGCGCTGGCAGCCGGTGCCGCAGAAGTACCAGGTGCGGCCGGCATGGTCGAGGGACAGGGTGGCGTCGGCGACGGCGACGGCCATCCCGCAGACCGGGTCCACGGCCTCGGCGGCCTCCTCAACCGGAGCCGCGCTACGCGCAGACCGCATCGGCGCCCGCGGCCGGGACGCGATGATCTCGGCGAGTACGGACAGGGCGATCTCCGGCGCGGTTCGGGCGCCGATGTCCAGCCCCGCCGGGGTGCGCACCCGCGCACGCCCAGGCTCCGGCACGTCCAGTGCCGAGACCACCGCCCTCCCGCGGCGCCGGCTGGCGACCAGCGCCACGTACGGCACACCCGCCCGCAGCGCGGCCGCCAGCACCGGTTCCTCGTCCCGCCCGTGCGAGGCGACGACGACAGCGCTCGCATCGGGCGCCATCTCGACCGCGGCGTCGCCCAGGGTCCGCATGTCCCACCCGAGCGCCTGCCCGACCTCGACCACCGCCCGGGCGACCGGAGCGTCGCCGAAGACGTGCACCAGGGTCCGCGGGATCGTCGCCTCCAGGAAGATCTCCAGCGTGCCGCCGGACAGGCACGGGTTCCCGACCGTGACCAGACCCTCCACCACGTACTCCGACTCCGAGGGCTCCGGCGTGATCCGCAGCAGCGTGGACTCGCCGGACTCCAGCAGCCGCAGCCCCTGCAGCCGTACGGTCGACTCGGCGCACGTGCCCCCGACGAAGCCCTCGACCGTTCCGTCGGGCAGCACCAGGGCGCTGTCGCCCGCTTTCGCGCTCGTCGGCCGCTCGGCGCGGACGACCGTCGCGAGCACGAACGGCACTCGGCCGGCCCGCAGGCGGTCGGCCCGTTCCAGCAGGTCGGCGCGGCTCACCCGGCAGCACCCTCCTCAGTGGACTCAGCGGATGGACTCAGGAGATCGCCAGGTCCGTCCGAAGAGGACGTCCTTGGATGGCCCGCCAGACCGCCGCCGGCGTCAGCGGCATGTCCGCGTGCCGCACGCCGTACGGCTTGAGCGCGTCCAGCACCGCGTTGACGATCGCCGCCGGTGAGCCGACGGTGGCCGACTCGCCGACCCCCTTGGCGCCGATCGGGTGGTGCGGAGACGGGGTCACGGTCTCGCCCAGCTCCCAGGACGGGCACTCCATCGATGTCGGCAGCAGGTAGTCCATGAAGGACGCGCCAAGGCAGTTGCCCTGCTCGTCGAACGCGATGACCTCCATGAGCGCCATCCCGACGCCGTCGGCGAGCCCGCCGTGCACCTGGCCCTCGACGATCATCGGGTTGATCCGTACCCCGCAGTCGTCCACGGCGACGAACCGGCGCACCTTCACCGCGCCGGTCCCGGCGTCGACGTCGACCACGCAGATGTACGCGCCGAACGGGAAGGTCAGGTTCGGCGGGTTGTAGACGCAGGTCGCATCGAGGTGGCCCTCGACGCCCTCCGGCAGCTCCAGATTGGAGTGTGCGGCCAGCGCGATCTCCTGGATCGTCTTCCCTGCCTCCGGGTCACCCTTGACGTACCAGCGTCCCTTCTCCCAGTCCAGGTCGTCCGGCGCCACCTCCAGCATCGCGGAGGCGACGATCCGCGCCCGGTCCCGGACCTTGCGCGCGACGACCGACGTGGCCGCGCCGGACACCGGCGTGGACCGCGAGCCGTACGTGCCCAGCCCGAACGGGGTCTGATCGGTGTCTCCGTGCACCACCTCGATGTCGTCCGGCGAGATGCCCAGCTCCTCGGCGACGATCTGGGCGAACGTCGTCTCGTGGCCCTGCCCCTGGCTCTGCACCGAGATCCGGAGCACCGCCTTGCCGGTCGGGTGCACCCGCAGCTCGGCGCCGTCGGCCATGCCCAGCCCGAGGATGTCCATGTGCTTGCGCGGCCCGGCGCCGACCGCCTCGGTGAAGAAGCTGACCCCGATGCCCATGTGCTCGCCGCGCCGGCGTTTCTCCTCCTGCTCGCGGCGAAGCTCGGCGTATCCGGCCATGTCCATGGCCAGCCGCAGCGCCTTCGCGTAGTCGCCGGAGTCGTATTCCCAGCCGGTCGGCGACTGGTACGGGAACTGCTCGGGTCGCAGCAGGTTCGCCAGTCGCAGCTCCGCCGGGTCCATCCTCAGCTCGTACGCCAGCACGTCGACCATGCGCTCGACGAGGTACGCGGCCTCGGTGATCCGGAACGAGCAGGCGTACGCCACCCCGCCCGGCGCCTTGTTCGTGTAGACGCCGGTGACCTCGCAGTGCGCGGCCTGCAGGTCGTACGAGCCGGAGAACACGTGGAAGAACCCGGCGGGAAACTTGGTCGGCTGCGCGGTCCCGTTGAACGCGCCGTGGTCGGCGAGGACCTTGACCCGCAGACCGAGGATCTTTCCGTCCCGAGTGGACGCGATCTCACCGCGCATGTGGTAGTCGCGGGCGAAGGACGTGCTCATGAGGTTCTCGGACCGGTCCTCCATCCACTTGACCGGCTTGCCGGTGACGATCGAGCCGACCACCGCGCACACGTACCCCGGGTAGATCCCGACCTTGTTGCCGAAACCACCGCCGATGTCCGGCGAGATGATGCGGATCTTGTGCTCGGGCAGCCCGGCGACCATCGCGTACAGGGTGCGGTGCGCGTGCGGCGCCTGCGTGGTCGACCAGACCGTGAGCTTGCCGGTCACCGCGTCGTAGTCGGCGACCGTGCCGCAGGTCTCCAGCGGCGCCGGGTGCACCCGCGGGTAGAGCACGTCCTGGCTGACGACGACATCCGCGGCGGCGAACACCGCGTCGGTGCGGGCGCGGTCTCCGGCCTCCCAGTCGAAGATGCGGTTGTCGGTCCGGCCCTCGATGTCGTCGCGGATGACCGGCGCGTCGGGGTCGAGCGCGCGGCGGGCGTCGGCGACCGCGGGCAGCTCCTCGTAGGTGACCTCGATCAGCTCGAGCGCGTCGCGCGCGGCGTAGCGGTCCTCGGCGACGACGAACGCGACCTCCTGGCCCTGGAAGCGGACCTTGTCCGTGGCGAGCACGGCCTGCACGTCCTGCGACAGCGTCGGCATCCAGGCCAGGTTGAGCCCGGCCAGCGTCTCGCCGGTGATCACGGCCCGCACCTTCGGGTGCGCCTCGGCCGCGCTGGTGTCGATGGAGACGATGCGGGCGTGCGCCAGCGGGCTGCGCAGCACCGCGCCGTGCAGCATGCCGGGCAGCTTGACGTCGTCGACGTAGGTGCCGCGGCCGCGCACGAACCGGGCGTCCTCCTTGCGCAGCATCCGCCCGAAGCCGACCGGAGGCGCCTGCGCGGCGGTCATGCCGTCACCTCCTCGGCGGCCTCGGCGGCCGGCTTCTCGGCGGGATGGTCGGCGGCCCAGCGGACCGCCCGGACGATGTTCTCGTAGCCGGTGCACCGGCAGACCTGCCCGGAGATGGCCTCTCGAATGTCCATTTCGGACGGATCGGGGTTGTGGTCGAGCAGCCAGCGGGCGGTCATCATCATGCCCGGCGTGCAGAACCCACACTGCAGCCCGTGGCGCTCGATGAACCCCTGCTGCACCGGGTCGAGCTGGCCGTCGCGAGCCAGGTCCTCGACCGTGCGGACCTCGCGCCCGTTCGCCATCGCGGCCAGCACGGTGCAGGACTTGGCCGGCAGCCCGTCCATCCACACGACACAGGTGCCGCAATTGGAGGTGTCGCAGCCCCAGTGGGTGCCGGTCAGGCCGAGCTCGTCGCGGAGGAAGTGGATCAGCAGCAGCCGCGGCTCCACCTCGCGGGTGTGCGGCACGCCGTTGACGGTCACGGTGATCTGCATGTCAGGCCGCCTCTCCGCGCGCGCGGGCGGTCGCCCGTCGCAGCGCGCGCCTGGTCAGCTCGTCGGCGAGGTGGCGCTTGTAGTCGACCGGCCCGCGCTGGTCTGCGGCCGGGTTGCTGTGCGCGGCGGCGATCCGGCCTGCCTCGGCGAAGCTCTCCTCGGTCGCCGGCATGCCCCGCAGGTAGTCCTCGGCCTCGGCCGCGACGAAGTGCGGCGTGCCGAGCGCGGTCAGCCCGATGCCGACGTCGGAGACGGTGTCCCCGTCCAGCCAGACGGCCGCCCCGGCCGCGCCGACCGGCCAGTCGCCGACCCGGCGCTCGACCTTCTCGTACGCGCTGCCGCCGCCGGGCCGGATCGGCACCACGAACTCCAGGAGCAGCTCGTCCGGGGCGACCACCGTCTCGTACGGCCCGGTGTGGAACTCGCGGATCGGTACGGTCCGGGTGCCGTTCGGGCCCTGGATCACCGCGGCCGCCCGTACCGCCGCGAACGCCGCGGACAGGTCCTCGGACGGGTCGGCCTGGCAGAGCGAGCCGCCGACGGTGCCCCGGTTACGCACGATCGGGTCGGCGATGACCCGCTCGGCGTCGTGGAAGATCGGGAAGTGCTCGCCGACGACCGGCGAGGCCAGCAGTTCGGCGTGCCGCACCATCGCCCCGACGCGCAGCTCGCCACCATCGACCCTGATGTGCGACAGCTCGGTCAGGTCGTTGATGTCGATCAGCGTCTCCGGCTGGGCCAGCCGCAGCTTCATCATCGGGATGAGGCTGTGCCCGCCGGCCACGACCCTGGACTCCGGCCCGGACCGGGCGAGCAGGGCGATTGCGTGCTCGACGCTCGTCGCCCGCTGGTACTCGAAATGCGCAGGTAGCTGCATGTCGCGCCTCCCTGTGGCGCGCTCGGGCGCCCCCGGTGATGTCCAGGGCGCTCTCGCCCAGAATCCTGTCCGACGTCCGCGTGCCGGACAACGGTTCGATAAGCGAACGCTTAACGGGCTAGCGCGCGGGGTCGCCTGAGGGTGATCGTGGGCGGCGTGACGCTCACCCAGCTGGGCGCGTTCGTGCTCGTCGCCCGCCTCGGCTCGGTCAAGGCCGCCGCGAACGCGCTGGGCGTCACCGAGCCCGCGGTCTCCCAGGCGCTCGCCGCGCTCCGCCAGCATCTCGGTGACCCGCTGGTCGTCCGTGGCGGCAACGGCATGACGCTGACGCCCGGCGGCGGCCGGCTGCTCACCGTCGCCTCGCAGATGGTCGCCCTCGGCGCGGAGGCCGAGGCGGCGGTCCGGGCCGCCCAGGGTGCGCCCGAGCAGCTGCGGGTCGTCGCCACCAGCACGATCGCCGAGTTCGTCGCCGGGCCGCTGCTGGACGCGTTCGGCCGGCGGTCGGCGGGAGCGGTCGAGGCCTCCGCCGGCGTGTCCAGCGGCGCGGAGATGCCGGTCCTGGTCACCAACCGGCTCGCGGATCTCGCCCTCGGGCCGGATCTGGGCGGCGACGCGAGCCTTGGCCTGGTCAGCGAGCCGATCTTCCGCTACCGGACGGTCGTGGTGACCGCCGGCCGGTCCGCTCCACCCGGCGGCGCTGCGATGTGGCCGTGGCTGGTCGACCCGTCCGGCACCGAGCCGGGCAGCGAGACCGGCCGGCTTCTGCGCCAGCTGCGGGTGCCCGACTCGCGGGTGCGCGTCTTCCCGAACCAGACCGCGGCCTGGGCCGCCGCCGCCGACGGGGTGGGCGTGGCGCCGGCCCCCGCCCACCTGGTCTCGCGTCAGCTTCGCCGCGGCGAGCTGGCCATCGTGGACATACCACAAACGCCGCTCGAGGCGTGCTGGTACGTCACCACGCTCGAACGGGACCGCCGCCCGGCCGCGGCGGGCTCGCTGCGGCACTTCCTCGGCACGCCCGAGGCGATGCAGCTGATGCGCTCGCCCGGCGCCGGCGTACCGCCGTCGCAGTTCCGCCCACCGGTCTACGTGACGATCTGGAGCTGAGCGTGGCCATCCAGGAACGCCTTCACGCGAGGATGCATCCTGTGGCGGCGGTGGAGCTGGTGGTGCGGGCGCGGCGGGCGGTGCTCCCGGATGGGGAGCGGCCGGCGTCGGTGCTCGTCGACGGGGGCCGGATCGTCGCCGTCGAGGCGTACGAGGTCGGGTCGGGCGTCGAGGCCGCCGAGGTCGTCGAGGCGGACGACGACGCGGTGCTGCTGCCCGGGCTGGTCGACACGCACGTGCACGTGAACGAGCCGGGGCGGACCGACTGGGAGGGGTACGCGAGCGCGACGCGGGCAGCGGCCGCCGGCGGGATCACCACGCTGGTGGACATGCCGCTGAACTCCCGACCGCCGACGGTCGCCCCGGCGGCGCTCGCCGCCAAGCGCAGTGCGGCCGCCGGGCAGGTGCGCGTTGACGTCGCCTTCTGGGGCGGGGCCGTGCCGGGCAACGAGGCCGCGCTGCCCGCGCTGCACGAGGCCGGGGTGGTCGGCTTCAAGTGCTTCCTGGCCGACTCGGGCGTGCCGGAGTTCCCGCCGCTGAACGGCGCCGGCCTGGACCGGGCGCTGCGCGTGCTGGCCCCACTCGACGCGCTGCTGGCGGTCCATGCGGAGGATCCGAACGTGCTCGCCGACGCACCAGCACCGGCCGGCCGGTCGTACGACGCGTTCCTGGCCTCCCGGCCGCCGGAGGCGGAGACGGCGGCGATCGACCGGCTACTGACCGCGGCGCGGGCGGTCGCCGCCCGCGTCCACGTCGTGCACCTGTCCGCGACGGCGGCGTTACCTCTGATCGACAAGGCGCGCCGCAACGACGGGGTACGGCTCACCGCCGAGACCTGCCCGCACTACCTGACGCTGGCCGCGGAGGAGGTGCCGGCCGGCGACACCCGGTACAAGTGCTGTCCGCCGATCCGCGACGCGGCGAACCGGGACGCGCTGTGGGCCGGGCTCGCCGATGGCACGATCGACTGCGTGGTGTCCGACCACTCGCCCTGCCCGGCCGCGCTCAAGCGGCTCGACACCGGCGACTTCGGCGCCGCCTGGGGCGGCATCGCATCGCTGCAGGTCGCCCTGCCGGTGGTGTGGACCGAGGCGCGGCGACGGGGCTTCGCGCTGACCGACGTGGTGCGGTGGATGGCGCACAACCCGGCGGCGCTGGCCGGTCTGGCGGGCAAGGGCGGGATCGCGCCGGGCCACGACGCGGACCTGGTCGCGTTCGCCCCGGACGAGGAGGTCAGCGTGGACCCGGCCGCGCTGCACCACCGCCACCCGGTGACCCCGTACGCCGGCCGCCGGCTCGCCGGCGTCGTCCGCGCCACCTGGCTGCGCGGCCGCCGCGTCGCCGGCCAGCCGCGCGGCCGCCTGCTCGTCCGGACACCGACATGATCGCGAGAGAGGACCTGTACGGCCTCGTCGATCTGGCCTCCCGGCGGCTGGGTGCCGGCGTGGTGGCGGCGAACGACGAGTCGTTCGCCGCGAAGGAGAACCTGATCCTGCCGAGCGCCCCGAGGCACAGCCCGGCCACGTTCGGCCACCGCGGCCAGGTCTACGA
>JBKOXW010000033.1:0-17658 GCA_046744115.1 Actinomycetota bacterium | reverse complement strand
TCCTATCCGGACACGTTCGACCGGCTCGGCATCCAGCCGGCCCGCGGCGTGCTGCTATACGGGCCACCCGGCTGCGGCAAGACGTTCCTGGTGCGCGCGATCGCCGGGACGGGCCAGGCGAACGTGCTCTCCGTCAAGGGCGCCGAGCTGCTGTCGAAGTGGGTGGGCGAGAGCGAGCGGGCGGTCCGCGAGCTGTTCCGCCGCGCCCGGGAAGCCGCCCCGGCGATGATCTTCCTGGACGAGATCGACGCGCTGGCGCCGGTGCGCGGGCAGGCCTCCGACGGCGGCACCACCGACCGGGTCGTCGCCGCCCTGCTCACCGAGCTGGACGGGATCGAGACGCTGAACGAGGTCGTGGTGATCGGCGCGACCAATAGGCCCGACCTGGTCGACCCGGCGCTGCTGCGGCCTGGTCGGCTGGAGCGACTGATCTACGTGCCGCCGCCGGACGCCGAGGCGCGGGCGGCGATCCTGCGTGCGGCGGCGAAGGACACGCCGCTCGCACCCGGCGTCGACCTCGACGCGGTGGCCAGGGCGACCGAGGGGTACAGCGCCGCGGACTGCGCCGCGCTCGTCCGCGAGGCCGCGCTCGTCGCGATGCGACGGTCGCTCGACGCACCGGACGTCACCGGGATGGACGTCGCCGCCGCGCGCCGAGCGGTGCGCCCGTCGCTGCGCCCCGAGCAGGTCGCCTACCTCGCCGCGTACGCGGACCAGCATCACTCGCGCTGATGGCGCCCTGGGCTCAGCCGCGAAAGAACCCGGTCAGCACCGTTGCGAGCGCCTCGTCCGGGACTCCATGCCACTCCCCTGCCAGGCTGCGCCGCGTGCCGTGCTGCAACGCGTCGACGACCGTGGCGGCCATGCCGGTCAGGTCGCCGCTGCTGCCGTGGCTGTCGATGACGAGGGTGGGGACGGTCACCGACCTGATCAGCGGAAGCGACATGGTGTCGGAGAGCGTGCAGTCGTAGACGAGGGTGTGCGCGATCGCCTCCAGCGCCGCCCAGCACGCCGGTGTCATCTGGGCGATGATGTCGTCCGGCACGCCGATGCCTCGGTGGAAGCGTTCCACCGCGTCTCGCCGGCGCCCGGCCGCGACGAGCTCGGCGAGCTCGGCAGTGAACGCGGTCTCGCCGGCCGGGACCTCGGAGACCTCGATCGGCGGCTCGAACAGCGCCAGCCTGTCGATCGCCAGGCCGCGCGCCGCGGCATGCAACGCGAGCAGCGACCCGGAGGACATGCCGTAGACGAACGCCGATCCGCCGGCCTCGGCGATCAGCGCGGCGAGGTCGTCGACCTCCCGCTCGACAGCGTAGGGCGGGGTGTCGGTGCTGCCGCCCCGGCCCCGGCGGTCGTAGACGTAGACGGTGAAGTCAGCGCTCAGCAGCTCGACCGGCGCCCGGAGGGGACGGAAGTCCCGGTAGTTTCCGGCGGCGTCCACCACGATGAGCGCGGGGCCCGCCCCGACCCGCTCGAACGCGATCGACGTGCCGTCGCGTGAGGTGACCCGGTTCATCACGATCATGGTCGGTCTCCTTCCGAAGGTGTGCCGTTGCAGAAGGTGGTCGAACGGGCCGAGCCGAGATCGACGACGTACGTCGGAAGGTTCACGATGGGATCGCCGAGGAGACCGCGATGAAGTACCTCTGTCTCGTGTACGCCGATGAGGCCAGGCTCGCTGCGATGCCGCAGGGCGAGGTCGACGCGCTGATCGACGAGACCTTCGCCCACGACGAGGAGCTGCGCGCGGGCGGCCATCTCATCCTGGCGCATGCGCTGGAACACGTCCCGGCGGCCATCACCGTCCGGGTCCGCAACGGCAGGCTCTCGGCGACCGACGGCCCGTTCGCCGAGACCACCGAGCAGCTCGGCGGGTTCGTGCTCATCGAAGCCAGGGACCTGAATGAGGCGATCCGGATCGCCGGGCGAATCCCGAGCGCGCGCATCGGGAGCATCGAGGTGCGCCCGGTCATCGACCTGATGCGGGAGCGCTCGCCCCGATGAGCGACGACGCCGTCGCCGCGGTGCGCGAGCGGATCGACGGCCTGTACCGATCCGAGTCTCGCCGGATCCTGGCCACCCTGATCCGCATGCTCGGCGACTTCGACCTTGCCGAGGAGGCGCTCCAGGACGCCTTCATGGCGGCGGTCGACCGCTGGCCCCGGGACGGCACGCCCACCAATCCCCGTGCCTGGCTCATATCCGCCGGCCGCTTCAAGGCGATCGACCGGCTGCGCCGGCGGTCCAGGTTCGACGCGTTGCTCGGCGAGCTCGCCGCCCGGCTCGAGGCCGCGGCGACCCCGGACCCGGCCGAGCAGGATGACCAGAGCCTCGAGGACGACCGGCTGCGGCTGATCTTCACGTGCTGCCATCCGGCCCTGTCGCCCGATGCCCAGGTGGCGATGACGCTGCGGGAGGTGTGCGGACTCACCACGGAGGAGATCGCGCGCGCCTTCCTCACCAGCCCGCCCACGGTCGCCCAACGCATCGTGCGGGCCAAGGCGAAGATCCGCGCCGCCCGCATCCCGTACGCGGTGCCGCCCCGGGACGAGCTGAGCGACCGGATGGAGACGGTCCTGCACGTCGTCTACCTGGTCTTCACCGAGGGGTACGCGCCGGCGTCGGGCGACGCGGTCGTGCGCACCGACCTGGCCGACGAGGCGGTTCGCCTCGGCCGGCTCCTCGTCGAGCTGCTGCCGGACCCGGAGGCGCTCAGCCTGCTGGCGCTCATGCTGCTGCACGACTCCCGCCGGGCCGCGCGCGTCTCCGCCGCCGGCGGCGACCTGGTCTTGCTCACCGACCAGGACCGCTCGCGCTGGGACCGGGCTCGCATCGGCGAGGGGGTAGCGCTGCTGGAGCGGGCGGGCTCGTCGGGACGCATCGGCCCGTACGCCCTCCAGGCGGCGATCGCGGCGGCCCACGCCGAAGCGCCCAGCGCCGCGGCCACCGACTGGGATCGGATCGTCGGCCTGTACGACCTCCTGATGCGGGCGGACCCGTCCCCGGTGGTCGAGCTGAACCGGGCAGCGGCCGTGTCGATGCGCGACGGGCCGTCGGCGGGGCTGGTCCTGGTCGACGCGCTTCTGGCCGGCGGCCGACTCGACACGTACCACCTGGCGCACGCCGCACGGGCCGACCTCCTGCGCCGGTTGGGACGGGAGGCCGAGGCGCGCGCCGCGTACCTGCGTGCCCACGACCTGACCCGGCACGAGCCGCAGCGCCGCTTCATCCAGCAGCGGCTGAACGAACTCGCGGCGCGGACCCCCTGATCCGGTCGCGCGCGTACCGAGTGGGCTCAGGCGGGCCAGGTACGGGTCAGCACGACGACGAGTCCCGGCGGCGTCGGCGGCAGGCCGCTGAACCGGGGCAGCACCCGGTCGATCGCGGGGAACTCCCTGGCGAGCTGGCGCGCCGCCCGCTCCTGGGCGGCATTGCCCGGCGTGAAGTAGACGGTCGTGGCCGGTATCCGGCCGGAGAAGTTGCCGACCAGGCTGACCCGCCAGCCGGCGGCGGCGAACTGTCCCGCCGCGCGGTCGGCCAGCCCGGTCCGGGTGCTGTTGTTCAGCACGGTGAGCGGGGCGCGCGCGGGCGTGGCCGGCGGTCGGGTGGGCCGGGTCGTGGCCGGCGGCCGGGGGGACGGTGTGGGGCTGCCCGGCGTGCGGCTCGCGGATGTGGGGGTGCCGGCCTGGTCCGTGGACGGGGCACTCGTCGTGCTGGCCGCGCCGGGTGGACGCTCGTCGTCGTCGGCCGGCCGGCCGCGCAGCGTGAGCAGGCCGATCACCAGCAGGCCGACGCCGGCCACCGCAAACACGGCGCCGATCAGGCGGTTGCCGAGCGGGCCCGCCAGCCAGGACCGCGGCCCGCTGGGCGGCCCGTCGGCGCCAGTCGATCCGGACTCGTCCGGACTCGCGTCGTCGAACACGTACCGCCTCAGGTTCAGACCTCGATGCCGAGGCGGCGGGCCGATCGGGCCCGCTGCCGGCTGGCCCGCAGCCGGCGCAGCCGCTTGACCAGCATCGGGTCGGCGGCGAGCGCCTCCTGCCGATCGATCAGCGCGTTGAGCACCTGGTAGTAGCGGGTGGTCGACATGTCGAACAGGTCGCGCACAGCCTGTTCCTTACCCCCTGCGTACTTCCACCATTGCCGCTCGAAGGCGAGGATCTCGCGCTCGCGGCGGGTCAGGCCATCGGCCGGCTGGTCGTCGCCGACCGAACCGGCAGAGCCGGCTGGGCCGGTCACACCAGCCCCGTACAGCGCTCCGGCGGCGTCCATCTCGGTCTCGCTCCTCGGCCACGATGGGTCAATGCCAGCGTGAATCACACCATTGTGATTCACTGCCGCCCATTAGAGCACGGCGCCCCGACAGTCCGCGTGCGGTGGCGCCGACGGCGCGACGGCGTGCCGCGCCCGAAGGCCGCTACGGGTAGAGCCCGCGCGTCCGGTGCGCCTCCGCCACCCTACCGATGCCGATCATCTGCGCGGCCGTACGCATCGACACCTTGCGCTCCCCGGCCAGCGCGGAGACCTTCGCGTACGCCTTCTCCATCATGGACTTGAGCCGGTCGTTGACCTCGTCCTCGGTCCAGAAGTACGCCTGCATGTCCTGGACCCACTCGAAGTACGACACCGCGACGCCGCCGGAGTTGGCCAGCACGTCCGGCACCACGTGCACGCCGTTCTCCAGCAGGATGACGTCCGCGTCCGGGGTGGTCGGCCCGTTCGCGCCCTCGACGACGAACCGGGCCCGCACCCGACCGGCGTTCTCCTCGTTCAGCACGCCCTCCAGCGCCGCCGGGACCAGCACGTCGACATCGAGCTCGAGCAGCTCGGCGTTGCTGATCGTGTCGGTGCCGGGATAGCCGACCACGCTGTCCGCGCCGGCGCGCAGGTGGCGGAGCAGGCCCGCGGTGTTGAGACCGCCCGGGTTGAACACCCCGCCCTTGACGTCGGAGACCGCGACCACCCTGCACCCGGCGTCGTGCAGGAACTGGGCCGCCATCCCACCGACCTTGCCGAAGCCCTGCACGGCCACGGTCACCCCGCGCGGGTCGATACCGGCCTCCCGCATCGCGCAGAATGCCGAGAACAGGACGCCACGGCTGGTCGCCCCGGCCCGCCCCTCGGACCCGCCGACGGACACCGGCTTTCCGGTCACCACGCCCGTCACCGTGTACCCGGAGTGGATCGAGTACGTGTCCATCATCCAGGCCATCGTCTGCTCGTCGGTGCCCACGTCCGGGGCCGGGATGTCCTTCTCCGGCCCGAGCACCGGGATGAGCTCAGAGACGTACCTGCGGGTCAGCCGCTCGAGCTCGTTGCGGGACAGCGTCTTCGGGTCCACCGCCACGCCGCCCTTGGCTCCGCCGTACGGCACCCCGATCAGCGCGCATTTCCAGGTCATCCACATGGCCAGCGCGCGGACCTCGTCGAGGTCGGTGGCCGGGTGGAAGCGCACGCCGCCCTTGGCGGGGCCGCGGGTCAGGTTGTGCTGGACCCGGTAGCCGCGCAGCACCTCGACGCGACCGTCATCGCGGCGCAGCGGTAAGGCGACCGTGACCTCCCTCCGCGGCGTGCGCAGGATCTCGTGGAACCCGTCGTCGAGGCCGAGCTGCTTCACCGCCTCCGCCAGTTGGTGCTGCGCGGACTCCCAGGCCGACATGCGTGCAGGCACGAGTGCTCCCGATACACGACGACCCGACGGTCACCGTTGACCGCCGGACTGTGCCGACGAGGGTACTCGCGTCCGGCGTTCGGATCAGCGCCCGTGAGCCGACACCGGGACGTGCCGCTCCAGCCAGTCACCAGCCAGGTCACAGACCGTGTCCATGGCGCCCGGCTCCGGGAACAGGTGCGTCGCGCCGGGCACGACCGCGATCTCGTACGGTGCCCCGAGCATCGCGGCGGCCTGCTCGTTGAGTTCCAGCACCTGCTGGTCCCGGCCGCCGACGACGAGCAGCGTCGGCGCTCGGACCGCGGCGAGCGCCGGACCGGCGAGGTCGGGTCGGCCGCCGCGAGACACCACCGCCCTGACCACGTCCGGCCGGTCGGCGGCCGTCGTCAGCGCCGCGGCTGCTCCGGTGCTCGCCCCGAATAGGCCGACCGGCAGCGGGCCGGGCATCGGCTGGCGGCCGACCCAGTCCAGCGCGCCGGTCAGCCGGCCGGCCAGCAGCCCGATGTCGAACCGCAGCGACGCGGTCCGGCGATCCAGCTCGTCCTCCGCCTCGGTCAGCAGGTCGAACAGCAGCGTGGCGAAGTCGCGGCGGCCGAGCGCCTCGGCAACCGCGACGTTACGCGGGCTGGTCCGGCTGCTGCCGCTGCCGTGCGCGAAGACGACCAGGCCCTTCGCCGCTGGCGGCACGGTCAGCGCGCCAGCCAGCTGCACGCCGGCGGCATCCAGCCAGACGTCCATCGCGGGCCTCCCTCGTGCATTATCCCGCGTACCCGGTCCGGCGGCGCCGACGCGTCGCCGGTGACGTGAGATCCCGACATGCCCGCCTCGTGGCCGATACGCTCTGCGGCCAAGGGGGTGGTTCACGTGGACTTCTGGGACGTCTTCGTGCTGCTGCTGATCTACATCCCGCTGCTGATCCTCTGGGCGGTGAGCATCCTCGACATCTTCAGCCGGCGGGACATGTCCGGCGCGTCGAAGGCGCTCTGGCTGGTCGTGGTCGTGCTGTTCCCGTTCCTCGGCACGCTCGTCTACGTCGTCGTGCACCCGCCCGCGCTGCTGCTCCGCCCGGAGCGGACCCCGGGTTTCGAGCGCCAGGCCGCCAGCGACGACATGATGACGGTCGAGGACCTGCATGCCCGCGGCGTCCTCGACGACAACGCCTACTCCGCCGCCAAGGCCAGGTTCGTCGAGTAGGCGCATGGCCGGCGATGGCGGCGTCAGCCGCCTCCCGCGCAAGGTGTACGAGCGCGAGCTGCTCCGCCTGCAGGGCGAGCTTGTCGTCATGCAGGACTGGATCAAGCGCGCCGGCCACCGCCTGCTCGTCGTATTCGAGGGCCGGGACGCCGCCGGCAAGGGCGGCACGATCAAGCGGGTCGCCGCCTACCTCAACCCCCGCTGGTGCCGCACGGTGGCGCTGCCGGTGCCGACCGAGCGGGAGCGCACACAGTGGTACTTCCAGCGCTACATCGCGCACCTGCCGTCGGCGGGCGAGATCGTCCTGTTCGACCGCTCCTGGTACAACCGGGCCGGCGTGGAGCACGTCCTCGGCTTCTGCACCCCGGCCGAACACCGGCTGTTCCTGCGGCAGTGCCCGCAGTTCGAGCGGATGCTCACCGAGGACGGCATCACTCTTGTGAAGTACTGGTTCTCGGTGAGCGACGAGGAGCAGGAGCGGCGGTTCCGGTCCAGATTGGACGATCCAATGCGGCATTGGAAACTGTCCGAGATGGACATCGAGTCGATGCGCCGGTGGGTCGACTTCTCCCGCGCCAAGGACGAGATGTTCGTGCACACCGACATCGCCGAGGCGCCCTGGTACGTCGTCGAGGCCGACGACAAGCGCAGCGCGCGCATCAACTGCATCGCCCACTTGCTGGGCCAGGTGCCGTACGAGCGGCTGGAGCCGACGCAGCTGAAGCTGCCGAAACGGCAGCCGGTCGACGACTACGTCCGCCCACCCCGCGACATCTTCACCTACGTCCCCGACGTCGCCGCCACCCTGGCCCGGTCGCAGTGAAGCGGGCCGGGTGAGGTTCAGGCGGCGGAGTCGAATCGGAGCGAGGCGAGGGCGGCGCGGACACGGAGGCGGGGCAGGCCGTCGGCGACAGCCATCAGCGCCGCCCGCCAGGCGGCGGAGAGCAGGCGCGCGATCGGTGCCCGGGCCCGGCCGCAGATCCGGATGAGGAACTGCTCGACGGGGTCGTCGGCGCGCTGGGGGTGCGCCTCGCCGAGCAGCCGGGCGAAACCCTCTCCGGCCGCGTAGTCATACCCGACCAGAAGGGCGGCGTGCGCGGCGGCGGCCGGTCCGTCCCCGGTGCGGGCGGCGGCGGCACCCTCCATCCGATCCAGCAGCCGGCGCTCGGCCTCGGTCCGCACGACCTCGTAGAGCCCGAGCTTGCTGCCGAAGTGGTGGTAGAGCGAGCCGGTGGTGACCCCTGCCTCGGCGGCCAGCTCGCCGACGCCGACCGCGTCGTAGCCACGCGCGCCGAACTGGGCGAGCGCGGTGTGCACGAGCCTGGCCTTCGACGTCCCGGGAACGGGTACCCACTCGCGCACGGATCGACTATAGTCCGAGCACGGCATTCCGTAACGCTGTTACGCCGGAGGCACGGCATGAAGCTCACGTTCGTCTACACCCCGGTCAGCGACATGAAATCGGCGCTGGCGTTCTACCGGGACGCGCTGGGCTGGCAGGAAGCCTGGCGGGAGGGCGACTCGACCGTCGCGCTCAAGCTGCCCGACACCGAGGTCGAGCTGATGCTCGACGCGCTCGACGAGCCGACGCGGCCGGGGCCGGTGTTCTTCGTCGACGACGTTCGGGCGTGGCGGGCCGAGCACGCCGACCTGAAGTTCCTGATCGAGCCGAAGGACATCCCGGGCGGCTACTGGGCGGCGTTCGAGGACCCCGCCGGCAACACGGTCTACCTGGTCGACCAGAGCACGCTCGAGCCGAGCGGCTGAAGGGCCCGCGGCGCGTGCGGGCGGCCGTCACAGGCCGGCCGCCCGCGCGGCCGCGTCCGCCGCCTCGGTGCAACGCTCCAACCGGGCGGCAAGCTCGCCCGCCTCGGGCCCGACCGGGCCGTACGCGCCGCGCAGGATCCGGGCCCGCACGCCGGCGAGGATCGCGGCCAGCCGCCAGAAGCCGAACGCGACGTAGAACCCGGCGTCGTGGACGCCGCGGCCGGACCGCTCGCCGTAGCGGCGCAGCACCTCCTCGGCCGGCGGGAAGCCCTCGGCGATCGTCGGCACGGACAGACCCGGTCCCGTGCCGCCGGACTCCGGGCTCCACGACGACAGCAGCCAGCCGAGGTCGGCCAGCGGATCGCCTAGCGTGCACAGCTCCCAGTCGAGCAGCGCCCGCACCGCGCCATCCTTGCCGACGATCATGTTGCCCAGCCGGTAGTCGCCGTGCACGATCGTGGTGTCCACCTGGGACGGCACCGACGCCAGCAGCCGGCCCTGCACGTTGCGCATGAGCGGGCTCGGCGGGTCGCCCAGCCGCTCCAGCTGCGCGCTCCACCGGACCAGTTGACGCTCGACGTAGCCGGGTCCGCGGCCCAGGTCGGCGAGCCCGACCGCGGCCGGCGACACCGCGTGCAGCCCGGCCAGAACGTTCACAACGGACTCGGCCAGCGCGGCACGGGCCGGCACGTCGAGGTGGCGCTCGACGGTCTCGCGGTCGGCCGGCACGACCCCGTCGACGAACTCCATGACGTAGAACGGGGCGCCGATCAGGTCCGCGTCGTCGCTGCTGCCGATCATCCGCGGCACCGGGACCGACGTGCCGGCGAGCGCGCCCATGATCCGGTGCTCGCGGCCGACGTCGTGGGCGGACTGCACCACGCCGGCCAGCGGCGGCCGGCGCAGCACCCAACGCCGGCCGGCCCGGTCGCTCACGGCGTACGTGAGGTTGGACCGGCCACCGACAATGAGCTCGAAGGTCAGCGGTGGGTCCACCTCGGACACCCGGTCGGCCAGCCACGCCGCCACCGCCGCGGCGGCGTCGGGGCCGATGTGGACGGACGTGACCGGCGCGCTCATGACGCTGTCCCGACCAGGCCGAGCGTACCGTCCGCGCCGACCCGGACGACGCCCTCGGCGGCGAGCTTCTCCGTCGCGGCTCGGGTGGACTGCTCGGCGTACGGCCACAGCCCCGGGTCGACGTCTGCATAGATGCGCCGGACCAGCGCCGGCACGTCCAGGTCGCGCTCGCCGAGCAGGGCGAGGATCTGCGCCTCCCGGTACCGCCGGTGCGCCAGGTAGTAGCGGATGACCGCGGCGGGATCCTCGCGCAGCTCGGGACCGTGTCCCGGGTAGAGCGCCGACGGTCCGAGGTCGAGCACCCGGCGCAACGAGTCGAGGTAGGCGAGCAGGTCGCCCTCCGGGTAGGTGACCACGGACGTACCGCGGCCGAGGATGTGGTCGCCGACGAGCACCGCACCATTGTCCAGCCGGAACGCCAGGTGGTCGGCGCTGTGGCCGGGCGTGGGCACGACCGAGATCGTGGTGCCGGCGAGGTCGATCCGGTCCCCCGGCGCGAGGACCCTGCCCCTCGCGCCGGCAACGTCCCCGCGAGCGGCGGCCACCCGGCAGCCGAGCGCCTGCGCCCACGGCAGCGCGGCCTCGGCGTGGTCGATGTGGTGGTGGGTCACGCAGATCAGCGCGCAGCGCGCGTCGAGGTCGGCGAGGCGGTGCCGGACACGGTCGAGGTGCTCGGGCGCCGGCGGACCGGGGTCGACGATCACCACCTCGCCGGCACCCGACGCGCCGACCAGGTACGTGTTCGTGCCGTCAAGGGACATCGCCGACGGGTTCGGCGCGAGCACCCGCGACACGAGCTCGTCCAGCCGCGCCTGGACCGGCATCGCACCGAACTCGGGCAGCCCCCACCCGGGACGCGGATCGGCCGGCGCGCGGAGGCGCTCGAAGCTCGACGGTGCGGACGCCGACGAGGTCGCCATTGACGTACCGATGTCCCTTCGCGCTCGGGCCCCGAACCGAGAAGTCCCCACGCGAACGCTACCCGCGCGCCGGTGACGCCGGAGCTTCCTCAATCGAGGACGGGCTCGATGAGCAGGGAGGCGCCGATGACAGCCATCGCTGCGCCGGCGATGCGGCTGACCGCGCGTGCAACCGCCGGTCGTGTGTGCAGCACTGTGCGGGCGATGGCGCCGAGGACGAGGTAGAACACGGCGCAGGTCGCGATGAAGGCCAATCCGAGCACGCCGACCTGTCCGGCGACGGGCCAGCGACCGTGCGGGTCGGTGAACTGCGGCAGCAGAGCGAGGAAGATCAGCAGTCCTTTGGGGTTGAGGCCGCTGACACCGACTCCGTTGAGGAAGGTGCCCCAGTCGGTGGTGGCGGCCGGTGCGTCGGCCAGGCCGCGCGGTGCGGCGGGTTTGGCGAGCGTCATCGCTCCGTGCCACATGAGGTAGAGGCCACCGACGATGGTCAGCCCGGTCAGGATGGTCAGCGAGCCGGCGACCAGGGCGCCGACTCCGGCGGCGACGACCGCGGTGACCGCTGCGTAGCCGGCGACCAGGCCGCCGACGGCGGACAGGATGGAATGCCCGCGCAGGCCCGCGCTGATGGTGAAGGCCCAGTCCGCGCCCGGAACGATGATCAGTAGCAGGGCGACCAGCCAGAAGGCGAGGACGGCGTCGGCGGCCATGGCGTGGTCTCCAATGATGACTGGCAGTCACCGCGACGATATCGGCGAGCTGCCCACATGTGCTTCCAACTCTGGCTACTCCAGGCCAGGGATATGGAAAGATCGAGCCTGTGGACGCGATTGACCGAAAGATTCTTGCGTTGCTCCAGACGGAGGGTCGGTTGACCATCACCGAGCTGGCCTCCCGCGTCGGACTGAGCGTCTCGCCGTGCCACCGCCGCCTGCGCGAGCTTGAGCGTGACGGGATCATCCGGGGGTACCGCGCGATCGTGGACGCGGACGCGCTCGGGCTGAGGTTCCAGGCGCTCGTCTTCGTCACCATGCGCCAGGAGGACCGCGAGACGTTGCTCGGGTTCGAGGAAGCGGTCGCCCGTATCCCCAATGTCGTGCAGGCCCAGCGGCTGTTCGGCGACCCCGACTACCTGCTCCGGATCGTGACCGCCGACCTTGCCGCCTACCAGCAGTTGGAAGACGACACGCTCGCCGTGCTGCCCGGCATCCAGCGCCTGAACTCGACGCTCGTCATGAAGCAGGTGGTGAACGATCGACCGCTGCCCGCGTAGCTCGAACGGATCACGACGCCGTCGCCGCGGCCCACGCTCCCGGCGACAGCTTCGCCGTGTGCGCTACGGCCGGGCCCTGCGCAGGTGCGAGGCCAGGTCACCCCGGTCCGACACCTCGATCGCGTCGAGCTCCAGCCAGCCGGCCATCTCCCGCAGCTCCGCCACCAGCTCGCCGACGATCGTCCCGGCACGCACCGACGGTTCGGCATGGGCGCCCAGGACGAGGAGGGTCCTCCTGTCCCGGTCCGCCTTCAGGTCCACCCGACCAACGAGCGCGTGGCCGAGCAGGAACGGAAGCACGTAGTACCCGTACAGCCGGTTCGGCGCCTTCACGTACAGCTCGAAGCTGTGCCGGAACCCGAACAGCCGCTCGGTGCGGTCCCGCTCCCAGATGAGCGAGTCGAACGGCGACAGCAGTGCGCGGGCGTCGACTGGCGCGCCCGCAGCGCCCGGGAGCAGGTAGGCGCCGTCCTGCCAGCCCTGCACGCGGGCCGGCTGCAGGTCGCCGCTGTCGACGAGGTCCCGCAGGCAGGCGCGGGTCGCCGCAGCCGGCAGCCGGAAGTAGTCGGCGAAGTCCCGCACCGTGGCCACACCGAGCGCACCGGCCGCATGCAGGACCAGCGCGCGTTGACCATCGCGCGGCTGCGGGGTCGGCAGCGCGAGCACCTCGGGCGGGATCACGCGCTCGGCAAGGTCGTAGAGGCGCTCGAAGCCCCGCCGGCCCGCCGCGGCCAGCCGCCCGGCCTCGAAGAGCCCCTCCAGCGCCGACTTGCCGTCCGACCACCGGTACCACAGCAGGGTGGCGGCGGAGTACTTCGTCGGAACCCTCCCTCGGCGGGCCGGATCGCTGAGGTCGCCGAAGGCGAGCGGTCCGCGCTCGGCGATCTCGCGCTCCAGCGCCGCCAGGTAGCCGGGGCGCTCCCGCTCGACGCGGGCCTGGAACGCCAGCCAGTGCTTGTTCTCCGCCCGCGCGGCCATGCGCCAGCGCACCGACTGGTGCAGCTCGATCGGCAGGAATGACGCCGCGTGCCCCAGGTACTCGAATGCCGCACGCCGCTTGTAGACCAGCTCGTCCAGCAGCGTCATGCGGTAGGGCCCGAGTCGCGAGTAGACCGTGAGGTAATGCGATCGCGCTAGCACGTTGACGGCATCGAGCTGCACTGCACCGAGCGCGGAGACCAGCGCGCGGACGTGCTGCGGCTTCGGTCCGCCGTGGGGCCGTGGCTGCCCGAGCCGCTGCGCGCGCAGTGCGATCCGGCGCGCCTCCGCGTTCGACAGCTCCACCGCGCCGGCCATTACCTGGTCTGCGCGACGCAGAACTCGTTCCCTTCAGGGTCTTGCAGGACGGTCCACTCGTAGCCCCACTCGTTCATGTCCGCCACCCGCGTCGCTCCCAGGCCAACCAGCCGGGCCACCTCGGTGTCCCGATCCGCCGCCGCCATGTCGACATGCATGCGGTTCTTCGCGGTCTTTCGTTCGGGCACGCGCTGGAACAGCCAGGTCGGTTCGCCGTCGAGGCGCCAACCCCTCGTATCGCGACGCTCCACCATCCCGATGGAGGCGAAGTCGCTCGACGACGTCGGGTCGAGGGGTCGATCGAGGGCGGCCGCCCAGAACCGCGCGACGATCAGCGCGTCCTCGCAGTCGACGGTCACCGCGGCGAGCCTCAGCGTCACCCCACTCCCCCTCTCGCGTCACGGTGGGCTCCACCCTGCGGCGGCGGCTCGGCAGCCCCGATCTCGCGCATGCCGTTGCTCCCAGGATCAGGGCACACTAGCCATTGTTCGGGCGAGCCGCCGACGATCGCCGGCGCGGTTCTAGCCGACAGCGACAACGTCGACGATGTCGCTGTGAAGTTTGGCCAGACCCTGGTCGAAGGTTGCGAGCCGGCCGTCGTGCTCGCGGGCGAGCTGTGCGAGGTAGGCGTCGGTGACCTGCCTGTGCCCGACGACTCCCTTCAGGGACACCCGCACGTACGCGACATCGTCGGGCCAGAACTCGTGCCGCCGATCCGCGGCGAGCGCCGACAGGATGGTCAGTGCGGTGTCGGGCGGCCGTCCCTCCCGGATGAGGAGCCGCACGAGGCTGCCCTGAGTGATCGGGCAGGTTGCGAAGTGATCGGGTAACTCGGCGAGCCACGCCTCGGCGGGATCATGGTGGACATGATCGGCAACGACCAGGGCGATGAGCACGTTCGCGTCCAGCAGTACGGTCACTGATCGTCATCCAAGGCTCGGACGTCGTCCGTGGTGATGACCGTGCCGAGATGCACGACGGGGAGGCCGGTGCGTTCGCTTCGGGAGATCGCCGCGCTCTCGCCGAGCCCCAGGCCGCGGCGCATGAGGTCGGCGACCGTCTCGCTCAGCGTGCGAGACGTGTCGCGCGCGATCGACACCGCCTGGCGGTGAAGATCGTCTGGCAAATCGATCGTGGTCCGCACCTCTGCATCGTAACACCAGCGCATCGTGATGCGACGGTGAGAGAGCCGCCTGTCGGACTCGAACCGACGACCGGTCGCTTACAAGGCGACTGCTCTTCCTGCTGAGCTAAGGCGGCGACGGCTTCGATGGTAGTCGGCCAGATCCGCGCGGCGGCGCGGTCGAGCGACGCACCACGAGCTCGGTGGGGAGCATGACCTGGCGGGCGTGCGGGCGGTCGGCCTCGTCGAGCAGCAGCCGGCCGGCCACCCGGCCCTTGTCCAGCATGGGCTGGCGCACCGTGGTCAGCCCGGCGCGAGCGGCCTCGGGCACGTCGTCGAACCCGGTCACGGACAGGTCCTCGGGCACCCGCAGGCCGCGCTCGGCGGCCACCTGCAGAATGGCGAGTGCGTACACGTCGGTGGAGCAGGCGATCGCGGTCAGGTCCGGGCACCGATCGAGCAGCGCGGTGACCGCCGACCCGCCGGCCTCCGGTGAGTTGTCGAACCGCTCCTCGACCAGCAGGGCGCCCCGCGCGACCCCGAACTCGGCGAAGCCGTCGGCGAAACCGTCCAGCCGCAGGCGTTCGACCGCGTAGTCCCCCCAGCGCTGCCGCTCGAGATCGGCCGGGCCGTCGTTGCGGGTGGAGCCGATCCGGGACGACACGATCCCGACCCGGCGATGCCCGAGCCCGGCCAGGTGCCGCGCGACGGCGGCACAGGCGCCCCGGTCGTCGAGGCCGACGAAGTCGACGCCGGCGACGCCGACCGGCTCGTCCACGATCACCGCCGGCACCGGGCGTTGCAGCACCGCAGCGATGTACGGGTCGTTGTCCGGCATCGAGTACACGACGAACCCGTCGACCGCGGCGCGGTGCACGATGGCCGGGTCGCGCAGCCCGCCCGGCGCCGCCGGCACCAGGAACAGCCCCGTGCCGGCCTCCTCGCACGCCCGCGCCAGGCCCTCCAGGAAGCCGACTGCGGCCGGGTCGCGGAACGCGTACGACAGCCGCTCGGTGAAGATCAGGCCGACCGCGCCGGCCCGCCGGGTCCGCAAGCTGCGCGCCACCGGGTCCGGTCCCGGATAGCCGAGCCGCTGGGCGGTGTCCAGCACCCGCTGCCGGAGCTGCGACGAGAGCTGGTCCGGCCGGTTGTACGCGTTGGAGACCGTCGTGCGGGAGACGCCGAGCTCGGCCGCGAGCGAGGCGAGGGTCGCCTTGCGTCGGGTCCGGGAGCGGCCGGGCATGGGTTGCACCGTATCCGGTGCATCACACTCGGGGGCGACGATCGGGCGCTCAGTTAGCCGGAGGCGCGGTCGAATCCCGCTCGACCAGCTGCGGCCGGAACACCCGGGAGTGCACCGCGAAGCCGTCCGACCCCTCCAGGTCCGCGACCAGGCCGTCGATCGCCGCGCGGGCGATCTCCGCGATCGGCTGGGCGAGCGTGGTGAGCGCCGGCGTGCAGTACGAGGCGAGCGGGATGTCGTCGAAGCCGACCACGGACAGGTCCCGCGGCACCGCCAGCCGGCGGTGCTGGGCCTCGCTGATCGCGCCGAGCGCCATCAGGTCGGATGAGCAGATCACCGCTGTTGGCGGCGTGGCCGAGTCCAGCAGCCGTCCCATCGCGGCCGCGCCGCCGGCCGCACCGTACGGGGCATGCGCGATCAGCCTGTGGTCGTGCCGCAGCCCGGCCTCCTCCAGCGCGACCTCCCAGCCGGCGGTCTTCAGCCGGGACGGCATCGACCGGGCCGGGCCACAGACGAACCCGACGCGCCGGTGGCCGAGCGCCGCCAGGTGCCGGGTGGCGAGGTACCCGGCGACCTGCTCGTCGACGCACACGTCGGGCACGTCCAGCGACGGCATCCCGCCGTTGACGAAGACCATGTGCACGCCCTCGGCCTTGAGCTCGAGGTAGTGGTCGTGCGAGGCGGCCGCGTCGGTCGACTCGGGCGAGACGAAGACCATGCCCTCCACGCCGCGGGTGAGCAGCATGCGGACGTACTCCTCCTCGCGCATGCTCGCCGAGCGCGTGTTGCACAGGACGCTGGAGTACCCGCGCCGGGCCGCCTGCGTCTCCAGCGCCTCGGCGAACGCCGGGAAGACCGGGTTGGACAGCTCCGGCACCAGCAGGCCGAGGACGCCGGTGCGCTGCAGGGCTCCCAGCCCGCGGGGGGTGTACGGCCGCTCGGCGAGCACCTCGAGCACCCGCCGGCGGGTCGCCTCGTTGACCCCGGCCCGCCGGTTCACGACCCGGCTCACCGTCGAGACGCTCACGCCGGCCGCGGCCGCGATCTCGGCCAGACCTGGCATCCGAACCTCCTCCCGACTCCCGGCCCGCCGGGCGGTCACGCTGCGGACACCTTGCACGCAGTCGGCAAGGGTTTGCAAGCACCGACCGAAGTGTGCCCACCAGGCACCCCGTGTCAACGTCTCGTTTCGATCGAGTTTCCGCAGAAGTCTTGACAACCGAGCCGTGATAGGTCTGCAATCTTCCGGATCCGATGTGCAAATCTTTGCACCCAGCGCCGACGTGGCGTCGGGAGTCGTCGGCTCCCAGGAAGGAAGTCAGGGCAGATGCAGAGGCTGCGGTACGGCTGGCTCGCGCTCGGCCTGGCCGGCGCGCTCGCCTTGAGCGCGTGTGGCGGTGACGATGACGACGCGGGCGGCGGGGGCGACGTCGCGCAGGACACGAGCCAGGCCTCCGGCGAGGTGACCTGGTGGGACACCAGCGACGCGACCAACGAGGCGCCCAAGTTCAAGGCGCTGATCGACAAGTTCGAGGCCGAGCGGCCGAACATCACGATCAACTACGTGAACGTGCCGTTCAGCGAGGCCCAGGAGAAGTTCCGCACCGCCGCGCAGGGCAACTCGGGAGCGCCGGACGTGCTGCGCGCCGAGGTCGCGTGGACGCCGGACTTCGCCTCGCTCGGCTACCTCGCCGACGTGACCGAGGCGTTCGGCGACACCGGTGACTATCTGGAGACACCGCTGTCCAGCAACCGGTTCGAGGACAAGCTGTACGGCGTTCCGCAGGTCACCGACGCGCCCGCGCTGCTCTACAACAAGGCGTACCTGGACAAGGCCGGCGTCGAGGTGCCGAAGACCTGGGACGACCTGAAGGCCGCCGCGCCGAAGATCACCGCGGCGAACCCGGGCGTGCAGTCGGCGCTGTTCCTGCAGAGCGGCGGCTACTTCTCGCTGCCGTTCATCTACAGCGAGGGCGGCGACCTGCTCGACGCGGACGCGAAGAAGATCACGATCAACTCGCCCGAGTCGGTCAAGGGCGTGCAGGACGCGGTCGACCTCGCCAAGTCCGGCGTGGCGAAGGCGGACACCAC
>JBKOXW010000073.1:0-15420 GCA_046744115.1 Actinomycetota bacterium | reverse complement strand
CTTCGCCGTCACGTGCCAGTTCCCGCCGGAAGGCGAGCCGGGCTACGTGGGTCTGCAGCTCGGCCCGTCCCACCTCGGCATCGGCGCCGAGGCCACCGCGACCGCGCCGGACGGTTCGAGCTCGCGGCCGTTCGCGTTGTGGCTGTAGCCGACGACTGCGATGCGGCGGTCGCGCGCCTGCGCGAGCAGGGCGTGCCGGTCGTGGTCGAGCCGGCGGATCAGCCATGGGGCGAGCGCATGGCCGAGGTCACCGACCCGGACGGCACTCGCGTCATCATCGCGTCCCGCGGCTGACAGGGTCTCGTCCGGCCCGCTCGCAGGACCGCCGTGGCTGGGCCGAAACCCGGTGGTGCATCGCACCCGGACCGCCGATGATCGCCGGCATGTCCATCGACATGTTCACCGACCCCGGCCCCGACCCGCGGGCCGAGCCGCCGCCCCGGTCCGACGAGCGCGCCACGCTCCTGGGGTTCCTGCGCTGGCACCGCGAGACGCTCGAACTGAAATGCTCTGGACTCGACGCCGCCGACCTGGCCCGTCGCACCGTCGAGCCCTCTTCGCTGTCGCTGCTGGGGTTGGTGCGGCACATGGCCGACGTGGAACGCGGCTGGTTCCGCAGCATGATGGCCGGGCAGGACGCGCCGCCGCACTTCTCGTCCAGGACCCACCCGGACGGAGACTTCGACGGCGCCACGCCGGACCCGACGGTCGTCGCCGAGGCGTGGAACGTGTGGCGAGCCGAGGTCGATTTCGCGGACCGCCTCGTGGCCGAGGCGCCGGATCTCGACATCGTGAGCGTCAAGACCGACCCCACGCGCGGGCCCATGTCGCTGCGCTGGGTCCTCACGCACATGGTGGAGGAGTACGCCCGGCACAACGGTCACGCGGACCTCCTCCGCGAGCGGATCGACGGAAAGGTGGGTCAGTAACCCTCCGGCTCAGCCGTTGGGTCATCGACGCGGCGTCGCCCACCTCGCGCTGGCTCCAACCACCGTCTCCATGCACTAACGGCACGGCCCAGCTCGTAGGCCAGCCGGGCGCGCTCGTACGCCTCCGCGGCACCGTGCTCGCCCATTCGGCGGCCGCGCAGATCGTGCCACTCGGTGCGCTCACTCATCTCGGCCGTGTCGTTCACAGCGCGCGCAGCCTATCGATTCTGTTGGCGGGGTGGCCGCTTGCCGGAGGGGCAACCGAGTAGCCCAGGGCGCCTAGGGCGCGGGCCGCCGTCTCGGGGCTGTCGCGGACGCTCGCGGCCAGCTGATCGAGTCTCCAGCGCTCCCGACCCTCAGCGAGCCTCGCCGCTGCATCGCGCTCGGTGTCGACGCCGAACTCATCAATGAGCATCTGCAGGACATCCTCAAGACACGGCCTGTATCGAGGGCCGCCCACCGGAAAGTGCAGGTCGGACAGCTGGGGAATGCGCTCGTTTGTCCCCGCCGCTCGGCGACGGCGCTTCCCGCGGCGGCTGCCTTCGCCAGACAGCGCCATCAGGTAGCTCATGGCGTCACGATGGCCGTGCACCTGGATGTGCGCGGAGGCCTGTGCGCCCGTGGGAGCGCGCAGGTACTCGTACCGGAACAACGGCTCGCTAGAACCGGCTATGGCCGACACGACGACCTGCGACTCGTCGACCGCCAGGAAGGCCTGCACGTGATCCCATGTGCACCAGATGTCAACGGCCAGCCGAAGCCGCGCAACGCCGTCAACCGCGAGGACGATGCCCGTTCGCGGTCTTGACGGACGGCGAGCCTGGACGTCTCGGGTGCAGCACGAGCGACGAACGGGGGCACGCCGTCGCCGAACGCGCCTTGCACCGTCGCCGAGAGCCGAACCGCGAACTCCTCGGCCTCTCGGTACAGCCTTACCTCGAGGTCCTCGCCGCGCGAATCACTCACCGAGGAGATAGTCGATCTCGTCGATCTCCGAGAGGACGGCAACCAGGTCCGGAGGAAGCGAGTACACGGCGGCTCGGCGACGTAGCTCGTCCTCGTTGAGGCCGGACGCAGCCAGCAACTCGGCGCGGCGCGCACGCAGCTCGTCCGCGTGCATCACCTCGACGGCCCGTGTCATGGAAGCCTCCCTCGGCGTCATTCACCTAGCCCCATCATGACCGACATCGCTGACAATCTTCGCGCGGGCACGCTCGCATGAGGCCGAAGCGGGCCCGTCGCGGGCCTCGATGGGCGGGATGAGCAGTGCGCGGCGGGAACTGTGACGTGGATCACAGGGGCCGTGCGCTCCCAGGTCCGTGTCTCTTAGACCAGACCCTCCGACCCGGGAGCTTGCCGTTGAGTCGCAACTCGCTTCGTGTCCTGCCTCTGCTCGTCGCGGGCGTCGTACTCACGCTTGCCGGCTGCCGTGACAATGCCACGTCCGGCTCGCCCGCGCCCGCGTCGAACAGCCGCAGTGCCACCACCGCGGCGCCAATCCCCACGACCACCACGCCCAGCGACGCGGCTGGGGATCTGCGCAGCGCCTGCCGGGCTGCAGCAAGCGCGATCGAAGACACGATCCAGCAACTCTTCGATCATCCGAACGACTTCCCCTTCGCGGCGAAGGTCTACGCCGAGGGCGCGGTCAAGCTGCGGAAGGTCGGGGCCGGCACGCCGATCGAGGCGGAGATCAACAAGGTCGCAGCGCTCTTCGAGACGTTCGCCAGCGAACTGAGGCGTGGCGAGGAGGGCGGAGACACCGGCCGGCTGCCGAAGGCCGGGGAACCGCTGCAGAAGGCCTGTTCGTAGCCATCGGTAACCTGGATGGGGTGGAAGAGAACCAGGCCCGAAGGGTTGCCGACGCGCTCCGTGATCGCGGCGTCGATGCGCACATGGCGAAGGCGGGCGTGTACCAGTTCGGCGTCCGCCTGTCGCTGCCGGACGGCCGCGAGGCGATCTGGGATACCGACGGGAGCGCCGGGCTCGAGGCCCAAGTGATGCGCAACGGGATGCTCGTCGGGTACATGCCGTCGATCGACGGGTCCGAGGACTTCGACGATAGCCAGATCGTCGATGCGATCCTGCGGACCGACTACGACCGGCCCGTCGCTCGACAGCGCGCCACCGCGCCGCCACCGGGTCCCGCCCTGCCCCGACCCGGCGGCGTCTTCCGCCGCTTCCTCGACGGCTTCCGCCACCGCTAGTGGTTCGACAGCCTCAGACTCACACGTCGATGCCGACGGGACAGGAAACCCCGGTACCGCCGAGGCCGCAGTAGCCGTTGGGGTTCTTGGCCAGGTACTGCTGGTGGTAGCCCTCGGCGTAGTAGAACGGGCCGGCCGGGGCGATCTCGGTGGTGATGGCGCCGTAGCCGGCGGCGGCCAGGCGGTCGACGTAGGCGGCGCGGGAGCGCTCGGCGGCGGCGCGCTGGGCGTCGTCGGCGGTGTAGATCGCCGAGCGGTACTGGGTGCCGACGTCGTTGCCCTGCCGCATGCCCTGGGTCGGGTCGTGCGCCTCCCAGAAGACCTTCAGAAGGGACTCGTACGTCACCAGTGCCGGGTCGTAGACCACCAGCACCGCCTCGGTGTGCCCGGTCAGCCCGGAGCAGACCTCCTCGTACGTCGGGTGCGGCGTGTAGCCGCCGGCGTAGCCGACCGCGGTCGACCACACCCCCGCCGTCTGCCAGAACTCCCGCTCGGCGCCCCAGAAGCAGCCGAGGCCGAACACCGCGGTCCGCATCCCCTCCGGGAACTGCGGCATGATGCGATGGCCGTTGACGAAGTGCGTCTCCGGCACCGGGAACGGGGACGAGTCGCGTCCGGGCAGCGCCCGCTCCGGCTCGACCATCTGAGTCTTCGCGCGAGAGAACAGCATGCAACCAGCGTACGGTCCCGCACGGTGGGTATGCCGGCCCCGCGAGACGGGAGCACCACCATGCTGAGCCGCGACGTCGCGAAGCGCGCCTTCATCGGGTTCAAGAAGGACAACTGCACGGACTGGGCGGCCGCGTTGACGTACTACGGGCTGCTGTCGCTGTTCCCCGGCGCGATCGTGCTCGTCTCGTTGCTCAGCCTCTTCGGGCAGGGCGAGGAGTCGGTCGAGACGATCCTGGACGTCGTCCGGCAGATCGTCCCCGAGGACGTCGCCGAGACGCTGGAGGGACCGGTGCGCGACGTCGTGGAGAGCCGGGCCGCCGGCAGCTTCCTCGGGCTCGGCCTCCTCGGCGCGCTGTGGTCGGCGTCCGGCTACGTCGGCGCGTTCATGCGCGCGTCGAACGCGATCTACGAGGTCGAGGAGCACCGCAGGTTCTACCTCCTCCGGCCGCTGCAGATCCTGGTCACGATCGTAGTGACCCTGCTGGTCGCGATGATCACGCTTGGCCTCGTGGTGAGCGGGCCGGTGGCCGAGGCGATCGGGGACGCCGTCGGCCTGGGCGAGACCGCGGTCACCGTGTGGAACTGGGTGAAGTGGCCGGTCATCATCGTCATCGTCAGCCTGATGATCTCCGGCCTATACCACATCGCGCCGGACGTCCGGCACCCCCGCTTCCGCTGGTTCACCCTCGGCAGCGTCGTCGCGCTGGTCACCTGGGTGGTGGCGTCGGCGCTGTTCGCGCTGTACGTGTCGAACTTCGGCTCGTACAACAAGACGTACGGCTCGCTCGCCGCGGCGATCATCTTCCTGGTGTGGCTGTGGATCACGAACTGCGCGATCCTGTTCGGCGCCGAGCTGAACGCCGAGATCGAGCTTGCCCGCCAGCCGGTGGACGAGCGACCGGCCGAGCGGACCGCGGAGCCGGAGCGCACCTAGTCCACGGGCTAGTCCACGAGGTCGAGCGCGGCCTCGACGATGGTGCGGGTGTCGAGCCCGTGCAGCCGATACACATCGGCGATGTCGCCGGACTGGCCGAACTCCGTCACGCCCAGCGCGGAGACCGCCGTGCCGTGCACGCCGCCGAGGAACGCCAGCGTGTGCGGGTGGCCGTCGACGACGGTCACCAGTGGCAGCGGCGCCGGGAACGCCTCGGCCAGGATCGACTCGTCGGCGAGCGGGTCGTCCACGGCGAGCCCGACCCGGGCCCGCTGCGCGCGGAAGAGCAGGTCGGCGCTCGTCACGCACACCACCCGGGCGGGCGCACCGAGCCGGTCCAGCTCGGCCGCGGCCGCCAGCGCCTCCGGCACCACCGCGCCCATGGCGGCGAGCGTGACGGTGGCGGTCGCGCCGGCGGCCGGCTCGCGCAGCACGTACGCCCCGCGCACCACCTGCGACCGCCGCCGCTCCCGCTCGGCGGCGTCCGCCACCGGCGGCACCGCCGCCACCGACTGCTCCAGCGGCCGCGTGGACAGCCGAAGGTACGCCGAGCAGCCGCCGGGCCGGCCGAGCAGCGACAGGCAGTGCAGCAGGATCCACTCCAGGTCCTGGCCGAACGCCGGCTCGTACGCCACCACGCCCGGCTGCTCCAGCCCGACCGACGGCGTGACGATTGACTGATGCGCGCCGCCCTCGGGCGCGAGCGTCACGCCTGACGGGGTGCCGACGAGGATGGACTGACCGCCGGCGTAGACCCCGTACGCCCACGGCTCCAGCGCCCGGGCCAGGAACGGGTCGTACAGCGTGCCGATCGGCAGCAGCGGCTGCCCCCACCGCGACCAGGTCGCGCCGAGCTCGCCGAGCACGCCGACGAGATTGACCTCGGCGATGCCGAGCTCGACGTGCTGCCCCAGCGGGTGCTCGCGCCAGTGCAGCACCGTGTCCTCGTCGTCGGCGAACCAGTCCGGCCGCTGCTCGACGGCGAACACGCCGACCTTGTTCAGCCAGCCGGCCAGGTTGGTCGACGACGCCACGTCCGGCGAGACCGTCACGACCCGGGCGGCCACCTCGGGCGCCTGCCGGCTCAGGTCGAGCAGCAGCCGGCCGAGCGTGGCCTGCGTCGACGCCGAGCCGCGGTGCGACCGGCCGAAGTCGGCCGGGACGGGCGGCGGCGGGGTGAGCCGGACCCGGGGCCGGGCCAGCCGCCGCGCCGCGCGCTCGCAGAGCGCTGCCTCCGGGCTGCCCTCGGCGAACCCGGCCCACGGCTGCTCGGCGCAGGCGCCGAGGCGCACGGCCAGCTCGGCGTACTGGGCCGGGGTGAGCAACGCGGAGTGGTTCTGCGGGTGACCCTCGGTCGGCAGCCCGTACCCCTTGATCGTGTACGCCAGGACGACGGTCGGCTGCGCCGGCCGCTCGTCCCGCGAAGGGGCCAGCACACGCACCAGCCGCCCCAGGTCGTGCCCGCCGAGATCGCGGATCGCCGCCCGGAGCAGGTCGTCGTCGAGGCGGGCGAGCAGCTTGCCGATCGGCTCGCGCAGGGCACCCTCGCCGGGCAGCCGGTCGCGCAGCTCGCCCGGACCGGCCCGAAGCAGTCGCTGGTACTCCGGATTGCCCATCGCGTCGATCCGCTCCCGCAGCGCCTCCCCGCCCGGCTCGGCGAACAGTGCCCGCAGCAGCGGGCCGTACTTCAGGGTGATCACCCGCCAGCCGGCGGCGTCGAACATGCCGGCGAGCTTCGTCGCGGCGATGTGCGGCACCACCCGGTCCAGCGACTGGCGGTTGAGGTCGACCACCCACAGCAGCTCGCCGAGCTGGCCGACCGTCGGGTCGATGATCGCCTCCCAGCACGCGCCCTCGTCCAGCTCCGCGTCGCCGAGCAGGGCGATCTGCCGGCCGCCGGCGGGCACCGTGCCGAAGTGGCGCTCGACGTACCGCTTCGCCAACGCGCCCCAGATCGGAGCGGTCGCGCCGATGCCGACCGAGCCGGTCGAGTAGTCGACGGTGTCCGGGTCCTTCGTCCGGCTTGGGTAGCTCTGCAGCCCGCGGTACGAGCGCAGCGTCGGCAAGTACGACTCGTCGAGGTCGCCGAGCAGGTAGTTGATCGCGTGCAGCACCGGCGAGGCGTGCGGCTTGACCGAGACCCGGTCCTCGGCGGTCAGCGCGCCGAACCACAGCGCGGTCATGATGCTCACCATCGACGCGCTGGAGGCTTGGTGGCCGCCGACCTTGATGCCGCTCGTATTCGGCCGGACGTGGTTGGCGTGATGGACGATCGAGATGGCGAGCCACAGCACCCGCCGCTCGATCGAGCCCAGCACGTCGACGTCCACGGCCGACGACGTTAGCGGGTAGCGGACCCGGGTACCGGCCGGCTCGTCCGCTACCGTCGAGGCGTGCCCGTCACCGTGCGCGCCGACCGCGAGTTCGATCTTCCGCTGCCGAGTCAGGGCCGCTGGCCCGGCCTCGACGTCGTGCCACGGGCGCGGATGCGCGCGGCGATGGCGCGGATGGTGTTCCGGCGCGCGGTGCGCCGGCTGGACCTGCGGGTGCTCCTGCCGAACGGTCGGGTGCTCGGCCACGGCGGGCCGGACGCGCCGGTGATGCGGATCGTGCGCGAGCGGGAGTTCTTCCGCCGCCTCGGCGCGGGCGGCAATGTCGGTTTCGGCGAGGCGTACATGGTCGGCGCGTGGACCGCGGACGACCTGGCCCGGGTGCTCACCACGTTCGCGGCCCGGCTGACCAGGCTGGTGCCGCGGCCGTTGCAATGGCTGCGCCGGTGGTACGACGCCCGCCAGCCGCACGCCGAGGACGCCGACCGAGCGGGCGCGCGGGAGAACATCTCCCGCCACTACGACCTGTCCAACGAGCTGTTCGCGTTGTTCCTGGACGACACGATGACGTACTCGTCGGCGCTGTTCGCCGACGGGGACACGCTGACCGACGCGCAGCGGCGCAAGATCGACAGCATCCTCGACCTGGCGCGCGTGCGGGACGGCTCGTCGGTGGTGGAGATCGGTACCGGCTGGGGTGCTCTCGCGATCCGGGCCGCGGAGCGCGGCGCGCGGGTCACCAGCCTGACGATCTCGGCCGAGCAGCGCCGGCTCGCCGAGGCGCGGATCGCCGAGGCCGGCGTGGCCGACCGGGTCCGGGTGCTGCTCGAGGACTACCGCGACGCGCAGGGCCGGTACGGCGCAGTGGTCAGCGTCGAGATGATCGAGGCCGTCGGCGACCGGTACTGGCCGGCCTTCTTCCGCACCCTCGACCGGCTCCTCGCGCCCGGCGGGCGGGTGGCCCTGCAGGCCATCACGATGGCGCACGACCGGATGCTGGCGACCCGCCGGGCGTACACCTGGGTGCACAAGTACATCTTCCCGGGCGGGACGATCCCGTCGCTGCGGGCGATCGAGGACACGCTCCGGGAGCACACGTCGCTGCGCCTGGTCAGCCGCCGGGAGCTCGGCCAGCACTACGCGGAGACGTTGCGGCAGTGGCGCGAGAGGTTCCTCAGCCGCTGGGAGGACGCGCGCCGGCTCGGCTTCGACGGGGTGTTCCGCCGGATGTGGGAGTACTACCTGGCCTACTGCGAGGCCGGCTTCCGGGTCGGCTACCTCGACGTCAACCAGCTCGCCCTGGCCCGCGAGGAGGCGCCGGGATCATGGCCACGCATGAGGTGACCAACCAGCCGCCGCCGCTGGTCGGCCACGACGTCTACGGCGGCGACGCGGCGCTGGTCGAAGGCGTGCGCCGGCACGGCGGCGGGATGGCCTCCGGCGCGCTGCCCACGCTGGGCCTCCTGGCCGGGAGCGAGCAGGCGCAGCGCTGGGGTGTCGAGGCGAACGCGTACCCGCCGGTGCTGCGCATCCACGACCGGTACGGCCACCGCATCGACGAGGTCGACTTCCACCCCGCCTGGCACGAGCTGATGCGGGTGGCAGTCGGGCACGGGCTGCACGCGACGCCGTGGGTCTCCGGCGAGCCGGCCGCGCACCTCGGCCGCGCGGCCGGCTTCTACGTCTGGTCGCAGGTGGAGGCCGGTCACGGCTGCCCGGTGTCGATGACGTACGCGGTGCTGCCCGCGTTGCGGGCCGAGCCCGATCTGGCGGCGACGTACGAGCCGGGACTGACCGCGACCGCGTACGACCCTGGGCTGCGGCCGCCGGCCGGCAAGGCGGGGCTGCTCGCCGGCATGGCGATGACCGAGAAGCAGGGCGGCTCGGACGTGCGAGCGAATACCACGCGGGCGGTGCCGGTCGGCGACGGCAGCTACCGGCTGACCGGGCACAAGTGGTTCTGCTCGGCGCCGATGTGCGACCTGTTCCTGGTGCTTGCCCAGGCGGGCGAGGGCCTGACCTGCTTTCTGGTGCCGCGGGTGCTCCCGGACGGGACGCGGAACCCGTTCCGGCTGCAGCGGCTGAAGGACAAGCTAGGCAACCGCTCGAACGCGTCGTCCGAGGTCGAGTTCGAGGACACGGTGGGCTGGCGGGTCGGCGCCGAGGGCCGCGGCGTGCCGACGATCATCGAGATGGTCACGATGACCCGGCTCGACTGCGTGATCGGCAGCGCGGCCGGGCTGCGGGCGGCGGTCGTACAGGCGATCCACCACGCCACCCACCGGCGCGCGTTCGGCAGCCCGCTCCGGGACCAGCCGCTGATGCGGGAGGTGCTGGCCGATCTGGCGGTGGAGAGCGAGGCGGCGACCGCACTGATGGTCCGCCTCGCCGCGGCGGTGGACGCCGGGGAGACGGACTTCGGCCGGCTGGCCACGGCGGTGGGCAAGTTCTGGGTGTGCAAGCGGTCGCCCGCGGTTATCGGCGAGGCGCTGGAGTGCCTGGGTGGCAACGGGTACGTCGAGGAGAGCGGCATGCCCCGGCTGTACCGGGAGGCGCCGCTGAACTCGATCTGGGAAGGCTCGGGGAACGTCATCGCGCTCGACGTGCTCCGCGCGATGGGCCGGCGGCCGGAGTCGGTGGCAGCGTTCCTCGCCGAGGTCGAACCGGCTGTTGGCGCCGACGATCGGCTCGACGGCGCGGTGAAGCGGCTGCGCGCCGAGCTGGCCGACCCGCGTGACCTGGAGGCGCGGGCCCGCCGGATCGCGTCGCTGATGGCGCTCTGCCTGCAGGGATCGCTGCTGGTCCGGCATGCGCCGGGGTACGTCGCGGACGCGTTCTGTGCCAGCCGCCTGGACGGCGACTGGGGTCAGGTGCTCGGCACGCTCCCGCTCGGCCTGGACACCGCCGCGATCATCGCCCGAGCCGCGGCCGAGCCCGACCGGTAGCGGCGCGGACCGCCGCGATCCACGCGGCGATCTGGCAAGGCCGAGGAGGAAGCCGGTAGGAGAGCTACCGGCGACGACGACGTTCTTTCGGGGTCCCCGCGGAGACGCGAAGCGTCTTCGTGGGGTGGCAACGCCGCCGGTCGTCGCGTGGGCGCGGCGGTTACTCCCGGCCGCGGGCGCCGGGGCGTCGCTGCGACAGGGGGATGATGTCCGCGCCCTCCGGCCCCTGCACCGCGCGAACGGCCGAGCTCCACAGCGCCGCGCTGATGCGCTGCGCGTTCAGCGGCGGGAAGAAAAACATGCCCTGGCCGGCGTGGCAGCCGAGGGAGAGCAGCGCGGCGCGCTGGATCGCGTTCGTCACGCCCTCGGCGACCACCCGCAGGTCGAGCGCGCGGGCGATCTCCAGAGTCCCGCGGACCACCGCCTCGGCCTGCGGCGAGCTCAGCAGCGCCTCGGTGAACGTGGCGGCCAGCTTGACCTCGCGCACCGGCACGCGGGCGAGGTGGCTGAGCGAGCTCCAGCCGGTGCCGAAGCCGTCCAGCGACAGCCGCACGCCGAGGTCGCGGAGTTCGTCCAGCACCTGGTCGACCACCTGCAGGTGGCTGAGCACGGACGTCTCGATGATCTCCAAGGTGACCCGGCCGGCCGGCATCCGATGCCGCGACAGCGCCGCCGCGACCTGGCCCGGGAACTCGCGGTCGAGCAGCGTACGCGGGGACACGTTGATCGCGACGGGAACGAAGATGCCGTGCCGGGCCCACTCGGACGCGTCGGTGAGCGCCAGGTCGAGCACGCGGCGGGTCAGGTCCGGGAGCAGCCCCGCGTGCTCCACCACCGGCAGGAACTCGTCGGGCAGGAGCTGACCGCGTACCGGATGGTTCCACCGGACCAGCGCCTCGGCCGAGATCGCCTCGCCGCTATGCAGGTCGATGATCGGCTGGTAGAGCAGCTCCATCTCGTCCACGCCGCGTAGCGCCGCGCGCAGCTCGCTCGCCATGACCAGCCGGCTGACGCTGCCCGCGTCACGCTCCGGCGCGTAGAAGTCGATCCGGCCGCCCGATCCACGCACCGCGTGCACGGCGACCCCGGCCTGGCGCATCAGCTCGTCAAGATCCATCAAGCCGCGGACCGCGTACGCGATCCCGGCCACGCCGCTGACCGACAGCGTCGCGCCGGAGATCTCGGTCGGCGTGGCCAGCGCGCCGAGCAGCGCGTCCGCGCGGTGGTGCGCCTGCACCGGATCGGTCAGCCGGGGCAGCAGCACGATGAAGTCGTCGCTGTCCAGCCGGGCGACCAGCTCGCCCGGCATCGCCGCGGCGGACAGCCGATGCGCGGTGTGCCGCAGCACCGCCTCCCCCGCCGCGTGCCCGACCGTGTCCAGGATCTCCCGGAAGCCCGACAGGTCCACCAGCACGACCGCGGCGTCCACGCCGTGCTCCGCCGCCTCGGCCAGCGGCGCCCGCCCCTCCTCCAGCAGTCCCGCCCGGTTGAGCAAGCCGGTCAGCGGATCATGCGTCGCCTCGAACCGCGCGGTGGCGTGCTGGGCCGCGTTGACCAGAGCCGAATGGAGTTCGGCGGCGACCGCACTGAGCATGGCCTGCTCTCGGTCACTCAGTCTCACATCGCCACGGAAGCGCAAACGCAGCGTTCCGACAGCGGTGCTGTGCGGGCCAAGGGGCCGCTCGGCCGTGGCCGCGGCTGGCTCGAGTGGTGCCGCGTCCGCGGAGCCGCGGAAGGTCACGCCTTGCTCGGTGCCGCGGACCAGCCCGCCGTCGGCAAGGGCGATCTCGACCACGTCCGCGGAGAACAGGCGAGCGGCAAGCGTTACGGCACGACTCAGCACGATGTTCTCGTCAAGGTCCGACAGCTCGCGGGTCGCGATCATCAGACCCTGCCAGGACTCGCGTTCCTCCCGACTGCGCAGCCGACCCAAGTAGGCCTGACGCAGGCAGAGCAGGAGCGGTAGGAGCACGACGAGCATGCGCGGGTCGAAACGCATCAGCAGCAGCACCGCGACCGTGGCAGCAAGGTTGCCGGCCTGGCCGATCAGGTCCGTGCCGAGCGACGATCGGTAGACGTGCGCGATGGAGCGCTGCTGAGACAGCCCGACCGCCACCGCCGTTCCCAGTGTGGTCACGGAGCCGTACAGCCACGCAGCCAGGACGGCGATCAGAATCTCATTAAGTGACTCGACGTCGATCGGGCCGTGCACGACCAGCGCCACGAATCCGGCGACGAGCGCGGCCGCCACCGTGTCCATGGCCACGTTGTAGATCGTCTTGATGCGATCCCGGCTTCGGACGCCGACCACGGCGCCAATTGCGACAGCAAGCACGACCCAGGCCGGAGGGAGCAGAACCAGCGCAACGACAACGGCAGAGTCTGTCCACACGAAGAGCACGCGCTGGCTGCCGACTCGGGTGGAGAACGCGGCAAGGCTCCCAGCGGCGAACAGCCCCGCGGCGAGCGCGAAATGCCACCAGATCGGCCAGGGTCCGAGCACGGCGAAGACACCACTCAGCAGCAGACAGGCGACCGCAGCCAACCCGAGGAACCGAACCACCAACACAAGAGAACGGGGCAACCCGCCCCGTTGCATGGTCGATGGTCCGCCGCTCACACCCGCTCCCACGCCGCCTGTCCGCCGATCGTAACTGTCCAAGTACGGCCCAGCCCAAGCGTTCGACCAGGGATCGCCCGTTCGTGGTTCCTGCGAGCGAGCAGCGCGGCGGGGGAACTATCAGCCCCAATGCGTAGCGTCGAGACGCACCGTAATCACCGCCCCTCGTGTGGTCTCGTCCAGTGGGTCTGCCTGTTAACCCCAGTGGGTAGCGTCGAGACGCACGACCTCACCCCCCTTCGGCGCGAACGAAGCAGGTGGGCAGGGCAAACCGCTCCATGTGTACGCCGATCAGCCTAAGGCAGCACTCGTTCGGCGGAGTATCCGCCGGAAAGCGCAACTGTGCGTGACATGCGACGCAAAGCGGGACTGAGCGGGTCGGTGATGCGCGGACGGCGACCGGCTCAGTACGCGGTGGCAGGTGCCGGGCTGGCAAGCCGTCGTCCGATTCCGGCGAAGCCGAGCGCGACAACCGTGCCGAGCAGCCCAGCGCCGGCCACGACGAGCGGCGGAGAGATGAACTCCGCGATCGCGCCGGCCAGCACCAGGCTGATGCCCTGGCCGGCGACCAGACCTGCGGAGGCGAGCCCGAAGGCCTGGCCGCGCCACTTCTGCGGCACGGTCTGCATGAACACCGCGTTCGCGACGAGCTGGTAGCTAGCACCGAGACCGGACAGCGCCAGCAGCACCAGTGTGACCTCCAGGCTGGGCTGGAGCGCGCACAGGATCAGCGGCGCGCACGACACGACGCACAGCGGGACCAGCAGCACCAGCCGCCGAGCCGGCGGGACGAGCCGGCTCAGCACCAGCCCACCGAGCACCGCGCCGGTGGGCTGCGCCGCCAGGATCAGCCCGACCACGACGGCCGAGCCGTCGAACTCGTCCGCGTACGGCGCGGCCAGACCCTCCGGCACCACATAGAACGCCGCCAGCCAGGCGAGCACGAGCAGGCCACGCAGCCGGGGATCGCCGAACACCAGCCGCGATCCGGCCGCGATCCGGCTCCCCCAAGCGCGCATGCCCTCCTCCCCCGCGGCGCGCGCGTCGGCGGCCGGCCGGTTACGCACGGTCAGGCGGAGCAGGATCGCGGAGAATAGAAACGTGGCCGCGTCGACCAGCAGGGCCTGCCGGGAGCCGATCGCGGCGACGAGGACACCGCCCGCCGCGAAGCCGAAGACCTGAGCGCCCTGAATGGTCAGGTTGTTGATCGCGGTGGCGAGCACGTACCGGTCGTCGGGCAGCACGTCCACCATGAGCGCAGCGCGGGCGGCCGTGAACGGCGACTCCAGCAGCACGATGATGAACAGCAGCACGCACAGCACCGGTAGCGGCACGGACGGAACCGCCATGAGGGCGACCAGCGCGGCGCTGCACATGTTGCAGACCACCATGACGGTGCGGCGCGGGTACCGGTCTGCCAGGCCGCCGAGCAGCGGCCCGCCGATCAGCCAGGGCAGGTACGTGATCGCGTAGACGGCCGCGGTCAGCAGGGCGGAGTCGGTGCGGTCGAAGACCAGCACCGCGACGGCGACCCTGGCCAGCTGGTCACCGGTGAGCGAGACGGCCTGCGCCACCCAGAGGGAACGGAACTCCTTGACAGCGAACAGCGAACGCCATGTCGCCGGCCTCATCGCCGCCGGAGCCCCGTCGCCCACCTAGTACCTCCTGCCCGTCCCTTCCGCGCCTAGTGTGATGCAGATCGGCATCAATGCGAAGGGCCTAGCGAGGCACACCATAAGGCCGTCTTGATGTTTCACCCAAATGGCCGGTACGCGGTTGGCGAGTGCACAAGGCGGCTGGTGATCAGGTCGGCGATGGCCCGCCCGTCGGCCGACACGGCGACGTCGATCGGGACCCCGGCACTACCGGCGACGACCGCGACGACGCCGCGCCGCGGGCCATCCGTACGGTCGACCGTCAGTGGGTGCGCCTCGGTCCGGACCAGCCCGGGCCGGATCGCCTCGGCCACTGCGACCGCGTCGTGTACCGCGACAGCGCGTTCCGGCAGAGCCTGTTGGGTGGCGTAGTAGTCGAGCATCGCCGCGGCGGTGCCGGCGATCCGCCCGCCGCGGCGCAGCCGGGCCACGTCGCTCAGCCGCAGCGCCGCCGTCCGGGACACGTCCACACCGACGAGCACGGTCGGCACCGGGCGGTCCAGGCCGGGCGCGACCAGCACGCGGTGCGCAGCGTCCGGATCGGCCCGGACATTGGTCTCGGCCACCGAACCGGCACCGGCGCCTGCGCGCACGCCGGCGCCACCCAGCACGACCACCCGCCACAGCCGCCCGGCCACGTCCGGTCGCAGGGCGTACAGCAGCGCGACGTTGGTCAGCGGGCCGATGGCGACCAGCGTGACCGGCGCCGGCGCCTCCTGCACGACCGCCGCGATCAGGTCCACGGCGCGCCGGCGGTCGGCGGGCCGAGCCGGCTCCGGCAGCGACACGCCGCCGACCCCGTTCGGCCCGTGCCGGCTACTCGCGGGCGGTGGCGAGCCGGCCAGCGGGCGATCCGCGCCGGCCGCCACCGGTACGTCCGCCCGCCCGGCCAGGGCGAGCACGCCGAGTGCGTTGCGGGTGGTCTGCCCCAGCGACGCGTTGCCGTACGCGGTCGTCACCGCGAGCAGCGCGATCTCCGGGCTCGCGCACGCGAGCAGCAACGCCACCGCGTCGTCGATGCCCGGGTCGCAGTCGACCAGGACCGGGCGCGGCGGCGGGCTCATCGGCAAACGGTACGGTCGGCGTCGTGTTCACGACGCGGCCAGTGCTGGCCGGCACGTTCGGCAT
>JBKOXW010000066.1:0-7523 GCA_046744115.1 Actinomycetota bacterium | reverse complement strand
AAGGACAGACCGGCGTTGATCAACTACGAGAAGTAGCGACCACGGGAAGCGCCGCGTAGGGCGTACTAGGCCTCGTCGAGCAGAGGTCGATAATTCGATCGGAAGATCCTTCGACCGAAGGCACGCAGGACCGCGTTTCGGGCCACAGCGGGTAGGTAGCGAGTTCGGTCACGGCGATGCGTCTGCGCGCGGACCCAGTCCGTTCGCGGGCGGCGGCGGGCCTCGAACGCCGACAGTGCGTCGGGGATCGTCTCCAGCCCACGCAGGCACTCGGTGAGCACGAGCGCGTCTTCCAGCGCCATCGCGGCGCCCTCGGCCATGTTGGGCGAGGTCGCATGCGCCGCGTCTCCGACGAGCACCACCGGCCCGCGCACCCACGAGTCGACCGCGACCTCCTCGATCGTCGAGCGGTGCACGAGCTCGCGATCAGGTATCGAGTCGAGCAGCTCACGCACGGGCGCCGCGTATCCGGCGAAGAGCCGGCCGAGATCCTCGTGCCGATCCTCGCCGGCGGGCGACAGGACGTCGCAGTAGCAGTACACGCGGCCGTTCCCGATCGGGATGGTGAGGACGGCCGTACGGTGGCCTAGCATCACCGACCAGGTCGTGATCTCGGGCGGACAGGCGGTGACGAAGCGCCATCCCACCTGTCCTACGGGCTGGGCGGTCGCGTCGCCGCCGAAGGCGAGCCGGCGCACCGTGCTGCGGATTCCGTCCGCGCCGATCACGAGGTCGTACTCGCCCGCCGTTCCGTCGCCGCATTCCACCGAGATCGCGCCGTCTCGCTCCCTGAGCTCGCGCACGTCGGCTCCCATCCGGATGGGCACGTCGCGAGCCCCGTCGAGCAGCACTGCATGGAGGTCGGCACGATGGAGCGCCAGGCAGGGTCCGACCCCGTCCCACAGCGCGGCGAGATCGACCTCGACCAGCAGCCGGCCGCGGTCGTCGCTGACGCGCTGCCGAGGAACTACGACCCCTTTGTCCAAGACTGCCTGTTCGAGACCCAACGCGCGGAGCGCGCGGGCGGCGTTCCCGGGCAGGTAGATGCCCGTGCCCGCCTCGCCCCACATGGGCTCGCGCTCGGCGACCTCGGCCGAGAAGCCGGCGCGGGCGAGCGCCCGAGCGACCGCGAGGCCGGCTATGCCGGCCCCGACGACGAGGATTCGTGCCGCGGCCATTACGACCTCGCCTCTGGGACAAAGGCGCTCTTCGCAGCGCATTGTCCTGCCAGTCGAAGGTAGAGCGGGAATGTGGGTCAGCAGTATTACATCCGGCTGTGCTGGCGAGTTCGGGTCTCAACGAGGGCGAACCAGACCGTGACCGGAGCCCTCGCGACGAGGTGCTGATCGGCCCAGGTACGCCCGGACCGCCTCGGCGACGACCGCGGCATCCGCGGGGAAGCCGTACAAGACTCCGGAGCCGCGACGGATGAGCCAGCGCAGCCCCATGTACCAGATGCCCGGTGCGATCGCTGCGGCGGCGTCCCGTCGTGGAAGACCGTCGCCGTCGACCAGCCCGGGGTCCAACCATGAGAAATCGCCGGTGAAGCCCGTGCACCACACGACGCTCGAGACCTCGCGGGCCCGCAGGTCGAGTGTCAGCGGCGGGTCCAGGTCGACCGGGATCTCGGCGTCATCGGGCTCGGCGGGCGGAGCGTCGAGGCCCCGGCGCCGGATCATCTCGTCGATCATCGCGCGAGCCCGCGCGGCGAATGCGTCGCCCGCTGCCACGTTGGCCTTCGCGCTGCGGTCGAAGACGGCTTGCTCACCGGTGACCTCGACGAGACGTCCGGCCAGTGTGGCGCCCGCCCGGGCCAGCGCTTGCAGGCTCAGGCTGCGCCCACCCGGCGCCACGAGCGGCGGCGGTTCGCGCATGAGCGAGGGGTCCGGCAGGTCCTGCGGCCGCTGGTCGAAGAACCCGCCGTCGCGCAACCACTCGAGCGTGTCACGGCCCCGGTACGGCGTCGGCGCGCGGCCGACCGAGCTCGTGGCCAGGATGACCTTCCGGCCAGCGGCCAACAGGTCTTTGGCGATCTGGCCGCCCGACTGGGCGCTCCCCACGACGAGCACCGTCCCTGTTGGCAACTGCCCGGGCGCCCGGTAGTCGGCAACGTGGTACTGCGCGATCCTGTCCGGGAACATCCGGGTCAGCGCCGGTACTTTGGGCACGTTCTCGTCGCCGGTGGCGACGACCACGCTGCGCGAGTGGACGTCGCCGTCGCTCGTATGGAGGGCGAATCCGGCGCTGGCACGCACCAGCCCGAGCACGGCCGTCCCGTCCCTGATGGGCCTGTCGGCGGCGAGCGCCTCGAGGAGCTCGACGACCTGCGGGCCAGTCGCATACGGCGCCTGCTCGCCGAGCACCCGGTTCGCCCAGCCCGGCGAGTTCAGGCGGAAGGAATCCCACCGCTGGGTACGCCAGGTCTCGCCTACGCGACGCCGCTCCAGGAGCAGGTGGTCGACGCCGTGCTCGCTCAATGCGGCGCTCGCGGCGAGTCCGGCCGGCCCGGCGCCCACGACGACACAGTCGGTCACGCTCATGCCGCCCACCGTCGCCGGCGACGAACGCACGGGCATGAGCGAAAACACCCAAGTCGTGGTGGAAGTTCGCGCTACCGGGGGAGGCGCTCGACGTACCGGACCGCGTAGGCCGCCGCCTGCGCGCGCCCGTTCAGATCGAGTTTCGAGAGCACGCTGGCGACGTGGTTCTCCACTGTCTTGCGAGTGAGGAAGAGGCGGTCCGCGATCTCTCGGTTGGAGAGGCCCTCTGCCAGCAGCCCCAGCACCTCGAGCTCGCGCTGGGTCAGGATGCCGATCGCCCTCGAACCCGACCGAGCCGCCTTGACGCCGAGGCTCCGAAGGAGGGCAGCCGCCGCGTCGGCGTCGCGGATGGCGCCGAGAGACTCGAAACAGGCCAGAGCGCTCCGCGCCTCGGCGATTGCGACCTCACGCTCGGACTCGCCAAGCGTGCGTGCGAGCAGCAGGCGCGTCCGTCCCGCCTCGAGCGGCAGTTCCAGACGTCCGAACGCCTCGAGCGCCCGTTCCAGGTGAGGCACCGCACCGTCGCGCTCACCCATTGCGGCCAGGACGCGCCCGAGCGCACGCTCGCCGCGCGCGACGATGACGTCAGAACTCACGGTCGCGCCCAGCGCGGCGAGCCGCCGGGCCCGCGTGACTGCCGCCTCGGTGGCGCCCTGGTCGATCTCCACCTCGGTCAACAGCTCCAGCAGACGGGCCGATCCCAGACCGTCTTCACCGATCTCGCGCAACCGGCGGTGGAGGAGCGACGCAGCCACCTTCAGCTCCCGACGCGCCAGGCGGATCGAGGCAACCGCGTAGACGGTCACCGCGTGGTCCTCGAATCCGTCGAGCAGCCGCGCCGCCTCCTCGATCCGCCCTTGAACCAGCCGCAGCTCGGCGAGCTTGGCCAACGCCTCGACGCGCACCAATGGCTCGACCGTCGTCGACATCCTCTCGAGCGCGGCCTGCAGCTCGGTCTCTGCCTCGGCCAACCTGCCGGTCGCGAGCAGGACGTCGCCGTAGGCAGTGCGGCATACGGCGTCGAGGTGAGGCGAGCCGTAGCGGCGGTTGAACTCACCTGCGGCTCGAATCCACTGGAAGGCTCGCTTGAGCTCGGCGGCGCGGCTGCAACACGTGATCGTCACACAGCTCGTGTGCACCACCGTCTCGGGTCCGCCCTCACCCGCGAGCGCCCCGGCCATCGCCTCGTCGAGCAACACCGCCCCTTCCGCCACTCTGCCCATCAAGACCAGCGCCCCGCCGACCTGGCTCAGCGCACACAGCTCGAGGTCGGCATCTCCGAACCGGCGGGCGATCTCACGCGCTTGCCGGGCGAAGCCCTCGCCCGCCTGCGGGTCGCCGCCCGCGGAGGCCGAGGCGGCCCGACCCAGCAGCACCCAGCCCTCCAAGGGGGCCAGCTCGAACTCCTCGACCAGCCGCGCCCCGCGCTCCAGCCAGCCTCCCGCGGCGGCGCCGTTGCCGAGGCTGCCGCCGTAGTGGGACGCCAGCTGCAGCGCCGTCATTGCAGCCTGGAACGGGTCGGGGCGGCGGCGAAAAGCGGCGTAAGCACGCTCGCGAACGCCAAGCGAGGCCTCGGTCTCTTGCAGCCACCACAGCGCGGTGCCAAGTCCGAGCAATGCCTCGGCCGTCTCCTCGACCTCCAGCGCCGCCTCAAACGAGCTCCGGGCGGTGGACCACTCACCGGCTGCCAGAGCCCGCTGAGCCGCGACGAGAAGAGCTTCGGAGTCGCCCGCCACACCATCATCCTAAGCGCTGCTCACCCACCGGTCGCTCTTGCCCATCCTCCGACTGGCTACATCCGTCCACTCTGGATGGACAGGCGATCTTCGGCGACAAGTGGCTCATCTTCGGCCACGAACGCCGGCACGGCTCGGGCCGTGGCTCGGCCTCGGTAATGGTGGTCCCGCCGGACCGAGATTCGCCGATGGCAAACTCGTCGAACGCACCGCCGCGAGCAGCCCAAACCCGAAGCAGCCCTAGGGTACGTGGCGTGGCAGCCGCGGCATCGCCTTGAGGAGAGCGAGCAAGATGAAGATCGTAGTCGACGACGTCTCCAGCCCGGAGATCGCCAGGTTCCTCGACGAGCACGTCCAAGAGATGCGGTCTATCACCCCTCCGGAGAGCAAACGCCCTCGATCTTGACGGGCTCCGCACCCCGAGATCACGCTCTGGTCGGTGGTGGACGGTGACACTCTGGTGGGCTGCGGTGCGATCAAGAGGCTCGACGCGGGCCACGCTGAGGTGAAGTCGATGCGTACCGCGCCGACGCGCAAACGGAGCGGGATCGCATCGCTGCTGTTGGCGCACATCATCACCGAGGTGAAGCGCATGGGGTTCACCCGGCTGCGCCTCGAGACCGGCGCGGCCGAGTTCTACCTGCCTGCCCGGAAGCTGTATGAGAAATTCGGGTTCGAGTACTGCCAGCCGTTCGCGGACTACCAGCCCGACCCGTACAGCGTCTTCATGACAAGGGCGCTCCAAAGAAGCTCCTAGGTGCGGCGGAGGTCGGCGGCGGTCCGGGCGCCGCGTGACACAAGCCAGTCGGCGAGGTGGTCGGCATCGCTGCGGCGTGCGGCGTCGAGCGGGGTGAGCTCGTCGTAGCCGATCCAGTTCAGGTCGCCGCCGCGGCTGAGGAGGTATTCGACGGTGGGTTGTTGTCCGCCATGACAGGCACACCGGGGCGCGCCGGTGAGTTCGTCGGCGGGTGGCGGTGGTCGGGCCTGGCAGAGGAGCTGCACCTCCGCCCGGCCGATCGCCGCCGAGTCGCGCGGTGGCCAGGTCCGGGTGGTCGGCCAGCAGCTGGCTCAGCCGGGAAACGTCGCCATCGTGGACCGCGTCCACGGCGGCGACCGCGACCCGGTCCCCGACGCCGAGAATCGTCGTCACAGGCCGATCCTCGGTCAGCCGGCGGCGTGGTCGCCGGGTGGGATCGGCGTGAGCATGGGGTCGAGGCCGCGGTCCGGGGCGCCGTTCGGCCGGGGCGGACCGGTGTAGGCGGCGGCCTGCAGGGTGAACAGTTCGGCGTAGACGCCGCCGTGGCGCATGAGCTGGTCGTGGTTGCCGTGTTCGATGATCTGTCCGCCGGCGAGGAGGTAGATGTGGTCGGCCTCGCGGACCGTGTTGTACCGGTGGGAGATCAGCAGCACGGTGTGACCGGCGTACAGGGATCGGATCCGGGTGAACAGGTCGTGCTCGGCGCGCGGGTCCAGTGACGCGGTGGGCTCGTCGAGGATGATCAGGGGCGCGTCGCGGATGAACGCCCGCGCGAGGGCGACCCGCTGCCATTGTCCGACGGACAGGTCGCGCCCGCCCTCGTACTCGGGCGAGAGGATCGTCTCGTACCCGGCGGGTAGCGCGGCCAGGTAGCGGTCGGCTCCGGCGTGGCGGGCGGCGCGGGTGATCGCGTCGAGGTCGTCGATGTGGTCGAGCGCGCCGAGGCCGATGTTCTCCCGCGCGGTCAGGTCGTAGCGGGCGAAGTCTTGGAAGATGACCGCGATGCGGCGGTGCACCTGGTCGGGGTCGAGGTGGGCGAGGTCGACGCCGTCCCAGGCGATGACGCCGGAGTCGGGAAGGTAGAGCCGGGAGAGCAGCTTGGCCAGGGTCGTCTTCCCGGAGCCGTTCTCCCCGACCAGGGCCACGACCTGTCCGGCGCCGATCTGCAGGGACACCTCGCGCAGCGCCGGGGCGGTGCCGGCCGGGTAGGTGAAGGTGACGTTGTCGACGGTGATCCGGTCGAACCGGGCCGGTGCGGCTGCGGTGCCGGTGGCGCCGTGGGTGGCGGGGGCGGTGGTGAGGAAGGTGGTGAAGTCCTCGACGAACAGCCCGGCCTCGTACATGTCCCCGACGCTGGTGACCGTGGTCATGATGCGTTCGCCGAGGATCAGCAGGGCTCCGGCGGCGGTGGCGGTGTCGGCCAGCTCCAGTTGTCCGGACAGCGCGAGCGCCAGCAGCCCGGCCATGCCGGCGCCCAGCACAGCGGACAGGCCTAGCGTGGAGACGACCGCGACGCGGAACCGGGTCCGCGTGGTCTTGCGCAGCTCCCTCATGTGCTGCTCGTACAGCACCGTGTGTCGCCCGGTCAGGTAATCGGCGAGGCCGAACGCGCGGACCTCCTTGGCCGGGTCCTTCTCGGTGAGCAGCCCGTACAGGTAGTTGCGGGCGCGGGTCACCGGCGTCATCCGCATGTGGAACCCGAACATGGCCTGACCGGCCTTCATCACCCCAGCCAGCAACGGAAGCCCGGCAAGGATCAGCAGCGGCACCAGCCACGGCTGGATGGCCAGCAGGGCCACGATGATGCCGCCGATGGAGGCGACCGCGCCGATGGTGCCGATCAGCCCGTCGACCATCTGGATCGGCCGGTGTTCTCCGGACGACGCCCTGACGAGACGATCCAGGAACGAGGGCGTCTCGTAAGCGGAGAGCTCGACCCGGTTGGCGACGTCGAGGATGGCCTGCTTGGCGTGCCGGGCGGTGGTCTCCGACAGGATCTCCCGCACCTCACGTCCGGCCGCGGTCACCAGCCCCAGCGCCGCCACGATCAACAGCACGGCGACCAGCTGGGGTGCCACTACGCCGATGCCCGGGGCGGCGTCGCCGGTGTCGGCGGTGAGGACCGATTCGATCAGATCCCGGCCGAACACCAGCGCGACAGCGAGGCCAGCGCCGTTGACCAGTTTCAACGCGATGCTGGCGGTCAGCATCCCCGGTGAAGCCGCCCAGACCAGACGCACGGCGTCGGCCGTGATCTTGGGAAGCAGCTTCAGTGACTTCGGACGGTCCGCCGCCTCTTGCTCGATCCGCTCGCACGACGGCGGCGTGTACGTGGGCCCGCTGTCGGCGGGCGGTTCGAGGTTGGTCACGGTCGGTCTCCCGGGGTGCGGGCGCCGTCAGTCGTCGAGAAGGTTGCCGAATGTGTCGCTGCCGAGTCGCAATGCCTGGTCCCTGGCCAGCACCACGCCGGACACCGCGGGGTGGGCTCGC